>CAMDPX010000136.1 GCA_945905295.1 Planctomyces sp. SH-PL62 | reverse complement strand
CCCGGTCCCGTGGCGAACTCACCGGGGGGCTGACGCCGCCCCGCTCGCCAAGTTGTTTCACTCTTGGCCGCTCCGGAATAAATCCTCTGAATCGAAAGGCGAATGGAGATGCGCACGCACACGGGAATGTGGTTGTTGTCGGCAGCGGTGATGCTGGGACTGTCTGGCCTGGTCGGCTGCAGCGGAGACAAGGGAAACGAGTACCGCGCCTTTGATAAGGATAAGGATAAGGCTCCCGACGCTGAGCACGGACAGGCTCACAGCCATGAGCAAGGACCGCACAAAGGCGAATTGATTGAACTCGGCGAAGAAGAATTTCACGCCGAGGTCGTATTCGACGAGGACGCGGAACAGGTCAGCCTCTATCTGCTGGGTCCGGACGCGAAGGCGGCCGTCGCCATCGATGCCAAAGAGCTGTCGTTAGAGATGCCGGGCAAGGACGCTCCGGTCACGCACACTTTGGCCGCCGCGCCGCAAGAGGGCGACGGCGAAGGCAAGTCGTCACGCTTCGAGACCAAGAGCGCCGATCTGTTCGAAGCGTTTCATCACAATTCGAAAGCGGTCGGCAAATTCAAGGTCACTCTGGGCGGCAAGGAATTCACCGGCGAGGTCAAGCATGACCACAGCCACTAGGAGAAGAAGAAGTAACGTGACGCCGCCGCAGCGGCGGCCCTCACTTTGATCAGCCGGAACGCGCTCACGCCACAGTTCAGAATGAACCTTCCACCAGAACCATCGCTGTCGGCCTGCTGATCAAAACGTGACTTTCAGACCGAGGATCCCCACGGATGGCATGGCGATACCACGGATAAAACCGTGCTTCTCGTTTTTCATCCGTGGTATTGCCATGCCATCCGTGGGGATTTTAGGACTCCATGACAATTCCATTGCGATCTGTGGCACGAGCGCGTTCCGGCTCATGACCTAGAGCTGCCAGACTCGCCTTGGCTGAAGGCGAACAGCGGGCTAGATTCCCGCCCCGAAACGAACCCACGCACGCGCCACGGAAGGCCGTTACTCATGGCGACCGCAAATTTGAATCGCCGACTCGAGGCCCTGGAGGTCCGGCGGATTTGCGTCATCAAGCCCAGCGCGCTGGGAGACGTCGTCCAGTCGCTGCCGCTGCTGCCGGTGCTGCACGAGCGATTTCCAAACGCTCGCATTGACTGGGTCATCAATCAAGAACTCGCAGACCTCATGTCTGGGCATCCGCATCTCAACGAGTTGCTGCTGTTCCATCGCCGTGGGACGGCGCGGCAGTATCTGCACTTGCTGCATGATCTGCGCGAGCGGCAATTCGATCTCGTGTTTGACCTGCAAGGTTTGATGCGTTCGGGCTTGATGGCCGCTGCGACGGGAGCTTCGCTGCGAGTCGGTTTGGAAACTTCACGCGAAGGGGCGGGCTTCGCCTGTCATCTCACGATTCCGCAATCCGGCAAAGAGATCCCCGCGTTTCAACGGTATTGGCGCATCGCCGAGGAGCTTGGTGTTGGCCACCGTCCGCCGCAAACGATCATCCACACGACCGACAGCGACCGCACCTGGGCGACGTCCGAACTGCGTGCCCTGAGCGGCCCCATCTTGGCGATTCATCCGGGAGCACGCTGGATGACGAAACGCTGGCCCGTTGAGAAGTTCGCGGTCGTCGCCAACAAGGCGATGCGGCAGTATGGATTCTCGGTCGTGATCCTCGGCAGCAAGAATGAGATGCCGGTGGCCAATGAATTGCAGACGCTGCTGCAAGGTTTCGTATCGCGAAAGACGGTGCTCAACCTGACTGGGAAGACGACCCTCAAACAACTCACGGCCGTCTTGTCGGCAGTGGATGTCGTGCTGACCAACGACTCCGGGCCGATGCACCTGGCGGCCGGTTTGGGCACATCGGTGCTGGGAGTCTTCACCTGCACCAGTCCCGCGATCTCCGGTCCGCCCGGTGAGCGACACGAACTGGTCGCCACACAGGTCTCGTGCGCGGCCAGCTATAAGAAGCAATGCCCGCATTCCGGCCGCACGCATCTGTGCTGCATGGACGAACTCTCGACCGAGCGTGTCTGCGCGGCTCTCGTTCGGCTGATCGAAAAACGCCGGCTGCACACGCGGGTGGCATGACCTCGTCGCCAGCGACGAAACCGTGATTGCGGCTGTTTTTTTCGACTGCTACAGTCCGCCGCGCCTTGCAGGCGTCGAATGGATTCTTACTTCTCGACCAGTTGGATGGTGACAAATGCGCGAGGCTCTCGAACAAAAAATCCGCGACAAAAAAGCGGTTGTCGGCGTGATCGGTTTGGGGTACGTCGGCCTGCCGCTGCTGAATGCTTTCATCAAAGCCGGCTTCACCACGATCGGCTTTGATATCGACCAGCGCAAGGTCGATACGCTGCTCAAAGGCCAGAGCTACATCAAGCACATTCCGGCGGAGATGATCGCGAATTGGCTCACCTTGAAGCAGTTCGAGCCGACCTCCGACATGAGCCGGCTCAAGGAAGCGGACTGCATCTTGATCTGCGTTCCGACGCCGCTCAACGAGAGCCGCGATCCGGACATGTCCTACATCGAAGGGACGACCGAGGCGATTCGAGCCGCGCTGCGACCCGGACAGCTCGTGGTGCTTGAAAGTACGACGTACCCGACGACCACGCGCGATGTCGTGTTGCCGATCCTCAGCAAGTCCGGGTTGAAGTCGGGCAGCGATTACTTCCTGGCCTTCAGCCCCGAACGCGAAGATCCGGGCAACCCGGATTTCCAAGCTCAGCGCATTCCGAAGGTTGTCGGCGGCCTCGACCCGATCAGCGGCAAGCTCGCTGAGCAGCTTTACGGTCACGCGATCGTGAAGGTCATCCCGGTCAGCAGCGCCGAGATCGCGGAAGCCTGCAAGATCCTGGAGAACACCTACCGCTGCGTGAACATCGCGCTGGTCAACGAATTGAAAATGCTCTTCGACAAGATGGGGATCGACGTCTGGGAAGTCATCGACGCGGCGAAGACGAAGCCGTTCGGTTTCCAGGCGTTCTATCCGGGGCCGGGACTCGGTGGGCACTGCATCCCAATTGATCCGTTCTATCTGACGTGGCTGGCTCGCAAGTACGGCATGACCACGCGGTTCATCGAGCTGGCCGGCGAGATCAACACGCACATGCCGGACTACGTCATCAATCGCTTGATGGAATTCCTCAACGAGGATGGCAAGGCTTTGAAGGGGAGCAAGATCTCGCTGCTAGGCATGGCCTACAAGAAAGATGTCGATGACCCGCGTGAAAGCCCGTCGTTCGTGCTGATGGAAATGCTGCTCGCACGCGGAGCGGTCGTGACCTACAACGATCCGCACGTCCCCTCGCTGCCGAAGATGCGGCATCACGATGTTCCCGACATGGACAGCTCACCGCTGACGCCGGAGTACCTGGCCGCTCAAGACTGCGTGCTGATCGCGACCGATCACTCGGCCTACGACTGCGACTTCATCGTTAAGCATTCCAAGCTGGTGCTCGATACCCGCAACGCTACGAAGAACGTGAAAGCGGGCCGCGAGAAAATCCGGAAGGCGTAGCGGGGCGGACAAGCGCTCGAACACTTTGTCAGAAACCCCACCGAGCTTGCCTCGGTGGTTTCGGGCTTTTGCACTACGCGCTTCTCACTCGTAGTGCAAAGGCCCGTTTCCACCGAGGCAAGCTCGGTGGGGTCTGTGCCATCTTTGATGGCCCGTTCTCAATCCGGTGTGGTGACCTGAATTCGTCATGTGACGTGGCAGACATAGCACTTGAGGTATTCGTTCTCCGGGCAGAACGGTGAGACTGGATGATCCGGCGCGGCTCCGCGAACCTCGATGATCCGCAGGTCTCGACCCGATTGAATCGCCACATCCGCCAGCATCTGCTCGAAGTCGTCGCGTGTGACCAGTCCCGAACAACTGCACGTCACCAGCAGCCCGCCGGGTTTCAGCACCGAGACCGCTAATCGGTTGAGGCTGTGATACGCGCGCAGCGCCTGCGGCAAGGCGGATCGCGTGCGAGTCAGCTTCGGCGGATCGAGTACCACGGTGTCGAATTGCTCGCCCGCATCGCGCAGAGTTTCGAGGGCTTTGAATCCATCCGAACGAAGACATCGCCAGCGATCGGCAACACCATTGAGCTCTGCGTTGCGTTGAGCGAGTTGCAACGCGGCCTCGGAAGAATCGACTGCCACCACTTCGCTCGCGCCGCCCCAGACGAGCGCTCCCAGGCCGAAACCTCCCGTGTAACAGAAGACGTCGAGCACTCGATGACCGTGGACGTATCGCGCCAAAGCTCGGCGATTGTCCCGTTGGTCGAGATAGCCGCCAGTTTTCTGACCTTCGGTCAGATCGACTTCCCATTTCAGGCCATGCTCGACAACGGTCAGTGGCTTCGGTGGTGGCTCGCCCCACAGCAGGCCGTCGGTGATCTCCATGCCCTCGGCTTCGCGCAGTCCCTTTTCGGTTTTCAGGACGATGCCGGCTGGCTGAGCCAGTTCCACAAGCAGCTCGATCAACATTTCCTGACGGAGTGCGATCGCCAAGCTGGTGAATTGCACGCTCAGCCAGCGGTCGTACCGATCGACCGTCAGGCCCGATAACCCATCGGCTTCGCTGTTGACCAAGCGATACGCCGTAATCTCTGGCGAGCCGGCGGGCGTCAGCCCCCGGACATGCCAGGAATCGTCCGGGGGCTGACGCCCAATGGCACTCAATTTGAGCGGAATGGCGCTAGCCACCGGTGATTCGGGATCGACGTTGTCCGGCGAATTACCGGCGGCTAGCGCCGTGCCGCTCACAAAGCGAGTGCCATTGGGCTGACGCCCCTCGGCTCGCCGAAAAAGCGTGTCTCGCAGTTGAAACGCCGACTGCAAGCGAGCTTTCCAAAACTTCTGGTCCAGCGGCTCCGCTTGATCCCAAGAATAGAGCCGCACGCGAATTTGACTGTGCGGATTGAACAGTCCGCGCGCGATGAACTCCCCTTCGTGAGTATGCAGCACGACTTCATCACCGGGCTGCGGATCGCCTTGGACCGAGCGGATCGCTCCGGCGAAGACCCACGGGTGATGCTTGAAGAACGGCAGGGCGTGGCGCGGTTTCAGCGTGATCACGGAGGCCGGCAATGACTCGGCGGCGCTCATCGCTTGTGGACCCCACCCGGTCCCAGAGCGGCTTCGACCTCGGCCAGATATTCCAGCAAGCGGTCCCGTTCGTTCGTCAAATGCCGGACTCGCAACAGCGACCGCACGCGAGTCGTCAGTTCCAGTCGATTGACCGGCTTCGTCAGGAAATCGTCGCAGCCGGCGGCGACCGCTTTTTCGATGTCCCCCATCTCGTTGAGGGCGGTGACCATCAGGATCGGGATGTCGTGCGTGGCCTTGTCCGCCTTCATTCGCTGGCAGACTTCATAGCCGCTGAGCTTGGGCATCATGATGTCCAACAGCACGATGTCCGGTTGAAAGGTTTTCACCATTTCGAGCGTGCTGGGACCGTCGAAAGACATCTCGATCTGGAAGGCACCGTCGGCCAGAAACGCTTCGAGCAGTTCGCGATTTTGCTCGTTATCGTCGGCGATCAAGATCTTCGACGGCGTGGTCGGTGTTGATGAAGAATTCGGCATTCGTGATGCTCACTGGATGACGTTGGCTCGGCCGCAGAGGCGTGAAGCAAACGCGACGGCGGGAACCAAGGACCAATCAGACACTCGTAAAGTTAGCGTCCGCCCGGAAGAACATCCAACCCCGGCAGGAGTTCCAGAGCGGCTCGT
The DNA here is from genome assembly GCA_945905295.1 of Planctomyces sp. SH-PL62. Taxonomy (GTDB): domain Bacteria; phylum Planctomycetota; class Planctomycetia; order Planctomycetales; family Planctomycetaceae; genus SXKJ01. The sequence continues at coordinate 16,468 of CAMDPX010000136.1, read as the reverse complement.
GTCGCGGGAGCATCGTAGTATTGCTGAGCGACCTGAGAGACGCTGCTCGCTGCCAAATGGCCTCTCAGGAACGCGACGTCGATGGGTTCGTCGATATCGTACCACGGCGGAAGCACTTCGACGCGAGCGTCCAGTTCGATCAGTCGCCGCATCACCTGGTCGAGCACTCGTGCGGTGCTCCAGTCGATGCCCTCGAAGATCGGCCACGCGCGGTGCTGCTGATTTAACCCGATCAGATACAGCCCGCCATCGGTCGCCGGGCCGAGGATCACGTCATGGTGTCTGAGCATCGCGAAGGCGAGATCTGGAAAATTCGCCGGCAGTGTCGGGCTGTCGGAACCGATGAGCACAACCGGCTCCCGGCCGAACGCTTCAAAGAAGAGTCGCATTCGTGTTCCCAGATCCGCGTCTGGCTGAGGCCACAGTTCAAAGCGACCCGCTGACTGCTGCTCGAAGAACTCGCGACTGACCGCGTCGGCCGGCGAGTACGCCAACACTCGCCGAGTCCCCGTCGCTCCGAAACGGAGAATCAAGTCGCTCAGAAATCCTCGGTAGAGCGCGGCCGCCGCCGAGTCTCCGATCGCCGACGCCAAGCGAGTTTTCACGCGGCCGGGTTCGGGGGACTTCACGAACATGCCAAAGGTCGCTGTCATCGAGCTGTACCTCCTTCCGGCGGAGTTCCTTCGATCAACCGCCGCAACAGCACTTCCGACACGCGGCCTTTGAACCGCACCTTGCCGTCGAATTCCACCACCGGCACTTCGCGGTCGAACTGAGACCGCAAGGCGGGATCGGCGTCGATGTCGATCTCTTGAACGACTGGAAGATAAGCCGAGTAGCCATGCAGTAACTCGGCAACCTCATCACAGAGGTGACAGCCGTCGCGCGAATAAACCACTAACGACCGAAACCGTCGTCCCGATCGAGACGGCCTCCAAGCCGAGCTTCGTCGTTCGTCGTCCTCACCACGCGGACCATTGACGAGCACAAACATTCCGAACGTCGCGAACCCCAGTGCAACCAGCAGGCACATCGTCCGCTGACTGTTCCAAACTCCCGGCATCGAAAACGGCAGCCCGGAGGAATTGTCCCACGCCGCCAACGCCAGCACCGCCAATCCGATCGCGAATAACATCGTGCCGAAGCGAGCTTGCCGGCTGGTAAAGCGATGCGCGAAACGTAGCGATGACACGATCAGAGTTCCTCACGTCGTCCGGTCAACTTCTCCAAGCCGCACGGTAACGGCTGTGGAATGGCCGTCAAATCTCTGAGCGACCCCTCACCGATTCGCTTTCCACGGTCGATCTTGTTTGTTTCAATGCCCGCGTCAAATTCCGGCCGAGTCACGGACGGTCGCAAGAAGTTTCGCGAGGCAGCGAAGTACGCCGCATGATGACGACGCCGATCGAACCCGGAATTGTCGAGACTGACCGCACCCATGTTGGCGCGGGCCGCGAGTGGATCGTGGATGCGAGCGGTTGCTCGCGCGAACGGCTGCGGTCGCTGGAGTCTGTACGAGCCGTTTGCGAGCGTGCGGTTCGCGAACTGGAATTGCAGGTCGTCGGACAGCCGCTGTGGCGACAGTTTCCAGAACCGGGTGGCGTGACGGGACTCTATCTGCTCAGTGAGTCGCATCTCGCTTGCCACACCTGGCCGGAGTTAGGTTTGGCGACATTCAACTTGTTCTCGTGCCGGCGGCGCGGCGATTGGCCGTGGTCGGATCGGTTGCACGAGATGCTTGGTGCCGAGTCGGTTTCAGTGCGCATCGCCGAACGTGGTGTCGCCGTAGCGACAGGCGGCTCGCCTGTCATTCGGCCGGAAGGAGCGACCGCATGAAGAAGCGAATCGTGTCCTGTCCCGCGTGCGCCGCGCCGGTCGAGTTTAAGCTCAGCACATCGCTGGTCACGGTCTGTGACTTCTGCCGCTCGATCGTCGCGCGAGCCGACAAGAAAGTGGAAGACCACGGCAAGGTCGCGGACCTGGTCGAGACGAACTCGCCGATCCATCGCGGCCAGACGGGAAAGTTCAACAAGAAGCGATTCGAGGTGGTCGGTCGCGTGCAGTATCAGCATCCGGCCGGAGGCGTGTGGAACGAGTGGTATCTGCAATTCCCAGGAGACCGAGTCGGCTGGTTGGCTGAGGCTCAGGGGAAGTTCTATGTGACGTTCGAGCGGCGCTTCGCAGACAAAGCGGAATTGCCCAGTTTTGAATCGCTCGAAGTGGGACACCGCTTCGAAATGTCCGCGGCGAATCAGCAATCTCCATCGTCGGCCGTCGGCGGTTTCGTCGTGGCCGAGAAGGGAGTCGCGACGGCTCATTCGGCGGACGGTGACATTCCGTGGGCGTTTCGCCAAGGTGCCGAGCATCGGTTCGCCGATCTGCACGGCGACAACGATGAATTCGGAACGCTCGAATACAGCGGGGATCACCCGCGAGGATTCTTCGGTCGCGAGGCATCGCTCGCGGAACTGAATCTGGAGGGAGACGGCTGGGCGGCAGCCGTCCCAACCGGAGCGAACACGCCGGCCTTGCAGCTCAATTGTCCGCAATGTGCCGGGCCACTGACGCTGCACGCTCCCGATCAGTCGCAGCGAGTCACCTGCGCGAGTTGCCATTCGTTGCTCGACTGCTCGCAAGGCAAACTCGAATACCTTCAGACGCTGAACCTCCCCGTGGTCAAGCCGGTCATCCCGCTCGGATCGGTCGGCAAGCTGTTCGACACCGAATACACGGTCATCGGATTCATGGAACGCTACGCCGTCTGGGAGGGGAAAACTTTTCCGTGGACCGAATATCTGCTCTACAACCCGGCGAAGGGTTTTCGATGGCTGGTCCGCAATCAGGGGCATTGGAGCTACGTCGAATCGGTCCCGCTATCGATGTTGAAGAAACAGGGCTTCGACCACACCGCCACCTTCGAAGGCGAGCAATTCAGGCTGTATGACAAAGGCACGGCCTACGTGCGTTTCGTCGTCGGCGAGTTCTATTGGCGAGTGACGACGGACGAGAAAGTTGAGACACGAGATTACATCGCTCCCCCGCGGATGCTGTCCTTTGAGACGTCGAAGTCGGACAAAGGCTCCGAGAAAAACGCATCGTTGGGAACGTACCTCACGGTGGAAGAAATCGAGGAAGCCTTCAAGCTGACGGACCTGCCGCGTCCATTTGGGGTCGGCACGATTCAGCCAAATCCGAGCCATTCGGACGTGTGGATGATGTGGGGCTGTTTCGCGGTGCTGTTGTTCCTGCTGGATTTCGTGTTCTTGTCGGGAGCCACCAAAACACCGGTGCGACAGGGGCATTTCTTTTTTGCGGAGATCATGGCGTTTGCCTTTCCCGCAGTGCTGGCGGCGCTGCGGGGATCCTTTGAGGTCAATCGTTGGAGCAACAGCGATTACAGCCCCTATGCGAAAAGCGAATGACGAAATGGAGAGTGACTGATGTTGAAGAACATCTCGAACGTTGGATGGTGCTACTTGACCTACGGATTGTTGACGTGCGGTTACTTCTGCGCGGCGGCGGTCGGAGGTTGGAATTTCCCAGACGTTCTGTCCTGGTTTGACGACAGCGGATCGTACTCTGGCAATTCTTATTCAGGCGGCTCGTCGTACGGCCGCAGTTCCGGCGGCTCTTGGGGAGGAGGCAAATAGTGTTTTCCATCGAATCCATTTCCGGCATGGTGCTGCCGGCCACGTTGGCCTATGTGGAAGTGACTGCGGCCGTCGAGGAAGTCGCTCCGGTGAAGCTGTGGATGCACTTGTTGGCGGCCGTTGTCTTCTCGTTGATCGGCATCGCCGTGCTGGCGGCCTGCTTCAAGCTGATGAGCAAGCTCTCGCCGTTCTCGATCAAGAAAGAGATCGAAGAGGACCAGAACGTCGCGCTGGCGATCATCATGGGATCGGTCATCATCGGCATGTCGATCATCATCGCGGCCGCGATCATGGGGTGAGCGTAAAGGGGTCGGGAGTCTTTTTCAGGTCGGCGTGAGGGCCATCGGACACCGATTCACGAACCGATGCCGAACGCCGTTTGTCCGACCTGAAAAAGACTCCCGACCCCGTCCGCGACGAGACACAACATGTCCGAAGACTCGATGAACCGCGCGCCGTTGTTCTTGCTGTACCTCAACGTGCTGATCATCGCGTCGTGCGGGTTGGTCTACGAACTGTTGGCCGGCACGCTGGCGAGTTACCTGCTGGGGGACTCGGTCACGCAGTTCTCGTTGGTGATCGGCATCTACCTGTCGGCGCTGGGGGCCGGAGCGTGGATCTCGCGGTTTGTGGATGAGCGGCTGGCTCGCTGCTTCATCGAAGTCGAACTGGCCGTCGCGCTGGTCGGCGGCCTGTCGGCACCGGTGCTGTTTCTGGCGTTCTCCTCGGTCGGAGCGTTTCGGGCCGTGCTGTACGGCATCGTGTTCGCGATCGGAACTCTCGTCGGACTCGAACTGCCACTGCTGATGCGTTTGCTGAAAGATCATCTCGATTTTGAAGACCTCGTTTCGCGCGTGCTGGCGTTCGATTACCTCGGAGCGTTGTTCGCGTCGCTGCTGTTTCCGATGTTTTGCGTGCCGAGGCTTGGCTTAGTGCGGACATCGCTGCTGTGTGGCCTGTTGAACGCGGCCGTCGGCTTATGGGGGACATACCTGTTGCGGCCACTGCTGTCGTCACGCGGGTTGAGCGGTCTGCGTGGCCGAGCCTGCTTGGTCATCGGAGTGCTGATCGTGGCGCTCATCAAGGCCGACAGCCTGACGACTCTGGCCGAAGAGCATGTGCTGGGCGATCCAATTGTGTACGCCGAATCGACGCCGTATCAGCGGATCGTGCTGACTCGGAACGCAAAGGGCTTCCAGCTTTATCTCAACGGTCATCTGCAATTCAACTCGGTGGACGAGCACCGCTATCACGAAGCGCTGGTGCATCCGGCGTTGTCAGCGGTGAAGTTGCCGAAGCATGTGCTGGTACTCGGCGGCGGAGATGGTTTGGCCGTGCGCGAGATTCTGCGATACCCGTCGGTTGAATCGGTGACGCTGGTCGATCTCGATCCGGGGATGACCTCGCTGGCGGATCGCTTCCCGCCGCTGGCCGAACTGAGCCGTTCGTCGCTGAAAGACCGCCGCGTGACGATCATCAACGAGGATGCGTTCCTGTGGGCGGGCCGCAACGTGGGGCACGTTTCCAACGTGCCTGCCAATTCTTCGTCAAAGGCATCGGTGGCCGGGCACGTTGAAAACGTGCCCCACGAGAAGTTCGACGCGGCGATCATCGACTTCCCCGATCCCGGTACGTTCTCGGTCGGCAAGTTGTACTCGTCCCGCTTCTATCGCATGTTGCGAGCACATCTGACGCCCGACGCGGTCATCAGCGTGCAATGCACATCGCCGCTGGTCGCTCCTCGTTCGTATTGGTGCATCGTGAAGACACTCGAATCGGTCGGCTTCCAAGTTCGACCGTATCACGCGGCCGTGCCGACGTTCGGCGAGTGGGGCTTTGTGTTGGCCTCCGGCGTCCCTCTTCCGGAGAGGTTGAGCTTGTCGTCCGAACTCATCGGGCCGTCGCGGTTCTTAACCGACAACATCTTGAACAGCCTGTTCGATCTCCCGCCCGATCTGGCTCGCGTCGAAGCGGAAGTGAATCAACTCAACAACCAGGTGCTGGTGCATTACTACGACCAAGAGTGGGGAGCGATGAAGTGACGCTCACTCGCCGCGAATTGATCCTCACATTGCTGGGTGCTCCGGCGTTGTTGTCGGCGGGATGTTCAGACACGCCGCGATTGCCGCCGGCCGGCGAGTTGCTCGGCCAGTCATGGGAGATCGGGCATCGTCTGCGCGACGGCTTTCGATCGCAGCCGAGTGCGGATCAATGGCAGAACGTCGGCGTTGCGATCATCGGCGGAGGTGTCGCCGGTTTGTCGGCCGCGTGGCGATTGAAACAAAACGGCTACGAGGATTTCGTCGTCCTCGAGTTGGAATCGCAGCCGGGCGGGACATCGCGATCGGGGCGGTGTGACCTGACTCCGTATCCGTGGGGTGCTCATTACTTGCCGGTGCCGCTGGCTCACAACCGCGATCTGATTCGACTGCTTGATCAGATGGGAGTCGTTGAATCGCTGGCCGACGACGGATCGCCGGTCATCGCCGAACAGTTCCTGTGTCGCGATCCTGACGAGCGAGTTTTCGTGGAGGGGGAATGGATCGAAGGCTTATATCCAGCGAAGGGAGCGACGGAAGATGACCTCGCGCAACTTGCCGCCTTTCGAAAAGAGATCGACCGCTGGGCGGCGTGGCGCGATGCGGATGGTCGGCGAGCGTTCTCAATCCCGATTCGTCACTCGACCGACGATGCCGAAGTCTTAAAGCTCGACCAAGTGTCGATAGCCGAGTGGCTGCGACAACACGGCTGGACCTCGCCGCGACTGCACTGGCTGGTGGATTACAGTTGCCGTGACGACTACGGCCTGACCGCCGAGCAAACCAGTGCGTGGGCCGGCCTGCTGTACTTCGCCGCGCGGCTGAAGGAACCGGGTGCCGATCATCAGCCGCTGATGACATGGCCGGAAGGGAACGGCCGGATTGTCGCACACTTGGCCGATCAAGCGGGAACGCGGGTGAAGACCGGCATGGCCGTGACGCAGATCCGGCCCTATGTCGCCGAGCACCAAACGACGAATCCTGGTGAGCCGGGTGGCGTTAGCCCCCGGACGATCCGCGAGCACAACGTCCGGGAGCTGACGCCACCCGGCTCACCAAGGGATCTTGCTGAGGGTGATCGGCTTGAAGTTCTCGCGTTTGACACCGCATCGGAACAGCCCATCGGCTTCCGCACGAAGTCGGTCATCTTCACCGCTCCGCAGTTTCTCGCGCCGCGTTTGATCGACGGGTTTACGGAGCGCACCGGCCGCAGTGCCGAGCAATTTGAATACGGCTCGTGGCTGGTCGCGAACTTGCATCTCAGCCGCCGCCCGCGCGAGTCGAGTTTTCCTTTGAGCTGGGACAATGTGATTCACGACAGCCGCTCGTTGGGTTACGTCGTCGCGACACATCAATCGGGGAACGATCACGGTCCGACGGTGCTGACTTGGTATCACCCGCTCTGCGACGACGACGCGAAAGCCGCGCGACAGCAATTGCTCAAGGCGACGTGGTCAGATTTGGCGGACCTCGTGCTCACCGATCTCGAACGCCCGCATCCGGAGATTCGTTCGCTGGTCACTCGACTGGATGTCTTTCGTTGGGGACACGCGATGATTCGCCCACGTCCCGGATTCATCAGCAGCCGCCAGCGCCGCGAAGCGGTTCTACCCGATGGCCGAATCCATTTTGCAAACACTGATCTCAGCGGCATCGCACTCTTCGAGGAAGCCTTCGATCACGGCCTGCGTGCAGCCGATGAGGTTCTGGTCTCCCTAGCCCCCAACCCCTAACCCCCAACCCCTACTGTGTCCTATCCCTGGCTGTTCTCTGCGAAGACCGACTTGCTGACGTTTGGTGGCAGCGCGATCGTGGCGTTGCTGCTGGTCGCGGCCGGTTGGCCGTTGGGCTGGTTGGAAAGCGATATACCCGATTGGTTGTGGGTGGTCTCGGTGCTGCTGATTGATGTGGCTCACGTCTACGCGACCGGCTTCCGCGTGTACTTCGATCGAGCAGAGTTGCGCCGTCGGCCGTGGCTGTATTGGCTCGTTCCGATGATGGCGTTTGGAATCGGAGCCGCGTTGTATTCGGAAGGCTCGCGATTGTTTTGGCGGACGCTGGCGTATGTCGCGGTCTTTCATTTTGTTCGCCAGCAATACGGCTGGGTCGCGCTGTATCGAGCGAAAGCCAATGAACGAGGCATGCTCGGCCGAGCGATCGACTCGGCAGCGATTTATCTGGCGACGATCTATCCGTTGGTGTTCTGGCATTCGCACTCGCGGCGCTTCTCATGGTTTGTCTCGTCGGATTTCGTCGATGTGCCGGTGCTCGCCGAGCAAATCCTCGCGCCGATTTATTGGTCGGCCTTGGGTCTGTACGCCGCACGCTCGGCGTACCGAGCAATCTGGCTGCGGCAATTCAATCCCGGCAAAGATTTGGTGGTCGCAACGACGGCGTTGTGCTGGTACGTCGGCATTGTCGGATTGAACTCCGATTATGCCTTCACGGTCACGAACGTGATCACGCACGGAGTGCCGTACATGGTCCTGGTCGCGTGGTTCCAGCCTGCTCGCGCGGTTGATTCATCGACGATCGTTGTCGAACGCCGATCCAAACTTCATTGGCTGCGATTTGTCGGCGTGCTGTGGCTACTGGCCTACGCCGAGGAACTGCTGTGGGACTGTGGCGTCTGGCATGACCACTCGTGGCTGTTTGGTCCCGCGTGGAACATCGGTGACTGGGATCAAGTACTCGTTCCGTTGCTGGCGGTGCCGCAGATCACGCATTACGTCCTGGATGGGTTCATCTGGCGGAGACGCTCGAATCAGAACGTCGGCGAGTTCGTGGCTACGGAGGGATTGAACGTCTCACGACAATGACGGATCGCAGCACACTCACCGAGCATTCGCCGCGGGTCACGGTGATCGGCATGAATGGTTTTCCCTAAATGCTTCCAGCAACATGATCGGGCTGCTCAGTCGAGTTCCTTATCTGCCTGAACGGTTTCGTCCGTCACTTTGGCCATCCGGAACGCGGCTTTGAGGGCGCGATCCATCCAAGCGTTCTCTTGGCCGTCTCGGACGTGTCCGGCGGTGATGTAAGCGGCATAGATCGTGGCCGCGGCGGTCACGATGGTCTGCTCACTGGGCTGAAGGGTGAGGTAGGGAGATTTTTTCAAGGTGTATCTCACTTTCGAGTACGGTCCGCAGCCAATCGACGTGGCGAAGTCGATATTGCAGTCATGCCCGTTTGGATCACAGGCCCGACAGAACTTTTCTGCGAAATTGAACTCAATCTGTCCGCGAGCGGCCGATCAAACTGCGGATCTTTGCCGCTCACCGTGATGGGCATGACTTCGCCCCGGAGTTACTTGCGACTGGCGAAAAGGACGACCATGTAAGGTGCGCAGCTCCCGCAAGAGCGCCGCCTACGAAGTAAAGAGCCTAGTGCCACAACTCGGATTTGATCGCGCACCAGCGACCGAGTCAGCCTGTCTTCATCCGTGTGGCAGTTCCAATCCGTGTGAAGAACCGTGTTCCTCAGCTTCTAACGCAGTTCTTCACACGGATTGGAACCGCCACACGGATAAGACACGCTCAAGTTGGTTCTCCAAGAGAGATCATTTCCGAGTTGTCGCACTCGCCTGCCGTGGACTCGATCATAAAAAGAACAACCCAATGGCGAAGATGCAGTACACCGCAACCAGCATGACCCCTTCCATCCAGTGCGATTCGCCATCGTGAGTCAAGTTGCGGACGATCAGCGCGGCCATCGCGAGCGCGATCACTTCAAACTCGCTGAAGACGAGGTCCAAGCGCGTGTTGGTGAACAGCCCTACGAACACCAGCACGGGGGCCACAAAGAGCGCGATCTGCGTGCTGGAGCCGACCGTGATGCCAATCGCCAGGTCCATATTGTTCTTGCGAGCAAACCGAACGGCGTTGATCAACTGAGCGAGGTTGCCGACCGTGGCCAGCAGGATCACTCCCGCGAAGACGTCCGACAACTTCAGCATCTTCGCCGTCTCTTCCACCGAACCGGTGAGCACTTCGCTGACGATCGCGATCGCGACCGTGACGCCTGCCAGGACGCCAATGGCTTTCTTCACGCTCCAGTGCGGTCCAGAGTGGCCCATGTCTTCCGGCGTGCGTTCTCCCAGCAGGTGCTTGTGGGTGCGCAGCGAGAAAACCAGACTCAGCCCATACACGACCAAGAGAATCGCGGCGATTTCCAGGCTGATCTCACGGCGCGGCGAATCGCTGGAGTGAAAAAAAATGGCCGGCACGAGCAGCGCCACCACGGCCAGAAACAACAGTCCCGAACCGAGCGACGCCGCCTCGCGGTTGAATTTTTGCACGTCCCGGCGCGTGCCACCGGCGATCATCGACACGCCCAGCACGAACAGCACATTCCCCAGGATCGATCCCGCGATCGACGCCTTGACGATCTCATCCAACCCCTTCAGGAGCGCAGAGATGGCAATGATCATTTCCGGTGCGTTGCCCAGCGAGGCGCTCAGCAGCCCACCCAGGTTGGGGCCCAAGACATGCGCGAGACTCTCGGTCGCTCGCTCCATCAAGCTGGCCAGCGGAACAATCGACGCGGCCGAAACCAGGAAGACGATCCACGGCGGCGCGTGCAGCCAGTCCATCGCGAGTGCCACCGGAACACAGACCAGCATCCAATTCATGGGTTTAGACACAACAATTGACCTCCGCAGTGAAACTCGATGATGCCGCTTTCAAATGCGTTGGCATCGTATCCGCACCCACACGGGCTTCAACAACGATGCAATCCATCACAACAACCATTTCTCAATACTAAACGTCGCAGCGAGATCAACCTCAGCAATTGGACAGCGCGTAGCGACAGGTGGAAAGTAATCCTGCGTAGCGAATGACGAAGAAGACTCCGACGACCAACAGGACGAGCATCACCAACAAGACACCCAGGCCGGCAACGATTGGAGGAAGTGCTCTGGCCTGTGCGGCCAATGCCAATCCGACTTGCACTGCCAAAAGCACAACAATACCGATCCCCAACATGAGGACACCGGAGCCTCGCTCTCGGAGATCCCGCTCGCCGAGGAAGTCGCCGAGGTTTTGCAGGAACAGAATGAAACTGACAAATCCAGCGATCGACAGCAGGTTGATCGCGCTCGTGAGCAGTGCTGGGACAGTCGCCACAAAACTGGCCATCGTGATCGACAGCGCGAGCACGTCGATGGCCACCGCAACGTAAATGGTCCCTTTGCCCGGCATCTGTGGGGGAGCCGTCAGGCACAGCAGCTTGCCGACGGTCGTCACGACGGTGGCCGCGAACCCCACCAGCGACATCCAAAACAGGACGGGCACGACCTTCACAGGATTGCCTCGACTCGACCAAGTCACCGCGAAGACGATCAGAACCACCAGAATCGTTGCCAGGAAACCAAAGAACACGCAGTCGATTCCCAAAGGGACTTTGGTCCTGCCAATCGGCACGGACTTCGGCTTACCAGCCTTGGTAGAGCCTTTACGACCCGCTGACGCCGACTTCGCTCGCCTCGGAGCCTTCTTCCGAGAATCGTCTGCGGCCTCTTCCGACTTTTCGGCATCCTCGTCGTTTAGTTCGGCGTCGTCGAAGTTGGAGAAGTCGTCCTCCGGCGGCGCAGGAGCCTCGACCTTGAGAAACTTGCCGCAGCCTTTGCACTTGAAGCGTTTGCCGACCGCTTCATCCTTCACGCGATGAGATTCCGAGCATTCATCGCACCTCACTGAAATTGGCATGAACGATGTCTTTCGGTTGATCCAGAACGGAGCGGGGCTTCCCCCTCAAAACCAGCGTCGGAATTCCCAGAGTCCAAACTCGCTGTCGAGACGATATGGAGATGCCCGTCCGCGCTCCGGCCCCGACATCGGGACTTTGCTCAGTGGAAGCGGCCACGACCTCGAAGTCCCGCGATTGTGCTCAATGGACTCCAGATGCCCTGTCGGGACAGAGTGCGATTCGGGCATTTAGCTGTCAGGTGTGTTGTTCGAGTTCATTGGAGTCTGATTTGCAAATCGAGTAATTCACCTAGCCCGCGAATTTGGGAGAGGCTCTTGTGAGCGTCTCGCGTCCGAATTGTCTTCTTCCTTTTGTCGGAGGTCTCCTGCATGTCACCGTCACTCCTACTGGCATCCATTCCCGTCGAAACGCAGGCCCTGATCAATGCGCTGATGGCCACCGCGGCTTTCGGAGTGGTGGGAATTGCATTGATGCTGGTTGGCTTCAAAGCGTTTGAATTGGTCACTCGGCGGCTGGACATCGAGAAGCAGCTTGAGGATCGCAACGTCGCGGTCGGCGTTGTCGTCGCCGCGCTGTTGTTGGGCGTGAGCGCGATCGTGGTCGTCTCCATGCTGTAGCCGCGTTCGCCAGAACGCGGGCGGATTGCCGAAGACCCGCGTTCTGGCGAAAAGCGGCTACCAACAGCTCTCCGCGAGAGGAATCTTGTCATGAAGCGAAGTACGAAAGTTGCGTTGACGTTGCTCGTCCCCGCCATGACGGCGTTTGGCTGTGGGCCGTCGTCAACGTCGGTCCATTCGCCGGCGGCTCACCAGAGGGACGGCGATTGCAACACTCCCGCCAAGCCGGGCGAGCCGGAAAAACCCAAATGCCCGCCCGCGACAACCACCAGTCACGGTTCGCACTACCGGTCATCGCGCAGTCCCTGGTTCGGCCCGATCTTTGGTGGCTCGCATTCTGGGTCGGCCACGCCGTCACATAGTTCGTCCGGATCAAGCCATGTCGCGCATGGCGGATTCGGCTCGTCGGGAAGCCATTTCTCAGGAGGCTCGTAATGCGTCGCGTCACTGCACCACCGCGATTGAACTGGCGTCGCGACGTCGAAGAGCTGGGCTTCACTTATCACACGATCGACGGCGATGTGTATTGGGACGAAGCGGGTTGGTACGAGTTCACGCTGGCGGAGATTGAAGAGATCGAAGCAGCCACCAACACGTTGCACGAGATGTGTCTGCAAGCGGTCCAAGTCGTGCTCGATGAAGATCGCTTCGACGAGTTTCGGATTCCGCCAAGGTTTCGCGAGTGGATTCGCGCGAGCTGGGATAACGACGAACCGACGGTCTATGGCCGCTTCGACCTCGCCTACGACGGCCGGACGCCGCCCAAGTTGCTGGAGTACAACGCCGACACGCCGACCGCGCTGTTCGAGGCGGCCGTGGTGCAATGGCAATGGCTGGAGGCCGTGCATCCCGAACTGGATCAGTTCAACAGCTTGCACGAGCAATTGATCGACGCTTGGAAGTACCTGCGCGAACACGGCATGAAACGGCTCAGCTTCGCGGCGACCGAAGGGCATGAAGAAGACTTTGGGAACATCACTTACCTGCGAGACACCGCCGCTCAAGGGGGCATCGTCACGGATTATCTCGATGTGTCCGCGATCGGTTTCGACTCGAAGCGCCGGACGTTCGTCGGGGCCGACAACGCACCGCTCGATTGCCTGTTCAAACTCTATCCGTGGGAATGGATGCTCGGCGAAGAGTTCGCGACCCACTTGCTGACGTCGAAGACACGCTGGATCGAGCCCCCTTGGAAAATGCTCCTCTCGAACAAGGCATTGCTGGTCTTGCTGTGGGAGATGTTTCCCGACTGCGAAAACTTACTCCCGGCCGCGTGGGAACCTTTGGCCGGAGATTTCGTTCGCAAGCCGATTCTGTCTCGCGAGGGGAGCAACATTCAGCTCGTCCGACGCGGGCAGGTGTTGCAGGAAACAGAAGGTCCGTACTCCGAAGAAGCGGTGGTCTATCAGGCGTTTCATCCGCTCGCGAACATGGGACGCGGACATGCCGTCCTCGGAAGCTGGATCATCGGAGATGCCGCCTGCGGAATGGGAATTCGCGAAGACGAAAACCCGATCACTCACAATACCAGCCGCTTCGTTCCGCATCTGATCCGCGGCTGAGGATTCCAATGTGGCAGGCGAGCGGCTGGGCGTCAGCCCACCGAGTTTGCCGGTCGAAACCGATTTCAACCACCTCGGTGGGCTAACGCCCAGCCGCTCGCCAGAGTAACGGTGAATCCATGCTCCAAGTCGCAGCCATCCTCAAAAGGGCTGACCCGTGGCTCAAGTTCCTGATCCTGGCCGGAACAGTCGCCTACCTCGTCGAGATTTCCACGGGAGCCAACGCGACCGAGCATGCGCATCCATTCTTCTGGTGGGTACAAAGTCTTATCGCCATCTGTTTCACCGTTGAATACGTGCTGCGTTGGATCGATGACGTTCAGGATCAACACGGCTGGCACTACCCGCATTCGGCGCTGGGGATCATCGACTTGATTTCGATCGCTCCCTTCTGGATCGGCTTCTTCCTGCCGACCGACTGGCTGCATCTCGTTCGCACGTTCCGAGTGTTTCGGCTGCTCAAGTTCTTTCGATACTCCCGCTCGCTGCAACTCGTCGCGCTAGGCTTTTATCGAGCCGGTCCTGCTCTGCAACCGCTCTGTTTTTCGATGACCGTGATCGGGCTCTTCTGCTCCGTAGCCGTCTTCGAGACCGAGCATCCCGCGCAGCCCGACAAGTTCACGAACCTGTTCGATGCGGCCTACTTCACGATGGTCACGGTCGCCACCGTCGGCTACGGCGATCTCAGTCCTGTCACGCCGTTGGGACGAATCGTGGTGATGTTCACCTTCGTCTCCGGCCTTGCGCTCTTCGCCGGAATTCTTGGAGTGCTCGGCTCCAGCTTCTTCAAGGTCATGGAAGAGGAGATCGATCCCAACATCGACCCGATCGAAGAATTTCAAAAAGAACGAGAACGGCAACTTGTTCGCTGGCCGGAACCAAAAACCGAAGGGACTCGGCAACCGACTTCAACACGGCCAGCCGAGATGTAGCGCAAAAAAGCAACCCGGAGCGTCAGCGAGGACGAACGCTTCGAACTCGTAGCTGCTTGGAGCGTTCGCCCTCGCTGACGCTTCGGGTTACTTCAGCGTGGACCTCACCGCTTCGACGGTCAGTGCCACACGAAAGCCGACGCGTTGGGCGTGGTAGGACGGAGTTTGGGCCATACGCATTGAGGAACGGCAAATCGCTGGCAGAAAAAACCACGCACCGCCTCGGAGTACACGCATGGAACTGGCTGAGGTTGTGCCGCTGGGGTCGAACGACGGCTCTTTGTGAAATTGCGCGTAATACTGCGGAGCCCACCAGTCCTGAACCCACTCGAAGACATTGCCGTAAACGTCATACAGCCCGAAAGGATTCGATTGAAGTTCACCGACGGCATGAGTTCGGTTGCCGGAGTTGGCGATGAACCAGCCAGCCCGAATCAAGTCGGCGTCGTTGTCACCCATCCAATACTTGGTCGTCGTCCCGGCACGGCAGGCGAATTCCCACTCCGCTTCCGTCGGCAGCCGGTAGCCGGTTCCTTTCTGAAGAGTCACCTGTTCGCCGTCGCGCAGATAAAATGGTGTGACGTTTTCTTGTTGGCTGAGCTTCGCGCTGAATTCCGCCGCGTCGATCCAGCTCGCCATCTCCACGGGATGACTCGACGTGTCCAATGCGGCGACGACATCTTTTCCCGCTCCCGTCAGCGCGAAGTGCGAGAGATTCTTCCCCATCACCCGCTCGTATTGAGCCTGAGTCACTTCATGGACGCCAACGTACATTGGTTTCGTCAAAACTACGGTGTGCTGCGGGGATTCGCTGCGGGCACATTGTGTCCAGAGCCAGTCGTTCGGAAGAATGATCTTGAGGGTCGCTTCGATTTCCTCCGCCGTGCTCCCCATTGTGAACTCGCCAGGCGGGATGAGGCGGAACTTCATGCCAATCGAGTTCGTGTATTCGACCGGCACCTTGAGATGCTTGGCCCAATTTTCCTGATGTTGCTTCGCTTGCTCGGCATCAAACGGAGCAATGGCCGGAGCCGGTGCGTCCTTCGGCCAGCCTTTCCAATTTGATGCACGGTTCGGATTCCGTTCAGGCTCAGCCTCGGCCTTCACGGAATTGGCCAACGCCAACTTCACGGCCTCGATCGACAACGCCACTCGCATGCCGCAGTAGTGGCGACGGTTCGAGGCTGGTTCTGATGAACGACGAGTCGAACTCACCGTGGCGGCGGTCGGCGGCCAAATGACGCCGCGCAGGATGCGGTTGGGAGCGCCGACAAATGGAATACGGGGATCAATGGCGGGTTGAGATGCGAATTGTGCGTAGCCATCGACACTCCAACCGTCCTCGACAAATTCGCACGAGTTTCCGTAGATGTCGTACAAACCGAAGGGATTGGGCTTTAACTGCCCAACGGGATAAGGCCGCCCGCCTGCGGGATTTTCCAGCCAGGCCGTCTGCGACGCATCCTCATCGCTGGCGTACCAAACGCGCGTGGTCGTACCAGCGCGGCAGGCACACTCCCATTCGGCTTCGGTTGGCAAGCGATAACCGTTGCCGTCCACTGGCGTCACGTTCGCGCCGATGCGGGAGTAATGCGACTTGAGATTTTCTTTCGTACTGAGCTTCGAGCAGAAGTCCGTGCAGTCGTACCAATTCACGTTATCAACGGGCATCTTCCACGTGTCGAAGTTCGGTCGATATGCCGGTTGAGGGCCATTCGTCGAGAAGATCGACGGGTTCACTCCGGTCACGGACTCGTAATCCTGCTGCCTCACTTCATGCGCCCCAAGGTAGAACGGTTGAGTCAGAATGACCTTGTGCTGAGGACCTTCGCTCCTGATGCGGACTTCCTCGCTCTTCGGTTCTCTCGGATCCGAGTTCTTGAGAGACGCTTCGATCTCAGCCGGTGTGCTCCCCATCATGAACTCACCTGGCGGAATGAGTCGGAACTTCATGCCGAT
>CAMDPX010000135.1 GCA_945905295.1 Planctomyces sp. SH-PL62 | reverse complement strand
TCACCCGAAACCCCCGCGTTACCGTGCTTGACCATGCCAGAATGACCTCCGTGAGGAAATCTGACAGCTACGCGCAAACCCCATGCCGTGGTCCGGACAATTCCAACGCAAAATCAAAGTCAGCACCATTGGGCGTCAGCCCCCCGGTGGTGTCCGTCGTGACGAACAGCGTGTCGGTGAGCGAACGAAAACACCGGGGGGCTGACGCCGCCCCGCTCGCCAAGTGGCCGCGCGGAATGGCCGCTGGACTGAGCCATGCGGTCAACTCCGTTGTGGATCGCGGAATGGCGATCCTCGCACGAGTTGGCTTTTCTCCGGGACATGCTGCGCTCGTGGTGAAGGAATTGCGATCGGCGGCGATCGTCGGAGCGGCCGCGTGTCTCGCGTATCTGCTGGTCGTCGGCAAGCTGACGAATGTGACCGGATTCGGATGGATGCAACACTTCGTGCGGGAAAACGGCACGCCGATCCCCTTCTTGGATGATGCGTTCATGCGTCCGTTTTCCGTTGTCTCATTGTTATTGGCGGTCTGTCTGGCGGTGTGGCAGACGGCGAGCGAATCGCGCGGCGCGTGGTTGTTCTTGCTGTATCGGCCCGTCAGCCGGCGAGCGATCGTGCTCAGCAAACTTGCGGTCGGGTTGAGCGTCGTGCTGATCTGCTCGGCGCTGCCGATCATTGCGTATGGAGCGTGGGCCGCTCGGCCGGGGACGCATCCGTCGCCGTTTGAGTGGAGCATGACGCACGAGACGTGGCGATTGTGGTGGTCGATGTCGCCGCTGTATCTGGGGACTCTGCTGACGATGCTGCGTCCGGCTCGTTGGTTCGGAACACGACTGCTGCCCTGCGTGGCGGGGTTCGGTTGGATGGTCTATCGGCAATCGCTCGGCGCGTGGCTGTGGCCGATGTGGCAAGAGTTCGCGGTCGTGGCGCTGATTGATGTGGTCTTCGCCGCATGCCTGCTGTTGATCGTTCGCGAACGGGAGTATCCGTGATGGCGACTTCGGAAGTTGGTAGCTGGATTCGCCAGAATTCAGCGAATGGTGGACGACCACTGAACTCTGGCGAGTTCAGCTACGGGATCTCGCGTCTGTTGCTGGGCCTCGTGCTGTCGGTTGGCGGAGCGATCGTGTGGCTGGCGATCGTCCGCACGTCGTCGAATTGGATCGAAGAGCGAATCACCTCAGGTTTTGTTTCGGAATCTCGTTATCCCTTGTATCGCGAATCGGGCGAGCCGGTCGTTCAACACTCCCACAATCGTGGAATTTACAGCAATCCCATTGAGTACCGGACGTTGGACGATGAGCCGGTGAAGGTGACGGACGAAGAGCTCCGCAATATGCGGCATACGACTTGGCGGATTGTGTCGTTTCCCAAAACGCCGATGCTGGGCATCAATGGTTCCGAAGGGGGTTGGCCGCGAAGGCTCGTGGATGTGCCGACACCGCTCCCTTGGTCCGTGCGGCTGGAGGACTGGTCGATTCACCGCCGAGATCGATATCCGGAGTATTGGTTCTTTCTTTGGCCCGATCAGCCGGGAGGCTCGGCCTTCTTGCCGGTGTATGACGGCAGAACGAAATCGCTGCGCGGATATCTCGGCCCGGCCGGATTTCAAACCGAGAGGCCGTCGAACGAAAATGGATTTCCGACTTGGGATCACCAGACGGGTGACATCGGACGATTTGTCACGGACTATCCGAATTATGGTCTGCCACGATTTTCCAACACCTTGATTGCACTGTCGGACGAACGCGATGCCGATTTGGGGGCGCTGTATCTGACTCCGGCACGCGACGCGATTTACCTGATCAATCTGACGCAGCAAAAAGTCGAACTCGTCCGCACGATTCCGGGTGACTCGCTGCGAGGCATCTCAGCCAGGCCATTAGACCGCCTTGTCGCCGCCGATCCCGGCATGGCCTACACCCAACAAATGCTGCGGCCGCGATTGATTCTCCGCTGGCCGGATCATCTGGAGTTCGTGACTCCGTACCTCAAGACGCTCTCGAAGGTCACGCTGCCCGAGGAGCTTCGAGACCGATCGTTTCAACTGTCCGAATTGAAGGCCGGTGGTTTCGTCGGAGAGTTCTTGTCGCCGCAATTGGCTCCAGGTTCTGCGGTTGAATTCCATTTCTTGTGGTTCAACGAGGACGGAGTCGTGACCAAACGCCGAACGCTGACTCAGCCAGATCGTGAAAAGACTCTGACCTGGGAATGGCTCGTCTGGAATTGGAGCAATGTGCTGAGACCCACCGCCTTGATGCCGTTGAACCTGTCGGTCCTCTGGTTCAATTCGGAGGCCGGATCGGTCAAGGATGACGACGGCCAGCGGATCGGCGACAGCGACGAACCGACCACCTGGTCGATTCGTCGGACGGCACTCGGCACGCTCATTCGACGCTTTCCGTGGTCGTTCGGCGTGTGTTTGCTGAGCGGCGTGCCCTTCGCGATCGCCTGCTGGCGGCGGCAGCGGCGGTGCGTCGCGTCGCGCTTCGAGCGGCTGGCCTGGCCGCTGCTGGCGTATCTGTTCGGGCTGGTGGGGTGGATTGCGTTTGTGGCTCAGCATCGACGCCGCGCTTCGCACACGGATGCGAGAGGCGCCCACGGATGAAGGCGGGGGAGCGAATTGCTCATCCGTGTGCGCCTCTCGCATCCGTGTGCGAAGCCGACAATGCGAGAATCTCCGTGCCGGGGCCAACTTGCCGGTCGGGGGGGCCGCTTCTAACATACGCCCCCTTTCCCGGCTGGTTTTTCAACGGAACGTCTTGTGTGGCTGAAGGTCCGGGCGTTCGTGAAAGTGCCATCCGTTGCTTTTTCGATCCGACGATGAGAACAGACATGGAGTTTTTCATGGAATTCGCGGTCCTCGCCGAGGGAAATCTTGCCCCTCAGCCAAGTTTCAGCGAGGCGATGGGGCCAATGATCCCCTACTTCATGGTGATCGCCGGGCTCTTTTATTTCATGATCCTGAGACCGCAAACTCGCGAGCGTCGCCAGCGCGAGCTGCAACTCGCCAGCTTGAAACGGAACGACCGCGTGGTGACGTACTCCGGAATCATTGGCACGATCACCGGATTCTCCGACGACAATAAGGAAGTGACGCTGCGAGTGGATGACAACGTCAAGCTGCGATTTCTGCGGAGCGCGATCCAAGGGCCTCTGGCCGAAGTGTCGGCCGCCGCGGAAACTCCAAAGCCGGGAGCCAGCTAGCACGAGCGCTTGTAGTGACCCGATTCATCGGGTCGGGATCGTACGTTCGACCCCATGAATGGGGTCACTACGAGCCAAGATTGAATGGCCCAGAACGAATGGAACTCTCTGATTCACAGCGGCTTCCATTCTGAGCGAGACTCAGGCGAGTTTCGCGAGACTTCAGACCAGACTTTCAGGAAGAAGATTCGATGGACGTTTTCTCGATGGGATTCTCAGTGTTGGCGGATGCCGCCGACAAAGCCGTCGTGGCCCAACCGGAAGCGGACGCGGTTGATATCGGTTTCCGATTGCTGGTGTTGATCGCACTGTTTGTGGTGCCGTTCCTCGTCGGAGCCTTGCTGTCTCGCGCGTTGCGGCTGAAAGAATACTCCAACCGCATCGGCACCGTGCTGCTGGCGGTCTCGTTGGGTTTGGCACCCTTCTGTTTCCACATCATCCAGGCCGGCAGATTTGACGCATGGAAAAACGCGCTCCGCTGGGGCATCGACCTCGCCGGTGGCACGAACCTGATTTACCAAGTCGAGACGACGAAGGCCGCAGCGGAAGGCAAGCCGGTCTCGCAGGCAATGGACCAGATGGTCGGCACGATCGCCAAGCGCATCAATCCGTCAGGGACGGAAGAAGTTACCATCCGCAGAGTCGGCGTCGACCGAATTGAAATCATCATCCCCGGTGCCGATCAGGGAGTCGTGGCCGAGAAGAAGGCGGCGATGGTCCGATTGGGCAGCTTGGAATTCGGAATCGTCGCGAACCAAAAGGATCACCGCGGTTGGCTCGCGGCCGCAAAGGCGCTGCCAGTCGGACAAGACAATCTCCTCGAAGGGAATCAAATCGTCGCCGTGTGGCGTGAAATCGCCGAGAAGTCTGACTCGATGCCCAGCGAGTCCGTCCGCACCGTGCTCCGCAAAGACAAAAAAGGCAACGATGCCCCGATCAAGCAGGTGCTCATCGTCCAAGAACCGGAAGAAGATCTGGTGACCGGCGGATATCTGCGTCGAGCCAGTCCCAGCATCTCGGAGGATGGTTCCCCCTGCGTCAATTTCAACTTCGACAACGAAGGGGCGATGCGGTTCTTCCGGCTGACCAGCCGCAACAAACCGGCTTCCGACGGCACGAAACGCCAATTGGCGATCATTCTCGACGGCAAGGTCCACTCGGCCCCGAACATCAATTCGGCGATTCGCGAGAGCGGCCAAATCACTGGCAACTTCCCCCCTGCCGAACTCAAGGCTCTGGTGGATGTGCTCAACGCTGGTGCTCTGCAACTCCCCATCGATCCCACGCCAATCAGCGAATTCACGATCAGCCCCTTGCTGGGAGAGGACGTGCAACGCAAAGGAATTCAGGCCTTGTACTGGTCGTCGTTGGCCGTGTTCCTGTTCATGGCAATTTACTATCGGTTTTCTGGCGTGGTCGCGGACATTTCCCTGTTGCTCAATCTCGTGCTCACCGTGGGAGTGATGGCGATTTGCAACGCGACATTCACGCTCCCCGGACTGGCAGGAATGGTGCTGGGGCTGGGCATGTCGGTCGATGCGAACGTGTTAATCTATGAACGCATGCGTGAAGAAATGGAGCGCGGGAGTAGCCTGCGGATGGAAATTCAGAACGGCTTCAGCAAAGCCTTTTCCGCGATTTGGGACTCGAACGTCACGACGCTGATTGCCGCCGTTGTGCTCTACATGATCGGGACCGATCAGATCAAAGGCTTCGCGGTGACGCTCTTCATCGGAATTTGCATGAGCAACTTCTCGGCCTTGTACTTCGGTCATCTGGTCTTCGATATCGCCGAACGCAAGCGTTGGATCACGAAGCTCAACATGATGAAGGTCATCGGCGTTCCGAAATTTGACTTCATCGGCAAGCTGAAAGCTGCGATCACCTTTTCCACTGGGTTTATTCTGCTCGGCTTGGTGCTGTTAGTGGCTCGCGGAACCGACAGCTTGGATATCGACCTCAGCGGCGGTTCGAGCGTGACGTTTCAATTCGTGAAAGACCAACAGATCGACGATGTGCGGGGTAAGTTGCAAAAGACTTTTGACTCGATGTCCTTGGAACGACTCGCGCAGACTGGGGAGCAGTCAACGGGAGAACGTGGAGTGCAGTTCCGGCTCCGTACGAAGGAGCAGAACTTCGAGAAGATTCGGAGCGGCATCGCCTCAACCTTCAGTGATCCGAATTACGAACTGAAACGGGTCACGTTGGGCTTCACGCCTCCCGCGAAAGTGATTGAATCCAAAACCTCATCGCTGAACCCTCTTGACGGCCGAGCCATCGGGGCAGCCGGGGAAGACGAGATCAAGACAGAAACTTCGCCGAAGAAGGAGGCGAAGCCCGATGAGCCCAAGAAGGCCATCGAGGAAGAACCGAAGGCTTCCGACAAAACCGCTGAGAAGACGGATAAAAAGGCCGACTCGAAGACAGAGGAGAAACCGGCCGAGGCTGAGAAGGCTGAGGAGAACACCGAGAAGAAAAAGGAAACTCCTGTCGTGGAGCAGCCCGAAGACGATTCGCCGAAATCGAATAAGAAGCCGGCCGGTGGATTGGACAACTCGGACCCGCTGGATCCCTTCGCCGGTGCGAATCAAACCGAACTGACTTTCACCAGCGAAATCTCCACCTCGACCGCGGCCGACTACTTGTTGAACGAGCTTCGCAAAATCAACCAAGGCTACTCCGATGCCAGTGCGATCTTTCGCATCAAAGGGACATCGGGTTCCGGACTGACGGCCCCAGAGAACAAGGCGAAAACTTATGACAAAATGCAGGTCGAAGTACGCTCGACGGTCAGCGAAGCCGAACTGATCCAAGCTCTCACCGCGATGCAGTCCACTCTGAAGGACACGCCGATCTTCGAAGAGGTCAGTAACTTCGCGTCGTCGGTCGCCGAAGACATGCAATACATGGCCTTTCTGGCGTTGCTGGCCAGCGGTGCCGCCACCATCGTCTATCTGTGGTTCCGCTTTACGAAGGCGGACTTCGGCATCGCGGCCGTCGTCGCCGTTTTCCACGATGTGTTCTTCACAATGGCTTGCTTGCCGCTGGCCTACTACCTCTCGACAACTCCACTGGGACCGATTCTCGGACTGCAAGACTTCAAGCTCAACCTGTCGATCGTCGCCGCGCTCTTGACGATCGTCGGATACTCGCTGAACGACACCATCGTGATTTTTGACCGCATCCGTGAAATCCGTGGCCGCAATCCGCAGCTCACCTTGCAGATGGTCAACGACAGCGTCAATCAAACGCTGTCCCGTACGATTCTGACCGCGCTGATTGTGTTCATCACGGTCGTCATCCTGTACTCCATGGGCGGCGAAGGCATTCACGCCTTCGCGTTCTGCATGTTGATCGGCACGCTGGTCGGCTGTTACAGCACAATCTACATCGCCAGCCCGCTCCTGCTGTGGATGTGGAACCGCGAGGAAAAACAACGCATCGCTGGCCGGCTGTAGCACAGGCGGCTCGCCTGTGACTTTTCGGGGATGAGAGAACAGAGCAGGCGAGCCGCCTGCTCTACGTTCTTTGCCACGTCGCACGGAAGCGGCCGAGCAGGGCGTCCCATAGGGCGGCGACTGTCGTGGCGTTGAGGGCCACGAACATCAATTGTGCTCCGAACAGCACCGAACGCCGGCCGGCTCGCTGGAACCACCAGCCGATCAGTGCGGAGGCGTAGAACGCGACGTGCCATATCAACAGCGCGGCGTAAATCGGATGACTCGCCAGCCACAGGTTCGCGACCGCCGCCACGAGCAGCAGCAGCGGCGAAACCAACCGCATCAGTTTGTGCGAGACGAACTCGAACCAGATCGGATTCCGCCATGGCAACAGCCAGGCGGGGTGATCCACGATCAACTGCGCCGCGCCCGCGATCGTGCGACGTTTGCGAATCGACTCTTTTGTGGTCGAGTCCGATGGGTGATCGAAGGCGATCGCCGCGGGCTCGAACAAACAGCGATAACCGGCGGTCACGGCCTGCATCGGGATGACCACGTCATCCAAAATCGTTTGCGGCGGGATCGGTCGGAACAGCGATCGTCTCAGAGCGTACAAGGCTCCGGTCGCGCCCGGCACGCTGCGGAATCGTCCCTCGCATTTGCGAATGAATTTCTCGTAGCGCCAATAGATGCCAATCCCTTTGGACACGGTCGTGACATCTCCTTCCGACCGAAAGACCAGTTCGCCCGAGACCACGCCGACCGACTCGTCCGCGAAGTTCGCAGCGAGTTCCGCGATCGCTCGGCGGTCAAGTTCCTGCCGGGCATCCATCAGCACGATGATTTCGCTCTGACACTGCGGAATGACGTCGTTCAAGACGGACGGTTTACCTCGACGCTCTGGAAACGCGATGAGTCGGATGCGAGGGTCGTGCAATGCTGCGATCACTGTCGCTGTGTCGTCGGTCGATCCGTCCGAGGCAACGATCAGCTCGCGGATCAAATACACGTCATCGCTGGCGAGCACGCTGGCGATCTTTGCCGGCAATCGAGCGGCTTCGTTGTAGCCCACGAGTACCACCGAGACAGGTTCCAAGTTGGCCGACTTTCGCGTTCGCAATGTCCGCAACCGCGACAGCGCGAACACCAGCAGCGGGTAGCCCAAGAAGATGTAGGCCACGCCGAGAATGCTCAGCCAGAAGATGATTTGCCAAACGGTGAATGCGGTCATGGGGTATCAGTAGGTCAGGCTTTCCAGCCTGACCCGTTCGGTGGAAATCGTTTTTCGATGGGAAGCGTTGTGACGTTCGGGGTCAGCCTGGAAAGGCTGACCTACGGCGGACACACGCCCTAACAACTCGGCGAGTTGTTCAGTCTGTCGGCGTCGCTCGAAGGGAGACGAATCCCACAATCCGGTCGGCAGCGAGACTCCGAGCGAATGCCGCTCGACCTCGTCCCCCAAGCGTTGAGCGAGTCCGGTCACATCGCTCGGCGAATGCACGAACGCGAACGGGCAATCGTGCAGCAACGACGAGACTTCGCCCGGCGGCACGATCGCGAAGATCGGACGACGGACGGCGAGGTACTCGAACATCTTCGCCGGCACGACTCGGCCCGCTTCAGGCAAGTCCGACAGCAACAAGCACAAGCCGTCGGCGGAACGCATCAACCGCAACGCTTCGTCGTGATCGAGGTACGGTTGCCGGATGACTCGGCAGGGCAGGGGGCCAAGTTGATCGAGCCATTCGTCCTGAGCCGCCGTGCGTCGGCCGACGAAATGCAGTTCCAGCCGCGAGGCCAAATCGGGAGACCGTTCGGCAAGTTCTCGCACCGCACGCACGACAGGCTCAACCGATGTCAGATTCCAGAGCGTGCCGATGTACGCCAACTTGTACGGCTGCGTCGAATCGCTCGCTGACTCAAGCAACGCATCAGGGAGCGGCGGCGTTCCCTCATGAAAATCCGCCGTGTCGAAACCGTTGTAGATGTGCGTGACCAGCGGCCGGCTCTCCGACGCTCGCGCGACGTTTTGCAGCGATTCCGCGCTATGTCGTGTCGTGGCGACCAACGCCGCAGCGGCTCGCACGCAAAGGCTTTGCTGGTGCTGCTGCCACGTTCGCGACAGCCAACCCAAGCGTTTGTTTTCGAGGTACGAGTTGCTGATGCTCCACTCATCGCGATAGTCGAGCACCAGCGGCAGGCCCGTGCGGCGAGCCAGTTCCGCTCCGATCAACAGCGATGAAAACGGCGGAGCAGTGACGAAGATCGCGTCGTGCTTCCGCTGTCCGAGAACTTTGAGGCCGGCCTCGATCGCCTGCGAGTTCCACAACACCTGCGGATCAGGTTGCAGCAGCAGATTCGCCACGCCACGGAGCGCCCGTTTTGCAGCGGCTACGAAACTAACCCGAAGCGCAAGCGAGGATCGGGCAGCATTCGACTTCTCCGAGTTCTCGCTTGCGCTTCGGGTTGGTGTGCTCGGCTCTGCATTGCTTGCGGAGACGATTCGCTTCAGCGCGTAGCCGGGTTCGAGCGTGCGAGCTTTCACGACCACCGTCTGCGGCGGAATGTCCGCCAGCAGCGATTCGTCGTAGACCGGCACGGACGGGTTCTCGGTGGTCAGGACCGTCACGTCCCAGCCGAATTCCGGCAGGTATTTCACGAACTTGGTGACGCGCTGGACTCCCGCCCCGCCCACCGGCGGAAAGTTGTACGAGACGACGAGCACTCGCTTCGAGGGTTTTGAATCGGTCATGGTCGTGTTCATCAGACGGTGATTCCGTGGGGCACGTTTTCAACGTGCCCGACATTGACGGGCACGTTGGAAACGTGCCCCCCACGCAGGCATTTCAGCAACGAGACAAGATCGTGAGCCGTATCACGCCAACTTCGGCAAAGCACGGATTGCGCAACGGCGAGGTATTCGGGACGCAGAACTCGCTCGATCGCGACGGCCATCGCGGCCGAGTCTCCGACCGGCACCAGCTCGGCAAACGGCGATCCAGCTTGCGACTGAGCGATTTCGCGAACGCTGCCGACATCCGTCGAGACGAATGGCCGACCGCACGCGACCGCTTCGCGCAGCACGTTCGGCAAACCTTCGGACCAGCTCGACAACACGCAGAGATCGGCCGCTCGATACCAGTCGGGAAGCTGCGCGGGGGGCTGTGCGCCGGCGAACGTGACGTGATCGCTGAGTCCTCGCCGTTCCACATCGGCTTGAACGGCCATTCGCAACGGGCCATCGCCGACGAGCAGCAGGTGCAGGTCAGATTGTTTTTGCTGTGCCAGAGCGAAGGCGGCGATCAGCGTGTCCAGACCTTTGACAGCGACCATGCGGCCGACCCACAGCAACAGCCGACAGTCGGTCGGCAATGAGAGTTTCTTGCGAGCAGCCTCATCGTCACCGGGGAAGAAGAGCGTGTCGTCCACACCTTGATAGATCGTATGGACTCGCGACGGTTTGCTTCCCAAGTCGATGACCGCGCGTCGCAGTCCTTCGCTGACGGTCATCACGGCACTCGACTCGCGGAGGACTCGCTGAATCTTCGGGCGTCGTCGTCGGTCGTTCGGCAGTAACAACACGTCTGAACCACCGATGATGACGACGCTCGGAATGCCCAGCGGTTCGGCGACTCGCAAGGCGACCTCGCCATCGGGATGCGCCCAATAGCTGACAACCGCTTCCGGCCGAAAGTCTTCGACGACTCGCCCAAGATGCCGACGCACCGACCACCACATCGACTCGCCGTACAGCGATCGCGCAAAGCCAGGCGTGTAGAAGTAGCTCGGATAGGTGACTTCGATCCCCGTTGTCTCCGTCACCCAACAATCCGCGGTACGGTCCTCGCGTCGAGTTCTCCACACGTCGATGAACGACCGCGGGGCAACCACGCGCACGTCGTGCTCGGCCGCGAGTGCTCGGCACAGTTCCAAGTTGAACGTGCCGGTGACGCGAGCGGTCCCGTGAGGAAAGATCGAACTGAGGAAGAGAATTCGCATAGAAATTTCATTGGCGAGCGGGGGCCAAAAGTTCCTCGTACAACGCTTCGTAGCTGCGGATCATCTGCCGGATTTCAAAGTGCTGTTCGACTCGCTGCCGGCCGAGCGTTCCCATCACAGACCACAAGTCGCGATCGGCGCACAGATCGACGATCTCGCGAGCCAGCGCGGCGGGATCGCCTGCGGGCGCGAGTCGGCCGGTGTGGCCGTCGAGGACAACTTCGGGATTTCCTCCAACGGCAGTCGTGACGATCGGCAGACCGACCGCCATTGCTTCCAACAGAGTCAGCGAGATGCCCTCGCTCAAACTCGACGACACGAAGAAGCCGGACTCAGCCAGCAGAGCGGGGACATCGTGCCGCTCGCCGAGTAGTTCGACCTGCGAGCGGACGTTGAGTTCGTCGATCAGCGCTTCGAGTTTCGCCCGTTCGGGACCGTCGCCGACGATTCGCAGCCGGAAGTCCGGAACGTGCGACAGCACGAGCGGGACGGCTCGCAGCAGTGTCGGAAAATCTTTGGTGGCTGACAGGCGGGCGACGCTAATGGCCACCGGCATCGGTTTCGAGTTGCGGTAGGTGAAGCGATCCAGATTGATGCCGTTCCAGATCGTCGAGATCTTGTCTTGCGAACCGCGATCTTGTTGCTGGCACAGCCGTGCGGCGTCGTGTGACACTCCCACGACTCGCTGCGTCCAGCGGTTCGCAAGTTTGAACTGCCACTGGGCCTTCCAACTCTCCCCGCAGCCGCCACCATGCTGTGTGTTGATGACGATGGGCACGCCGGCCAGCTTCGCGGCGAGTGTTCCGTAGAACTGCGCGTAAGTGTTGTGCGTGTGGACGATCTGCACGCGTCGTTTTTTCAGGTGCTGCACGAGTTGCGCGAGCGACCGCAGCTTGCGAATCCTCAAACTGTCGTTGAGGACTTGGACCGCGCAGCCTTCGGACCGGATGTCGGCTGCGGGTTGGCCATCGCCAGCGAGAGCGATGAATTGCAGTTCGAACATCTTCCGGTCGTGGAACCGTGCGAAGTCCACCAGCAACCGTTCGAGGCCGCCGGTTTGCAGGCACATGCTGACGTGACACACGCGAATCGCTTGGCTCGGAGCAAACGACTCGGCCAGCCCGCTGGATGCGGGAGGGCTGAGAGGGCTGTTGACGAAAACTTCCGACAGACTCGGCATGTCACACGCTCACCGAAAGGGGGAACACGATCCGCGCAGACAATGGGGCGGGGAAACTTAGGTCATGTCTGGCTTGGTGACGGGATGAAGCGCGCGGAGCGAGCAGAATCTTCGCTCGGCACGACCGGCATATTTGCTATGACCGTTCCGATGCGTTGCGAAGCATTTGAAAAACGGTATCACGGCTTTCGGCTGGCGGCTTTCGGCGATCGGCCGGGCAACGGCTAAGGCACAGTCGCCAGCAAATCTTCCACGAGCTTCAGCAGCGTCTCGTGGGTCATCGTCAGATCGACTTGGTCGCGGCCGCATTGAGCCGGGTCGGAATGGAATCGCCGCAGGACGAAATGGCCGCCCGATTGGCACTGCAACAAGACTTCGTAGTACTTGGCTCCGCCAGTGCGAAGATCGGGTGACTTCGAGCGGATGAGAACTTGCTGCGTCGTCGGATCGAATTCCAACGGGCCAATGTTCTCGAGGAGATACGTGATCCGCTTCGACAGGTCTTCGGCCCAGTGTTCGAGCATCGCAAACGATGCTCCCGCAAGCCGCGGCACGTTCATACGCAGCTCACGAAACGCGCAGCTCAGCGTATCGACGATCGTGAAATCGACCGACATGTCCACACCATCGGTGGTGGGCAGTGTGACTGTTGTCGGCTGCGTCGAATTCATTCCGATCAGCCGAGGAAGTTCTTGCGAAAGGGTTTGGCTCAGGCTCATGGCACACCTCCCGGTGTGGGAGCAAAACGGAGGAAGGGCGAGAGGCTAGTCGCGGCACTAGGCCGGACGACGAGCACCTCGCCCTTCAACGTTCAGTTCAGAAAGATCACGCGGCGTGCATCGTGCGAACCGCATCAGGTAGGAAGGTCAGGAAAGCTTACGTCATGGATGCTCGTGCTATTTGTCAGAAGTTGCGACCGTGCGTCAACAGGGAATTCTCGGTCTCTTTCTATCGGTTCGGCGTTCGGGCCGGATTTGACGAGCCGATTTTCGTCAATCCGGCATTTTTCGCCGAGAACCGTGCGAAGGAGTCGCACGGCTTTTATGGCTTCTGCCGCATCTCGTGGTTCGTTCCGTCGAACGAAATCACGGCCGGCTTCTCGTCCACGACGGTTTCGATGTGGACGGGGCGGCCCCAGATACGTTGCAGGTTCGCCAGCGTGTCGCGAGCGTAGTCGTGCTTCAACTCCGCCCCTTGGAACTTGTGCTTGAGGTACAGCTCGCCGCGGTTCTTGTAGTTGCCGTCGGTGACATAAATGAACGGCCGCCCGTGATTGGCGAGGCTCGTCAGCAACTGCTGCTTGATCTCTTGGAACTGCCGCGAGGCGATCTCGTAGTTGTCGTTCCCGTCGTTGTAGGCAAAGCTGAAGAGCTTGTGCTTCTGACAGAACTCCGGCGTCAAATAGGCGTCGACGAAGGTCACGTCGTTGTGGACGCGGCGGACCTCGAAGATCTTCTGGCGGCCAAGTTTCAGATCCTTGTCCCAACGCCGTTTCTCATCGTAGTCGTCGCACGTTTCCCAATCGTGGCCGAATTGGCCTTTGTCCCAACGCTCTTCGATGTCGCGATATAGCTCGATGCCGATCTTGTACGGGTTCAGCCGGTTGGGGCTCATCGCCATCGTGCCGGAGTGATGGTCGGCGTAGTCGATCACCTCACCGTCGCTCAAGCCGAACGTCGTCATGATCGTCGAGTGCCAATAGCTGGCCCAACCCTCGTTCATGATTTTCGTTTGCCCCTGCGGAGCAAAGTAATACGCCTCGTCCCGGACAATCTGCAGGATGTCATGCTGCCACGGCTTGAGCGGCGCGTGCTCCAGCAGGAAGAGCAACAAATCGCGCTCTGGTTCCGGCGGGAACGTGCGCGGCTCTTCACTTTTCTTTTGCTTCGCCTTTTGCTCCTTGTCGGCCTTTTCGAGAGCGGCGCGCGGGTTGATGAAGTCGTCCATGTAATCCTTGGACGGCAGTTTGCCCGGCGTGTCGTCCGAGTCGTCCTCTTCGGTGCTCTTGCCGATCGGGCTGGCGGCGGACGGGGTGACGTGTTCATCGCGCCGGCGAATGTGCGGAGCGTGTGGATCGACCAAGTCCTCCAGTGACAGGCAAGCGTCGAGGAACGCTTCGACTTCCTCGTGGCCGTAGCGGTCGATGTAGCGATTCACACGCGCGGCATGATTCGCCATCTCGTCGAGCATCTTGCGATTGGTCGGCTGGAACCAGGCGTTGTTCTTGAAGAAATCGCAGTGTCCATAAACGTGAGCGATGACCAGCTTCTGGTCCATCAGCGAGTTCGACTTCAGCAAGTAGGCGTAACACGGATTGGTGTTGATCACCATCTCGTAGATCTTTTGCAGACCGTACTCGTAGCCCTTTGAAAGTTCGTCGTACTGCGCTCCAAAGCGCCAGTGCGGATATCGCACAGGGAATCCGCCAAACGCGGCGAGCATCGACATCTCGTCGTAATCGACGACCTCGAAGTTCGTCTCGTAGAAGTCCAGCCCGTACTCGCGAGCTTTATTCGCCAGCACCTTCTGGACGTCGGCGAGTTCTTGAGGCAGTTCGCGTTGAATGCTGATCGGCATGTTCGGTCCCCTTGGTTCCTTCCCAGAGAGTGCCTTCCATGACCACCGAACTATGCCGAGCGAGGCAAGCCCGCAACCGATGCGTGACGACGAACGATTCGATCCGCCATCGTGTTCCGATCACGCCACTCCATCGGCGGTCAGTCGAGCGGGCAGTAACATACCCACCAACCTGCTCGCGGCGAAGACCGGTTTCGCCTACGAGCATGACGGGGTCGGGAGTCTTTTTCAGGCCGCTGAACTTGGTTGTCGCATGGAATGGCACTCGATCAGCGGCCTGAAAAAGACTCCCGACCCCTTCGCTCAACACCATCAAGGAACCAACTCATGGCCGTCGAAATCAACCTCGTCTACGAAGGACAACTCCGCTGTGCGGCGACGCACGGTCCCTCCGGAGCCAAGCTGTCGACCGACGCGCCGGTGGACAATCACGGCAAGGGGGAAAGCTTCTCGCCCACCGATCTCGTAGCGACAGCGCTCGGCGCTTGCGTGATGACGATCATGGGAATCGTCGCAGAACGGAATCAAATCGACCTGACGGGCACGCTCGTCTTCGTCACGAAAGAGATGGTCCAGCAACCGATTCGCCGCATCGGCCGGCTGCCAGTCACCGTCACCATTCCCGCTGACAAAGCGGCGAAGGTCGCTGCCGCCGATCGAACGAAACTCGAAACCGCCGCGCGACACTGCCCGGTGCATCAAAGTTTACATCCCGATATCGACTCGCCCATTGAATTCGTGTGGCATTAGACGGAGAAGTCGATTTGATCTTCGTCCAGCAGCAGAGATCGGTTTCGCTCAAAGCGATTCGAGACCTGAATGGCTCAGCGTTGCAAACACAGAGTCCAGGACATGCAGCGATGAAATCGGCTGGCTGGCGATTCGACCGTTCGGGCGTTGCGATTGGTCGATCGTGCTGTCGTGTCCGTCCTCCGACGTGTTGACGTTCGATCCGAGCAGCGACGATCGTGGAACTGCCGCTGCGATGACCGTAGTCTCCGTTGCTGAAACGCTCGCTGTTCGGAGGCTGGGAGTCGCCGTCGCCGCGAGGGCGGCTCCCGATGTGCCAGCGACGAATCTTGCGGTGGCAGGCTGATCGCGACTGTTGGACTCGGCCAATCCAGATCCGATCGTCCAGCCCATGTCGGCGAGCATTCCCAACTCCATGCGACTGGGACTGCGGTTCACTTCTCGGCCGGAGAACGTCGGGCTCATGAGTTCCGACCCATGCCGTGACTCCGACAAGTGCGAAGTGCTTGATCCAGAGGCATACTCGCGCGGGGCGTGGATTTGCGGCCGCTGTCCGTCATTGCCGTCTCGGCCAGCCGCGCCTTCCCAAAACATTGAGTCACTGACCACGGCCGTGGCCCGTTGAGCGGCGGTCATGTTGATCAGGTTGGTTCCCCGGCTGTTTTCCAGGAATCGGTCCCAGATCCCGCGCGTCGATCCATCGAACGAGCCGTCCTGGTTGAGGCGACTGAAGAAGTTCAAGCCGTGTCCAATCTCGTGCATCGCCAACGTGACAAAGTCGAATTGTCCCGCACTGATCTGACCAGCGACGCCGTAATGCCAATTCGCATTGGAGTTGAACGTCGCTGCGATTTCGGGATTCCGGGTGTTCAAGTCGCGGCGAGCCAAATGATTGGCCAAGGCCGAGCCGTAACTGGTCCCCGCGATGCCGCCGCTGACGCTATTGAACGCATCCACGGCTCGCGCCTGGGCCAACCGGCTCCAGGCCAGCGGGTCAAATTGAGCGTCCACGGTAATGGTCTCGCCCGGATACGACGCAACGAAGTAGTCTGACCACAACCGCAGCGCCGCATCCAATGCGTCGCGCCGTTGCTGTCCGAGGACCGGGTCATTGAATCCTTCTTGAACTCCTTCGTTCGCATAGCTGGCGACAAATCGGATGTATTCCTCATTATCCAGATTCGTCAGCGAAACGTTTCGTGGATCGACGCCGTTGTAGCGTGAGTCCGCACTCCGAGCCGGGCCCAGATTGATTTGATACTCCGTGCCCTCAACGACAGTCGCGTCGTGAATCCGATCATCGACGCCGGTCACCGTGACCCTCTGCGGCTGATTCCAATTCGAGGGCGTAAACGTCAATGAGGTTTTGTTGGGCCGTCCTTCCGTCAAATCCAGAGACACGACCGGAATCGTGACGTTCGACGTCGGCCGGCTCGTCAACACGACGTTGAAGCTCGCGGCCCCGCCCGCCTCGGTCGTTTCCAGAAGCCCGATGGAGTTCGCGGGACTGATGGGCGTCACCGTGATGCCGCCGCGCAGAGGCAGCCGAAACGTGTCCGTCACACTCGGTGGGAGTGTGGCATAAGTGTGAAAACCGGTCTCAATCCTGGCTTCAATCCGATGCGTCCGACCATCTCGAAACTCTTCGGGAATTCTCCATTCGAATCCATGATTCCCAGGGACTCCGGTGGCTCGATTCACATCCGTGCGAGTGAGTCCCGTGTAGACAATCTCTGAGTATGAGCCGAATGCTAAATGCGGATCGATGGTCATGATGACGGTGAATCCCCGACCGGGCCGCTCGGTGTCATGAGCCCACCCTTGCACAATTCCGGTGCTGATATTCACCGGGTCAAGAGCCCCTTGCACGGTCATCACGATTCGCTCTTCGAGCATTTCAGCCGACTGATGGTTCGCAGCCCGCGACCGCACGTTCGCTCGCGGCGAGCGCGTTGGCCCGAATGTGGTTCGTTTAAGTTCCGCCAATTTCGCCAACACGCCGCCAACCAGATTTGAGCCGACCATGATTGCTTCCCCCCAGACCAGAAATTGAGAGCCTCCCTCGGAGAGACGCGACCTTGCCGGTGTCCTGAGCCACTACGAACTCACGCGAATCTCCGCCATGACTGGTCTAACGCAGGCGCGTCACAGGAATCTCTGAAAACGGTTCGCGCACCCGCGAGCGTGTCATTCTGCTTCCCAGCCGACAGCGTCAGGCTTATTCTGTTTCAACATGTGTCTGGCGCTTCACTGTGTTTTGGCGAGCGGGGCGGCGTCAGCCCCCCGGTTTGATCTCAATCCACCGGGGGGCTGACGCCGCCCCGCTCGCCTGGATCGTTTTTGGTCCCGGATGGAAACGAGTCGTTGATGGACTGCCCGAACGAGACCACTCTGCGAGAGTTCTTGCGAGGCGCACTCGCCGATGACGTTTCCGATCAGGTCGTCGTTCACATCGACCAATGCCCGGCGTGCGAAGAGGTGTTGCAGCGCTTGGAGCAGGAGCCGGACACGGTGCTCGATCCCCTGGCTCCGGCGTATCAGCAAGCGATCGCGATGGACGGCTCGCGGCCGGTGAACAGTGTGCAGCGCGAGCACTGGCAGGCGCTGGCGACGTCGTCGCCGTTTCCGATGCCTTTTCCGGACGTCGATCCCGAACACCCACAGTCACTGGGTCAGTACCAGTTGCTCGAACCGATTGGTCGCGGGGGCATGGGAGCGGTCTATCGAGCACGGCACATGAAGCTGGGCCGCACGGTGGCGATCAAGATTCTGCCGCCGCGTTCGCAACGCTCGGCAGCGGCGGTGGCGCGGTTCGAGCGGGAGATGTTGGCGGTCGGAGCACTCAACCATCCGCATATCGTCCACGCGACCGACGCGGCCGAGATCGACGGCCGGCATTTTCTGGTGATGGAGTACGTGGACGGCATCGACATCGGTTGCCTCGCGCGAGTGCTCGGCCGGCTCGCTGTCCCCGACGCCTGCGAGATCGTCCGCCAAGCCGCGTTGGGACTGCAACACGCTCACGAACGAGGCTTGATTCACCGCGACGTGAAGCCGTCGAACTTGATCCTGTCGCAAGAGGGAACGGTGAAGCTGCTCGACTTGGGCTTGGCCCTGTTGCAGCAAGACGAAATGCCCGCCGACGGCCTGACCTCGACCAATCAAGTCATGGGGACGCTGGACTACATGGCTCCCGAACAGGCCGACAACAGCCATACGGTTGATGCCCGCGCCGACCTCTACAGCCTGGGAGCCACTCTGTTCCGGCTACTCACCGGAGTCGCTCCGCTGGACACGCACAACTGCCGCACGCCGGTCCAAAAATTATCCGCCCTGATTCACAAACCACGCACCAACATCAACGACCTCCGAGCGGACCTGCCCTCCGAATTGTCGAGCCTTGTGCAATCGCTGCTTGCCAGCAATCCCGCCGAACGCCCCGCGTCCGCGAAACAAGTCATCGAACGCCTGACCCCACTGAGTCAAAACCACCGCATGCCGGCCCTGTGGCCGCAGTTCATCGCCGCACGAGACTCCGGAGTGGTCGAGCGCCCGGAAACGCAGTTCCCCGTCTCGTCGATGCATTCCGACACCGGAGTCACGCCGAAAGAATCCACCCAAGTCACGAGCGATATCCCCGTAGGTTGGGACTCCGTCCCGACCGGTCGGGACAGAGTCCCAACCTACGGAAAACGCACCGCCAAGCGATCGCGCCTGCTCGTCGCCGTATCGCTGCTGACCATCCTGATCGCGATTGCCGCTTGGTCCTGGAATCGCTTCGGGCCAAAAGATTCCACGAGCGAGTTCGCAGGTTCCGCCACCGACGCCCCGGTCCTCCTGTTCGACGCCAACACGATCAAACCATCGCCGTCAGCGTCCGGCGACAGCGACTCCAAAACGAACCCATCCACGACCGAAGCCGCCGCCAACTCAGAACTGTCGCGTCCCCAACCCGTCGCCTGGACTCCCGGCCCCACCGAGAACGTCCCCACCGGCATCCTCCCGGCCCCCGCCGCGTTTCAAAAACTCGGCCGCTGGCAAATCGAGTCCAAGGCCCCACGCGGCCAGATCACCGACCTCAAATGGAGCCCCGACGGCCGCTGGTTCGCATGCGCCTCGGCGGACAACGTCGTGCGCGTCTATCGAACCGACGGATTAAAGCTGGACTTCCACGCCGCGTTCCCGGTCCAGCATTATCGCGTCGAGGTCATTTGGTCTCCCGACAGCCGGAAGTTGGCGACGGGCGGAGAGTCAAAAGAGCTTTTGATTTGGCAAATCGAAGAACCAAAACTCATTCGCACGATCTCGGCGGAGCATGACCGCTGGTTCTGGCAAGCGGACTGGTCTCCCGATGGAACGCGCCTCGTAGCAACTGAAGGCCAATGGATTACTTGCTGGGACATCAACGGCAAACGGTTGTGGCAACAACCGTCTTTGAACGGCAACACGGACATCGTCCGGTGGCATCCGACACAGCCGTTGATCGCCGTCGGCGGCCAGCCAGAGATTCGCATCGTTGATGCGGACACAGGCGAGCTTCGGACAGGGTTCCAGGGTCACGGTTCGCCGGTCCAAGCAATGGCCTGGAGTCCAAGCGGACGCTACTTCGCATCAGGAGCAAGCGGCTGGAACAAACCTAACGGGGACACGTCGGTGCGAATCTGGTCGGCCGACGGAAAGGAGCTGAGCAAAGTCGGCGTCAGCGGCTACAACGTGCAGCGTCTGGCATGGAGCCGCGATGAAGAATACCTGGCCGCCGGTGCCGATATGGTGAAAGTCTGGACGTTCGAGTCCGACGAACAGAACGGAACCGCCAAGCTGATCGACAAGGCCGCCCCACATTCGCTCAACGCGCATCGCAATATCACCGGACTTGATTGGACTCCAGATGGCCGCCTTACTTACGCAGACATCTACGACGGTCCGCTGTTTTGGTCAGCCGAAGTCAAGCAGCCGGTTCCGGCGTTTGCAGCTCATGGGCAATTGCGATCATTGGATTGGTCTCCTGATGACGAGCAGTTGATGACGTTCAACAATCGAGGAATCCTTCGTCACTGGACCACAGACGGCTCTTTCTCGCGGAGTGTCGCACTCAACACTCCACATCCAAGCACAGACTTTTTCGGCGTCAGTTGGAGTCCCGACGGTGAACGGCTCGCGATTCGTCACGGTGCTTGGGCAACTTTCGCCGTGTATGAAACCGACGTGGGCGAAGTGAAGAATCCGCTGGTGATTGGGCTTCCCTCACCCAACGCAGTTGAAAAACTTGCCTGGAGCCCTGATTCACAACAGTTGGCCGTCTCGTCTCCATTTCATTCGATCTCCACCTTTCTGTGGGACCGATCAACGAAACAACTTCGCAAGGTCGTCGAACAACAAAATGCAGCCTCCCGAATTGCTTGGCTCGGATGGTCGAACACTGGAAAGGAATTGCTCCGAGTCAACCACGACGGTCGTGTGGAGCGAATAGTTGTCGCCACAGGCGTTGTTACCGAATTGTTCAATGCCAAGAAGGACATTCCCAATTCCGAATCGTGGTACGTCCATGATGCCGCGATGGCCGCTGATCGTTCTCGTGCGGCGATCCGATTTCGTCATCAGGGGAAAGTGGTGTGTGCCGACTTAAGTACGCCAGGACGGGAACTTTGGCGGCGAGACAAATTCAATGGAGAATTCCTTGAATGGAATCCGCGTCAGCCATTGATCTGCGCGGGTGATGAATCTCTTCGGCCAACGATTCTCGATGCCGAGACGGGCAAAACCCTGGGGTACTTCGGCACACATCGCGTCGCATCTGCCTTCTGGTCGCCCGACGGCGCACACCTCGCGACGTTTCCCGAAGCACATGCTTACCAAGGACCGATCAACCTGTTTCATCTCTGGAAGACCAGCCCGACCGGAGCCGCGTTGCCGGAGGTGGTGGGGGTGACGTTGCCGGATGGTTTGGCGGCGTCGTTCACTCCGGGCGGCGCACCGATTTCGCTGACGGACGCCGCCGAAAAACACCTCACCTGGGTCATCGAGAAACCGGATGGCCGCTTCGAGTACCTAACTCGCGCCGAGTTTGAAGAGCGGGCCGAGATGGCTTCACTCCCCTCCGTCAGCGACCCGCTCTCGTCAATCCCCGGATGCGTCTATTACTGGCCAATGAACGAAGGCCGAGGACGATTCACCGCTGCACTCGACAACCAAGCCGCACAATTCTCCGGAACATCGTCTGGCCCCGAATGGTCCACCGACGCCGCTCCGGTCGCCCACGACAACCCTGCGGCACTTGAATTCGATGGCGTGGATGATTCGCTTGATCTGGGAGAGTTTCGCAAAACGACCGAAACGCGATTGTTACGTCCTCAATCGACGGTGTCGCTATGGTTCAAAACGGCCGAACGCAAGAAGATGTCTCTTGGCGGACTTTATTCGCCATCAATGAAAAACATCTTCTTCCTGGAACTGAATCATCCAGATTCATGGCAATCACAGAAGGTGCCAATTCTGACGTTTGGACTCACCGACCCCGTACCAACGCGGAGATACACTCGCGGAATTCCCAACGTGATGAATCTCTGCGACGGAATGTGGCACCACCTTGCGCTCGCGTGGAACAACCTTGAACTTGGAGCGGAAGGGCACGTCATCGCATTTGTCGATGGTGTCCGAGTCGAACTGCTTATGGCCAATGGCGGCACGACGGGATGGCCATACGATTTCGGCCCGCTCATCTCGTCTCTGGAGTTGGGGATGTCCAAGATCGTCGAACAGGACGGAACCGTGAGGCGCGGAGCCCCGTTCAAGGGCCTGCTGGACGAGTTCCGCATCTACCACCGGGTGTTGACGGAAGACGAAATCCGCCGCCTCGCCGCTCGGCGTGACGAGGCGAAGCCGTGAGCGTTGATTGTCTCCGCATCAAACGCGACTCGTGCCCCCTCGCTGATCCCGACGAGCGCGAGATGCCTTTGTCTTTGCACCAACGGTGCAACACTCGAAAGCCCAGGGCATCGCCCTGGGGGACTCATCACGAATACACGCGGAAAGCCCCAACGGGGCGTGACTCTGCTTCGCGAATACGAGTTGCGCCCCGTTGGGCAACGCCGTTAAGTATTTTTACATAGCGAGCGTTAGGTGCTGTTTGAGTTGGAGTTTGTGTTGTCGTGTGGCGGCGATGATGTTTGGTTTTCCGGCGTGAGGCTTGTCTTTGTTGTCGGGACGGTAGCGTGCTTGTT
>CAMDPX010000134.1 GCA_945905295.1 Planctomyces sp. SH-PL62 | reverse complement strand
CAAAATTGCCACGGCAATTTTGAGTTTTGAACGCACGCCCCCTCCCCAACCAACCTGCGATACGCCCCATGCACATCATCCTTTTCGACATCGACGGAACCCTGCTGCACTCTGGCGGAGCGGGGCAAGCGGGGATCGAACGAGCGTTGGAGCTGGCGTTTGGCGTCACCGCGCCGACCGACGGCATCCCAACGGCCGGGCGGACCGATCGAGGCATCGGACGAGACCTGATTCGGTTTCACGGATTGGAAGAATCGGATTCGACCCACGCTCAATTGCAGGAGGCATACTTGCGAGTCCTTCCTTCCGAAATCGCCAATCGAAAAGGAATCGTGTATCCCGGTGTCCGCGAGTTGCTCGCGCGGTTGAGCACTCGCAACGACGTGCGGATGGGATTGCTCACCGGCAACTATCGCGAAGCAGCATGGCTGAAGCTGCGGCACTACGACTTGGCCAAGCACTTCGCGTTCGGCGGTTACGGAGACAACCACGCCGACCGAGATGATGTCGCTCGGCAAGCCCTCGCGATGGCGGCCGAGCATCATGCACCACAGACGATTGATCCCGATAAGCTTTGGGTCATCGGCGACACACCCGCCGACGTCCGCTGCGGCCGAGCGATCGGAGCCCGCGTCATCGCCGTCGCAACGGGAGTCTATTCGGTCGATGAACTCGCGAAGTCGGAACCGGATCATCTCTTCGGAGACTTCGGAGACGTCGAGTCGGTCTTGTCGTTGTGGCCGGCACTTTGATCCCACTCAAGGGGTCGGGAGTCTTTTTCAGGTCGGGCAAATGGCCATTGGATGTCAGCTCGCGAATCACTGCCAACCTGCGAGACGCCGACCTGAAGAAGACTCCCGACCCCGTCGTGTTGTCCGTCGTGTTGTTGAACTCGGAGACGCTTCATGATCATTGACGTTCACAGTCATGCCTGGGAATACCCCGCGCACTTCAGCGACGATTTTCGACTTCAAGCCAAGCGAGCGAAGGCCGGCGTCGAGATGGACCTGACCGTGACCTACGACGCTTATCGAGCAGCCGCACCCGACGACACGATCACGATCGTCTTCGGCGGCAAAGCTCGGCTGAGCGGTCTGTGGGTTGATGACCGTTACGTCGCGAGCTACGTCGCCGCCGATCCGGCGCGGTTGATTGGTTTTCTCTCGGTCGATCCGACGCAGCCGGGTTGGGAGGAGGAGCTGCGTTTCGGACATCAAGCCCTCGGCCTGCGCGGCATCAAGTTGTTATCGATGTATGCTGGCTTTCGGCCGGATGAATCGCGGCTCGATCCGCTCTGGCAATACGCAACCAAGCATCACCTGCCGGTGTTGTTGCACACGGGGACGACGTTCGTTGCTCAAGCGCCGCTAGAATGCACGTTGCCTCGGCATCTGGATGCAGTCGCAGCGCGGTTCCCGGAAGTGCGAATCATCATGGCGCACCTCGGCCACCCGTATGAGGGAGAGGCAGTCGTCACGGCTCGCAAGCATCCGCATGTCTTTTGCGATCTCAGCGCACTGCATTACCGGCCGTTCCAGCTTTATCACAGCCTGATGCTCGTGCAGGAATACGGCATTTGGGACAAAGTGTTATTTGGCACCGACTATCCTTTCACGACAGTCAACGCGACCCTCGACGGTTTGAGAAAGCTCAACGACATGCTTGTTGGGACCGCCCTGCCGAGGCTCAACCAAGAGGCAATCGAGAGGCTGATCTACCGCGACTCGCTGCCGCTACTGGGGCTGAATCGTCTTTCTTAGAACTGCGGCGTACTCTGTAGCCGCGTTCGCCAGAACGCGGGCTTTGTTCCCCCCCCCGCGTTCTGGCGAACGCGGCTACTACTGGGACTGAATCGTCCCTCAGAGATGCCAGACTGACTCCACTCCGATTACGATTCTCCGCCGTTCCTTGCTCACTCTTTTCCGGAGACCCTGAGATGCGAAACCTCCTGCGAACCTTGGTGCCGATATTGTTGGTGGCCTGTGTGGCGACGATCGCGTGGTCTTCGGAAGCGGATGAACTCCGAGCCAAGGCAAAAGCCATGCACCGAGAAGCAGAGCAGCTCACGAAGGAGGGCCGCCGCGAGGAAGCCGAGAAGCTCGGCCGCCAGATCAAAGAGTTGTTGCAGGCCGCCGAGAAGCACGACCAAAAGTCCGCGAAACCCGCTGGCGGCGAGATCGAGGAACTGCATCATCGCTTGAAAGCGCTCGCGGAAAAAGAAAACGCCTTGAAGGAGTCCAAGAACGAAGAAGGACTGGCAGAAGTACGCAAGCATCGAGCCGCGATTGAGCGCGAGCTGGCCGAATTGAAGGAACATCACGGACGGAAAGCCGGAGGCAAACACGTCGATAAGCAACCGGCCAAGTCGCATGAAGGGGTGGAGGACGCTGCTCGGCGTATCAAGCACATCCACATTGCCGTCGACAATCTTCACGCCGCCGGACTGCATGACATCGCAAACGAACTGGCCAAGCAGGCTGAGGCGATGGAGCGGGAGGTTCATCAAGCCCACGAACGCGCCTCGAAAGAACAACCCGCGCCGAAGAAGGGCAAACAATCCGAGCCTGATGCAAAGCATGAGGAACCAGTTCACAAACAAAAAACGGCAGCCGCATCGAATGACGAACTCGCTCAGGAACTCAAACGCTTGCGTGCCGAATTGAACGAACTCCGGGAAGAGATCAAGAATCGAAAGTAAAACGTTCGACGTCAGACGGAAGCCCGTTGATTGATTCGAACTTCGATTGGTTGCTGAGGCCCATGATGAGAGTCACCGGACAGTCCGCGAATGATTGTGAAGGCTGGACTCGCCGCAACTTCGTGCAGGCGGGAGTCCTCGGCCTGGGTGGGCTCACGCTTCCCCAATTCCTGGCGGGACGCGCCCAGGCGGCCGGCGCTCGCGTTGACCCCAAGAGCGCGGAGACCAGCGTGATCCTCCTCTGGATGAGCGGAGGGCCTGGTTCCCAGGAAACGTGGGATCCAAAACCGAATGCGGTCTCGCAATTTCGCGGACCGTTCGGAGCCATCTCCACCAAAGTTCCCGGAGTCCTCTTCAGCGAGACGCTACCGCAGTCTGCGCAAGTCATG
Organism: Planctomyces sp. SH-PL62; assembly: GCA_945905295.1. Classification (GTDB taxonomy): domain Bacteria; phylum Planctomycetota; class Planctomycetia; order Planctomycetales; family Planctomycetaceae; genus SXKJ01. The sequence continues at coordinate 19,563 of CAMDPX010000134.1, read as the reverse complement.
GATCAACTCGCGATCCTGCGCACTGTCCGGCATGGCAGCGGGGATCACACCAAGGGAAATCACTGGATGCTGACCGGCTTTGAAGGGCCGGACTTCAATAAGCCCGACAATCAGATTCAACGTCGGCCATCGCTGGGATCTGCCGTGTCGGCGCTGCGTGGGCCGAATGTCGCCGGCATGCCGGCATATGCGGCGGCACCGCACCTGCGCGGCGGGACCGACAATCTGTTTCATTACGCCGCGTATCTTGGTGGCGGAGCGAATCCCTTCGTCGTCAACTCAAACCCCAACGCGGCCGACTATCGAGTTCGCGATTTGTCGCTCGCCAGCAGCCTGACCTACGAGCGTCTGCGCGATCGTCGCAGCTTGCTGTCCACGTTCGATTCGCAGCGCCGCGAACTTGATTCGACGATGCAGAATCTCGACGCCAACTATCAGACCGCCTTCGACCTGTTGACCGGCTCACAAGTCCGCGACGCCTTCGACATCAGTGCCGAGCCAGCCAATGTGAGAGACGCCTACGGTCGCCACGAATTTGGTCAGAGCACGCTGTTGGCTCGAAGACTGGTAGAACGCGGCGTCACGTTCGTCACGGTCAACACACAACCGTGGGACCATCACGGCACCGCGAACCGTTACGCGACGGCCGAAGGAGCCAACTTGCTTCTGCCGCCATTCGATCGCGCGATGGCAGCACTCATTCGTGATCTGGTTGATCGTGGTCTCTACGAGAAGACGCTCGTCGTCGCAATGGGCGAATTCGGACGAACGCCGCGCATGAATGAAGCCGCCGGCCGTGATCACTGGGGCCACACCTTCAGCGTGCTGATGGGTGGCGGCCGCCTGCCGCGCGGGATTGTGGTGGGAGCCTCTGACGCACATGGTGCCTACGTCGCCGAGCGTCCGCTGACTCCCGAAGACGTCGCGGCCACGGTCTATCATCACCTCGGCATCGACGTCCAACACACGTCATTCCCCGACCGAGCCGGCCGCCCGCTGTATCTCGTGGAAACCGGCGAGCCGATTCGAGAACTCGTGGGCACCACTTAATGTGCGGAACCGATTGTGTCTTTCCCAAGTCAGGAGATGGAACGATGAGTACGGCGAATGGGGTGTCTCGGCGCGCGTGGTTGGGTTCCGTGGCAACAGCGTCATTAGTTGGCACGGTTGCCGCGCAAGAGAAAGCGGCGGAGAAACCGAACCAGGAAGAGATGGAAAAGAAGTTCTCCGAACGAATGACGGGAGCCGTGCTGGTTGGGCATTACTCCGTCGTTGGCAAAGACGCGAAGCCGGCCAATCCCGAACGGTACGAGTTGAAGAAGGTCGCCAAATTCGACGGTGACCTTTGGACCTTCGAGGCCCGCGTCAAATTCGGACAGACCGACGTCACGCTGCCGCTCACACTGCGGATGATCTGGGCCGAAGACACGCCGATGATCGCGCTCACCAACGCAACGTTGCCTGGTCTGGGTGCGGCGTTCGGAGCACGCGTGATCTTCGACGGCGACCTGTATGCCGGAACGTGGCAACACGGCAAAGTCGGCGGTCACCTCTGGGGAACGATCGAAAAGGCGGATGCCGCGAAGGAAGAGAAGAAGTAGCCGCGGTTCATTTGGAAAGACAAATGAGCCCGACGAATAAAAGGAGACGACGAATGCTCTCATTCGTCGTCTCCTTCGATTCGTCGGGCTCGTCGGCACTTCAAGAACGACAACAGTGCCTGCTGGCTACATCACCGGCATCAAGCCTTCCAGGAAGCCCTTGAGCTGCTTGCTGCGCACCGGGTGTTGCAGCTTGCGGACGGCTTTGGCTTCGATCTGCCGGACACGCTCGCGAGTCACCTTGAAGATGCGGCCGACCTCTTCCAGCGTGTAGGTGTAGCCGTCGCCGAGTCCGTAGCGCAGTTTGATGATCTCGCGCTCGCGGTACGTCAGCGTCTTGAGGACGTTGTCGATCTTGTCCTTGAGCATCTCGCTCGCTGCTGTGCTCGCCGGACTGTCGGTGCTTTGATCCTCAATGAACTCGCCAAAGAAACTGTCTTCGCTTTCGCCGACCGGCCGGTCGAGGCTGATCGGATGCCGCGAAATCTTCATCACGCGGCGAGCTTCCTCCAGGCTGACCCCGGCGGCATCGGCGGTTTCCTCGATCGTCGGTTCGTAGCCGTTTTCTTGCAGCAACTGTTTGTTGACGCGGCGCAGCCGGGACATCATCTCGATCATGTGGACCGGGATGCGAATCGTGCGGGCCTGATCCGCGATCGCTCGCGTGATCGCCTGCCGAATCCACCACGTTGCGTAGGTCGAGAACTTGTAGCCGCGGCGGTACTCGTACTTATCGACCGCTCGCATCAGGCCGGTGTTCCCTTCCTGAATCAGGTCGAGGAATGAGAGGCCGCGATTGCGATACTTCTTGGCGATGCTGACCACCAGACGCAGGTTACCTCCAGAGAGGTCACGCATGGCTTGCTCGTATTCGCCGAACCGCTTGAAGATGAGCTTGAGCTTTGCACGCAGCGAATTCGGCGTTTCGAGCGTCAACTGCATCAGGTCGTTGAGCTCCTTCTGCAAGTTCGCACGCTCGTCCTTCGCGTTCTTGAGCCGCGTGTCCCGCAGCCATTTGTCGAGCTGAGTCATGCGTTGGGAAATGTGCTCCAACTTCTTCAGCGCGGGTTGCAGACGCTGCGTGCGCACCGACATCTCTTCGACCAGCGTAACGATCTTCCGTCGCCGGTTGGTCATCATCGCCTCGGCCTCTTTGCGCTTGGTCGGCGAGGCGTTCGGGTCGAGCCAGGACTGGGCGTCACGGACGTATTGCTCGCGCAGCACTTCGATCGTTCGCAGGTTGAACGGCATGCGGCCGAGAATCTGATTCTTCTCCAAGCCTTCAGTCATCGACACTTTGATCGTGCGATCGAACGGCATCTCGTTGATGCTGACCTTCTTGAGAATCTCGATCGCCGTGACCAGCGCAAATTCCGTGTCCAGCAATTGCCGGCGGAAGCGGCGGCGCGTGATCTCGATCTGCTTGGCCAGCGAGATTTCCTGATGCCGCGTCAGCAGCGGGATCTCTCCCATTTGCGACAAATACATGCGGACGGGATCATCGACTTTGCGGTCTCGCAAATCCTCTTTGATCTTCGGCTTGAGCCGCTTGATCTCGGCCGGAGTCATCGGGGCTTGATAGTCGTCCTGCACGATGTCGACGCCGTGCTCTTCGAGCAGCATCAACAGGTCATCCAACTTTTCGGGATTGACCGCTTCGTCCGGGAGATAGCCGTTGATCTGCGAGTAGGACAGGAAGCCGCGCTTCTTGCCTTCAGAGACCAACATCGTCAGAGCTTCGTCGAGCTTATGCACAGGCTGTTCCTTCGCGATGGATGAGATTCGGCAAGTAGGTCAGGCTTTCCAGCCTGACCCGGATTGGGTGTCGACTCGAAAGTCTGCCCTCATTCGTGGTCAGGCTGGAAAGCCTGACCTACTGCTAAGTCGCCTTGGCGGCACGTTTCTGGTGAAACGCTGTGGCCTGCTCGAGCAGGGCTTTCGCGTTGGAATTTAGACCGGCACGCGCATCCGGTTGTTGGGCGAGTCGCCCGGTGTTTCGCTGATGCTGTTGCTCGGCGCGGCGGAACCGGATCGGTTCCATCGTTTGAGCCAGATAACTCGGCGCAGTCGCGCCGCTGTGAACCATCAGATTGTCTTTCAGCTTGGCCGCGATCTCCTTTTTTCGAGCTTGTTCGTCGATCCACACAATCAATCGCTTGAGGGCCGCGTCTTCGATCACCGCGCTGATTCGATCGAACGTCGGCGTCTCGTCATGGTCCAACAGGTCGAAGCAGACTTGCAGCACCGCGCGAGTCTGTTCGTTGTAAAAGTCTTCGTCGCCAATCTCGCGCCGGATCTCGTCCAGCGTGGAAGGGTCGGTGAAGATGATCTCTAACAATTCGCATTCCATCAGGTCTCCCTTGGCGAGAGACCGGTCCAGGAAACATAGACTGCGATTGGCCGGAGCACTGTCCACTCGGTGGGATTTATGACCAAGTGCCTCCCCCGGCGCGCTCATTGTCCGACCCGTTGTCTCTGGTCCACGATGTGGCGTTGCCGCAGCAGCGACGTTGTGGTTTGGCAACGTCCCCTTTGATCCCTCTGGTCGTGCCGATCGCGCCTCCGCCAAGCGTTGCCGCACGACTTGTTCGGAAAGCAATGTGCGTGACGAAAGCCGATTGAGAATCACGTCCTCTTTCACCGACCCGCGCAGCTTCGGCACCTTGGCCAGCAAGTCCAACATGCTGGTCAGAACGCGATGCCGAGCGTCGATCGACTCCAGTCCGTGCCGATTGACCTCCGTTTGCAGCTTGAAGTCCCAAGCCTCTACCGCGTTGTTGATCTGCCGACGAAACTCATCCGCTCCGTGCGCGAACAAGAACTCGTCCGGGTCTTGATCGTCTGGCAGCACGAGCACTCGCAGGTCGATGTTCTCCGACAGGTAGTTCGCCAGCGCCTTCTCAGCCGCGTTCTGTCCGGCTTCGTCGCCGTCAAACATCAACACAATTCGTGGAGCAAACCGCTTCAGCCGATCGACGTGAGCCTGCGTCAGCGCGGTCCCGCAAACACCGACGACGTTCGTCACGTCGAACTGGTGTGAGATCAGTGCGTCAGTGTAGCCCTCAACAATGACCGCCGTGCCGGTCTTGCGAATCCCTTCACGAGCGGCATCGAACGCGAACAGCAAATTGCTCTTCGAGTACACGTCGCTCTCAAGACCGTTGATGTACTTGCCGACTCCCGGCTGAGCGAACTGCGGCAGCACTCGGCCACCGAACGACACGCAGCGGCCCTTGTCGTTCCGAATCGGAAACAACACGCGGTTGCGGAAGAACTGATAGTAGCCGTCCCCTTCGTCGCTCCGCTTGATGAGCCGTGCCGTCTCCATCGGTTCGAGTGAAAACTTGCCGCGCCCGCGAGCGATCAGCCACTGCCCATCGTTCGGCGCGAAGCCGAGCTTGAACTTGGTGATCGTCTCGGCCGTGAAGCCGCGCTCCTTCAAGTAATCACGCGCCGGCGCAGCCACCTGCGAATCAAGCAAGCACCGATGAAACTCATTCTCCGCCCAAGCCAGCACGTCGAGCACGTCGGTCTTCGCGACTGCGTTCTCTGGCCGACGCCCGGCAAACGTCGGCATCTCCAAGCCAGCTCGCTTCGCCAACGTTTCGAGAGCCTCGCGGAACTCGACCTTGTCGAACTCCATGACCCAGGTGAAGCAATCGCCGCCGGTGCTGCACGCCCAACAGCGAAACGACTGCCGGTCGGGATACACAGTCAGCGACGGAGTGTGATCGTCGTGGAACGGACAAAGGCACTTGAACTCAGCCCCGCCTCGCGATGGCGTCAGGGCCACCGACTCTCCGACCAGCGCAACAAGGTCGGTGCGCGAGCGTACCAATTCCTTGAAGTCGTTGTTGGCGAGGTCTGAAGACACGGTCTCTCCCTGAGGGGTGGGATAGCAACGATGCAACCGAGTAAAGCGACCTTTGGGGGAACCAGCGGTTGTGGCGACCATTCGGCCGTGAGGCAACGGCCTTTGGAAAGCAGTTTGCTGAACTCGACAAGTCCTCAAGCGTTCAGACTTGGAGGCACTTCCCTGCGTCTCCCTCGAACGAGCGAAGTCTACCCGACGCCCCCCTTCGGTCAAGGTTTTTTTGCGAACTTGAGGAAAGTGTCGATCGCCCTTCGTAAGTTCAAACTCGGCAGATCGTTGTTTCTTTCGCTGACCAAACGAGTCGACCTCAATCGGACAATCTTTCGCAACCCTATTCACTGCGCGATGCGCTCGTCCCGGAAAAACCAAAAAGGTCGATGTTCGATCAATGAGCCACTTGGTCCGTGAGACGACAGCGTCGCTTGTTCGTGGTTCTCCAATCGCTGACACTGCTTCGCACGTTCACGAATAAGACAGGCGAGCGGGGCGGCGTCAGCCCCCCCCCCGGTGCTGTGTCGAATTCACCGGGGGGCTGACGCCGCCCCGCTCGCCTGTTTTTTCCACGGATGGCATCACTCGTGGGGTCAACGAACGAGTCCTTGATATTCGCTTAACCGAGCCCGGCCCATGACTCCTGCTTTTGAAATCTCGCGACGCGAATTGCTCGCCCGTTCTGGCGTTGGCTTCGGAGCCATCGGCCTGGCCGGTGTCATGCAGCAAGCCGATCTCTTACAGCCGACCATAGCGAGCGGTGCGGATCTCAACCCGCTCGCGCCGAAGCGGCCGCACTTTCCGGCGAAGGCCAAGCGAGTCATTCACCTGTTTATGAATGGTGGTCCTTCGCACGTCGACACATTTGATCGAAAAACGGCGCTCGACAAATACCACGGCCAGGAGTTGCCCTTCAACCTGCCGACCGAGCGGAAGACGGGTGCCGCGTTTCGTTCGCCGTTTCAGTTTCGGAAGTACGGCGAGTCGGGCATCGAAGTCAGCGAACTCTTCGAGCACACGGCGCAGCATATCGACGACATCGCCGTGATCCGCTCGATGCAGGCCGACGTGCCGAATCACGAGCCGTCGCTGCTGCTCATGAACTGCGGCGAGCCGCGCCTCGTGCGGCCGAGCTTCGGGTCGTGGATGACCTACGGGCTCGGCAGCGAGAACCAAGATTTGCCCGGCTTCATCGCGATGTGTCCCGGCGGCTATCCGATTCAAGAATCGCAGAACTGGCAAGCGGGCTTTCTGCCCGGCGTCTATCAAGGAACGTACATCGACACAAAATCGACCGAGATCGAAAAGCTGATCGAGAACATCCGCAATCCGCATCTCAGCGTGAAGCAGCAGCGGCGACAGCTCGACTTGCTGCAAGAGTTGAATCGTCGACACCAACAGCAACGGCTGGGGGACGCGCAGCTCGAAGCCCGCATCCAATCGTTCGAGCTGTCGTTCCGGATGCAACGCGACGCGGAAGAGGCGTTCGATGTCAGCCGCGAGCCGAAGCATGTGCTCGACGCTTATGGCCCCGGCACGCAGGCTCGGCAGATTTTGATTGCTCGGCGATTGATCGAGCGCGGCGTCCGCTTCGTCCAAGTCTGGCACGGCGAAGGCCAGCCGTGGGATAACCACGACGACATCGAAGTCAACCACCGCCGCCTCGCCAAGCAGTGCGATCAAGCGATCGGCGCGTTGCTGACCGACCTCAAGCAGAGCGGTTTGCTCGAAGAAACGCTGGTCATCTGGGGCGGCGAGTTCGGCCGCACGCCGACGGTGGAACTCCCGAAGACCGGCTCGAACGCCGGCAAGATCAACGGCCGAGACCACAATCATCACGGCTTCACGATGTGGCTGGCCGGCGGCGGAGTGCGTGGCGGCTACGTCCACGGAGCCACCGACGAATTCGGCTTCAAAGCGGTCGAGAACCCGGTCCACGTCCACGACCTGCATGCGACGCTGCTGAAACTCCTCGGCTTCGACCACGAACGCTTCACCTACCGCTACGCCGGCCGCGATTTCCGCCTGACCGACGTGCATGGCAAAGTCGTGCAGGAGTTGATTGCGTGATTCAAAGAACGGACCGAGAAGCTATGCGACTGAAATACGATGCTCGCGTCATCATTGGAGTGGGAAGATATCGGTAATGTATCCAGTCGTTCCAAAAGGCTGAGTGAACCACACCGCCCAGGTAGTCATGCGCGGTACGGAGGATTCGAAGAAGATGCCGTCATTCGGCATAATCACTCGGTATTCAACATAGAAATGCATCTGATCACTCCAGCCGACTTTGGAGAATGCGATCTCAATGTTTTTGGGCCGATAGTCGCGCTCGACCATCTGTGCTACGGCGAGACGTGTGTGCATAAAAAATGAACAAACGAGAGCGGCTACAGTTATCAGGAAAGCAACAAGAAGCGGCCATCCGACAAAGCGTCTTTTGGATTCCGTATTCATTTTGCCTAACATCCTCTCTGTAATTTTGATCGAGAGATTGACCGCTTGGATTCGCTTGTTTTCTAGGCCATTTCGGAAATCGTGGCAATTCCGTAACGAAGGTGTTCTATGCGACACAATTGTCTGTTTGGCTTTGCGTTGTTCTCGATGTGTTTCTGTTGCCCAGCGTTTGCTCAGCCGCTCGTCGATGCCGGCGACGTGCCCCTCGGATTACTTGTGGAGTTACCGGTCGCCGTAAAGAACGGTGACCGTCGAATGAAGGTTTGCCATGTCAGTCGTGGTTTACAACATTGCACATTAGTCCGTCAGGAGCCTGGTGAGTTGGTCGGCACTTGGTTGGAGCCGAATGAGGAACTTAAGCTGAAAGCGGTATTCGCAGCAGGCCTTCCTTCCAGGGCAACATGGAAAGTGACTCCATCCCTCTACCTCTACGATCCGGTGACCTGCACGAGTGCGAATTTAGACGTCAAGGTCCATTTTAAGACGCGTCGTGAGCTAGGGGTCACCCCAGGTCTTCTTGAACTTGCCCCAGGAACAGAAAAAGACAGAGCCGTTGCGAGAGTGGTGATCGAATACGGCGGCTATGAGGACATCGTGATTCGGTCGATCCGAAGTTCCGACGAAACCATTACGGTGTCGTCTAACGAGCTATCACGCGGAACCGAGCCCACCGGAATCATCCGCACTAAGTTCGAGATCGTTGCATCAAAAGCAATTGACGATCGAGATCAGGAGATCGACGAGCGAGTCGAAGTCACTGTGTCTGGGAAAAAAGAGGACGTTCTGACCTTTCCAATACTCATTCGAGCAAAACGGCCTGCTGATAAGCCAGATCCCTCAACGCGGCCCTATCGCAATCCGGCCACCGGTCGATGATGGCATCCGCCAATGCAAATCTTGCGAACCTGGAACGACTGACTTTGTCGATGCTCGATTCGCACGCTCAATTCATCGCCGCCTTGGCCGAGGCCGGATTTCCGGTTTCGTCGGTCGCGGCGATTCGCGATCAATACGACCCGTTGCCGAGCAGCCTCGCAGCATTGTTGCTCGAATGGATTCCTCGGCTGGAGGATCGGCGGTTGCAAGAGTCGGTGGCGTGGGCGTTGTTGGCGGCGCGCTCGGGGACGTTGGACGGAGCGGCGCTCGCCGAGTTGTTCGATGCGGCGACGAATGACGACTTGAAGCGGGCGATTGCCTCGGTCATCAATCAGACTCGACCACGGAACATCGACGAGTGGCTGATCGCAGCGGTTCGAGATCGTCGGTCACGCGCCTCACACAATCTGTTGGCAGCAGCGATCGCAAAGATGTTGCCGCCGGAACGAGCGGTGCCGGTGCTGCTCGATGTCTTTCACGACGCTCCGCTGGCGGCCGCGCATCCGCTCGGCAAAGTGGGTGACAGCAGCGTGCGAGACGTTCTGACGGCGGCACTCCCAACGGCGACCGGTCCCTTGCGACGTGAGTTGCGGCAAGCCATTGCTCGAATCGAACGACGTTTGGCGAAGGATCGGCGGAGGGGAGTTTGAGCGACTCCACGTTGGAGAGGCTTTTACTCCGGTTCCGCACCGTCGCGAGTTTCCAACCGTTGCAACACGCGTTTGTCGGTCTTGTTCGAGTAGAACTTCACCGAGCCATCGGCGTGCAAGAACCTGGCACCGGTGCCGCTTTCGTTGCCGAAGCCTCGAAACTGGCGGTTCAAGCCTTCGCCGATTGAGCGCACGTTGCCGGGTTCGCCCCACGGTGGGAAGGCGTCGCGGATCTCGCCGATGATGATTGTCTGGCTGAGCCCATCCGTGAAATGCTCACGTCGAACTGGCCCGCCGTCGGAGAAGAGGCCGAGATGGACCAGGCCCGTTGGCTCGCGCACGTCTTGGCCGCCGACCCCTGCGAAATGCGTGAGTGATAATCCGCGCGGCGAGCGGGATGGCTTGCGGCGTGGGAGCGAGAATTCGGGGATCGTCTGCTGCATGGCCGGCAAGTTGGCAGGGGAGTCGTAGGGTTGTTTCAAGTCGATCTGCCGATAGATCGGTTCGTATCCCAGCGCCGGCAATAGCGGAGTCATCCAGCCGTGCATGGGGACGTTGTCGCCGTGCGCGTCGCGGCCTTTCAACGCTGCTTCTGGAAAGTGTCCCTGCTGAGCATGCAGTTGATCCAACGCCTGACCCATGCGCCGCAGTCTGCCGTCGATCTGTTCGCGTCCCGCGTTCGCTCGCGCTCGGTCTCCCAAACCTGCGAACACAATCGGCGCGAGAAACATGCCGAACGTTCCGAGCAGCACGCTGCCCCGCGCGATCCAGCGGCCCTTCAATCGTCCGCGCGACCGGCGCACGTCCGAGGATGCCATGAAGCCCAACACGACGGCGATCAGGCCAATCACCAACGCCGGGAATCGCCACCACCACTCCGGCCGATAACTCAACCCCGACACCAGTGCTGCCGTCACCGCGAAGCCGATCGCCACGATTGCGCGTTGGGACCATTCACGCTCGTCGTCGTCGAACGATTCCGGATCGGGTTCCGGTTGCCAAGTCGATTGGATGTGAGTCATCGCCGCGAGGCTGGCGGCCTGTGCGAATTTCTGTGCGGCGGACATCTCCGGTTGAGGGACAGCGCTTGGCGCTGGAATGAAAGCGGCAACCGGTTCCTCTTCGTCGATGATGATCTCGGTGCGCCCGATCTCCTCGTCTTGTTGCGGCTCTGCTTTGACATCAGCGACTGACGGCGTTGACGCAGTCGCCTGCATCACGCCCCACAAACCTTTTGGTTTGACGGCGTCCCTAAGATTCTCAGGCGAGCGGGGTGGCGTCAGCCCCCCGGTGACTTCACCACTCAACCGGGGGGCTGACGCCGCCCCGCTCGCCAAGTCGGTGCTCTCCGCGGCCGATGCGTCAGATTGAGCGCTGACACTTGCTGTGTCCGTCGAGCCGCGCATGACCTCCCACAAACTTCGGCGGGCCGGGGCGGACTCATTGGCGACCGGCGTATCGGTTTCCTTTGTCGCGGGCGGCTCGGAGGACGGCAGAGAACTGCTTGCGTCGGCGTGCGATTGCCACAATTGTTGGAACATCCGCTTGCCGGCGGGAACGTGCGACTGCAAGGCACATCCGCAAATGGGGCAAACCTGATCGGAGACAACAGCCGCGTCGCCAGGCTGCTCGCGGTCAGCCAGTTCTGTGACGTGTCCGCATTCGCAAGTCACGGTCACGGGCATCGGCCTAACCCTTGTCGAGCGTGGAGCGTCCCAGCGCCGTATCGAACTCGCTGATCGCTGGAATCAGCATCGCGACGGTCGTAAATCCGTAGGCCGTCAGAATCGAGAAGCAGACGCCCAGCGTTCCGTGCAGCAGGAATTCAGTGATCGCGTAGAAGGTGAGGAACGGCAGTCCGCTCGCCGCCAGCGAGAGCGCGACCGATGGATTGCGATGCGTCAGCGAGGCATACAGCCCGATGCTGCCGACCAGAATGAAGACCAGGAAGCTCTGGAACTGCAAGAAGAACGACGACCGCGCCTCGACCAGCAGGATCATGAAGATCACGATGCCGATGAAGAGAAAGAACATCGTCCCCAAGCTGTTTGCGATCGACGACCGCGAGTTATCGAAGCTGAATCCCGCGTGCAGTCCCAGCATCGCGGCGAAGCCGATAAGCGCCAGAAAACTCAGCAGCACGTAGATGGAGTTCTCAATTCCCACGCCGCCGATCGCCAACTGCCAGCCAATCAATGCCAGCGGAATCACGATCAACTCCTTCGTGTTGAACAGCACGCCGCCGAGCTTCCCGAACACGAACTCCTTCGCCGTGATGTCGGTGACGAGCAGCAACTCCAACGTCTTCGTGTCCTTCTCCGTCGTGATCGACGTCACTCCTTGAGCGTTGACCAGCAACAACGACAGCAGGCCCAGGGCGACAAAGCCAATTCCCGCTTGCGAGACCACGCCCAGCAACAGCTCGCCGCTGCCGCTGGACGACCACAACGACCAGGCTACGACAGCCGCGATTGCGTAGTAGACCAGCTTGATGAGGACCATCCGCCGGCCATACGCGCGAGTACACATTTCTCGCCAGATGACCGGGTTGTCCCAAATCGTGCGATGTCTCACGCGGGTCGCACCGGTCGCATCCGCCTTTTCCGTTTTCGGAGGAGCGAACGACGCTTGATTCGGATTCCACACGCGCAGCCGCGCGATGCTCACCCCAATCAATCCGACTGCCAACAGGCTCAACGCCGCGACCGATCGCGCGGCCACTTGCGAATAGTTCAGACCGCCATAGTTTTCAAACGGGTTCATCACCGCCATCAGCGCGCGATAGGGATTCAGCAAACCCGCCACGCCTCCCACCACCGACGACGCCCCGGCCAATGCGACAACGGCTTCGACCGCGCCGAGAAACAGCACCAATCCCAGCACGCAAATGGCCAACGTCTGAAACGTCTTCTCACGCCAGAACGCGACCAGTCCGCCCCATGCTCCCGACGCGAACGTGGCCGCTAGGCACAGGCCGATCGCCCACGCCACTTGATCGGGAGCGACACCCCCCAACAGCAACGTCACACAGAACACCGGCACCGAGGTCGCCACCAGCACCAGCGGCAGCAACAGGCTCGCCAGCAATTTGCCGAGCACCATCTCGTGCCGACGCAGGTCGGTCATCAGCAATAGAATCAACGTCCCGCGATCTTTCTCTTGCGCGATGTTGCCCGCCGCGAACAGCATCCCGAAGAACAGCACTAGCGTCATTTGCAGCAGCGAGAAAATCTGAAAGATCAAATTCCCAAAGTGCGCGACATCGCCGAGGCTCCGCACTTGCTGCCAACCGAACGTTGCCTGCCCGGCCGTGTACATCAACACGAACAACCCGGCGACGTACCCGGTCCGAATCAAAAAATGCCGCAACCGCCGCGGGGTTGTCAGTGCTTCACGCGAAAAGATGGGACCAGCGAACAAGGTCAGCTCCCGAGGAAGGCAGGTTGCAAATTGCCAATTGCAAATTTGAAAACGCAAATTGAAGTGACGGAACAAGACATACGACGCAACTCAGCCCTTCTGAAGTTCCAATTCGCAATTTGCAATTTGCAAATTGCAATTTGCAATCCCCTCCCGAACAAAGTGTCCGCTCCGTCCGCCGGACTTCTCCCGCAATTCGATCGGCCCGATCGACATCCCGCGATCGACCGCCTTGCACATGTCGTAAATCGTCAAAGAAGCGATGCTGACCGCCGTGAGCGCTTCCATCTCGACGCCGGTTCGGCCGTGAACGCGAACGGTCGCTTCGATGCGCACCGTCTGTGGATCGACGATCTCAAAGCCGACCTCGGCACTGTCGAGACCGAGTGAGTGACATAGCGGAATCAGCTCGGAAGTGCGCTTGGTGGCCATGATCCCGGCCAGCCGAGCGACCTCGAAGACATCTCCCTTCGCGACCTGCTTGTTGCGGATCAATTCCAGCGTCGCCGGCTGCATCTTCAAAAAGCCGACCGCGCGAGCTTGCCGCAGCGTCACCTCTTTCGAGCTGACATCCACCATGCGGCTCGCGCCGGTTTCGTCGAAGTGAGTCAGTTCGGGCATCTTGGTGATCAACGCGAAAAAGATGGTTTCCAAACGTCGCCGGACTCTCCGAGTCGGGCATTTGCTTGCAGATTGCCCGACTCGGAGAGTCAGGCTACGACGTTCTGCGTCGGTCTCTACTCGGCTACGGCTTCCAGTTTGATCGACGAGGCTTTGCCATCCTCGGCCACTTTGACGGGGACGTTCCAGCGACTGGTGTGCAGCTTACAAACGCCACCAACACCATCGCGGCAGTACGAGAACGACACGGCCAACGAAAACTTCGCGTCGCCGGATTGTTTCGCCAGTGGGACAGCGAATGTGGCGACGTCGTCTTTCACGTCGGCGGCCTTGCGAGTCTTCAAATGATCGGCCGCGATCAGGCTCTGCTCGCCGGAGGCTTCCAGCTTGTACCGGACCTTGTCCAACTTATTGAGCTTGTAGCCTTCAGGAAGTTTCAAACGAACTTCAAACGCCAGCTTGTCGCCAGCCGCGAGGCTTTGTGCCGCGACGTCGATCACACCCTTGGAGTCCCCGGCCACGTCGACTTCTTTTGGTGCCGGCGGTGGTTGCAGGCCGTCGATCTTTAACTCGGTCATCGTTCCCGATTTCAAATCGACCACGCAAACGCGGTGATTGTTCGTGTCGGCGATGAAGAGCTTGCCCTTCGTGGCGCTTACTCCGGCCGGCTCGGAAAGTTGCGTGAGCCCGGCTCCCGCTTTGCCGGTGCCGACGATCGTCTTCACTTCACGCTTGGCGACGTCGAGTTTCTTGATCTTGTGGTTGTAGCTGTCGGCAATAAACACGGTGCCGTTGTGGACGGCCACGTCGAGCGGATGCTGCAACAGCGGCCCCGCGACTTCTTCTGGGTTCCCCGGTTCCTTGGGCTGCAACAACCCTTGGCCGTCGCGGTCGCCGAAGACGAACAATCGTCCGCCACGCAGTTCCGAGGTGCCGACCACCGTGGTCACGCCGGACTTGGAATCGAGACCAACTCGGCGGATCGAAGAACCTTCGCTGTCGGCGACGTATAAGGCTTTTCCGTCACTCGCAATTCCTGATGGCTGAGCGAAGGCCGACTCATCGAGTGAGCCGTCGATAATGTCTTCGCGCCCGCTGCCTGCGAACAAACCGATCGAATCCGCACCGAGCTTATGCGCCCAAAGTTGATGCGGACCCGCCATCGCGACGTACAACGTGCCGTCCACATGCGATAGCGACCACGGGCTGTTGAGCGCGGTCTTACGCAATGCTCCGCCGCTCGTGCGGGACTGAGCCTGCACGCCGGTCCCCGCCAGCGTCGTCACCTTCTTCGCGGCCAAGTCCACCACGCGCAACAGGTGGTTCTCGGTGTCGGAGACGTACAGCTTCTCGCCGACTAACTCGGTCCCTTGCGGGCGGAAGAAGCTCGCCGATTTGTAGTCGCCATCGGCCGCGCCGGCGGCTCCGCTGCCGATCACGTCCAGCAGCTTGCCGTCGAGCGTCGTGACCACCACGCGATTGTGATTGCTGTCGGTGATAAAGAGCCGATTCGAGGCTTCATCGGCCAGAACCTTGCCGGGGAATCGAAGTGCTCCCGGCTTCACGCGGTTCCGTTCCAGATCGAACTTCACGGGAGTTTCGTCGAGCGTCCCCTTCGCGCGGTGATAGGCGACGACGCGGCCGACCACTTCGTCGAGCAACTCGCGATGTCCTTCTCCGGAATCGGTTCCGCAGAAGTAACCTTCCGGGTCGATCAGCGCGATGGACGGCCAGGCTCGGATGCCAAAGCCGCGCCAGATTTTCATCTCCGCGTCGTTGACGACCGGATGCTCGATCTCATAACGCAAAGCCGCGCGGCGGATGTTTTCGGTGTCCTTTTCATTGTCAAACTTCGCCGAATGCACGCCGATGACGATCAGCTCTTTCGGATACTTGTGTTCGAGGTATTTCAGGTCCGGCAGGATGTGCATGCAGTTGATGCAGCAGTAGGTCCAGAAATCGAGGATGACGACCTTTCCGCGAAGATCCTTCAGCGCGATCGGTCCCGACGCATTCAGCCAACTGATGCCGCCATCCAGCTCGGTCCCTTCCAGTTTGATGCGTCGCGGAAACGGGTTTTCGATCTCGGCCGGTTCGTCCTTCTTCTTGTCGCTCTCCTTCTTCGGGGCCTGCTTGGCCTCTTTCTTGGACGGCTTGTCGGCCTTCTCTTCTTTCTGTTCCGCCGCACCGGCCGGCGAAATCAGCAAGGGCTTCGGCGAACTTCTGGTCGCCCAAAAACCAAGCGTTGCGACAACGGCCAACAGCACGAACCAGACGAAGGGGGCTCGCGGTGATTTTCTCACGGACGGGGGAGACGGCAGGGCGGAAATCGGGGCGGCAGGCTCGGACGACATCATCGAAAAACTCCTCACGAACAGAAGCGTGATGCGGCAGGCGTGGCGACTGCTCTTCAGCCGCGCAAACGTCGGGACAGCATCCAGGCCGTCGCGCAAGGCGTCAAGTCGCCGCAACGGAGATTGACCGGGGCTGGTACCACGAATTCCAACGAACTCACCGCCGATCGAACCGAGTCGGACGTGCTCCTCAATCGCTTCTGCCTCGATTTGGCGGCGGACGAATTCCCGTACCAACTTTGGAACATGTGACGCCTGCCAAGCTCGTCATCGCGCCGGCTTGCCTCGCGAACTGTTGGTCAATTGGCGTGCAGAGCGCCACGAAATCTTGTGTCACTCGGTTGAGAACATACTGGGTGGCCTTGGGCTCTCAGGAAGGGATGCAGACCCCGGACTATTTCCAATCGCGGGCGAATTGGAGGGCGCGTTGGCGGACGGCGGCGCTGAGGGTTTGGTCGGAGGTGATGGCGTTGAGCCATTCGGACTGCAGTTTGTCGTTGGCTCGCAGGAAGTGAAGCAAACTCAGGGACTCTCGCTCCGTTCACAACTCCGGCGCTCACGGACGAACGCTCAGTTTTGAAACGCGATTGTCTCGTTCGACCGATTCTCGGTAGAGTCGGTGTGTCATGTGCAAGGAGCAATCATGGTTCACACGATTGAAGGGGTTTTGGAACCGGACGGCAGCGTGCGGCTGTTGCAGCCGATTCAGACAACCTCCCCACGACGTGCGCTGGTGATGATTCTGGAAGAATCGTCCGAAGCGCTTCCCAGTGAAACGGCCATCTTGAGCGAGCGTGCGCTGGCGACCGACTGGAACCGAGCCGAGGAGGACGCGGCATGGGCGCACCTACAGCCGGCGAAGTCGTAGTCGTGCCATTTCCCTTTTCGGACCTGACGCAATCCAAAGTCCGCCCCGCGCTGTGTCTGGCCGATGCCGGTCGAGGCGACCGTGTCCTGTGCCAAATCACCAGCCAGCCCTATGGCGATCCCTTGGCACTCAAGCTCGAAGACCAAGACTTCGCGACAGGCGGATTGCACACAGAGAGTTTCGTGCGTCCCGGAAAACTGTTTACTGCGGACGCGAACCTCATCCTTTCAATCGAAGGCAAACTGTCGCCCGCAGCCTATCAACGAATTCTCGGCACCGTAGTGAATCTGTTACGTGTCGGACACGGTTGAGATCGCTACTTCCAATCGCGGGCGAATTGCAGGGCGCGTTGGCGGACGGGGACGCTGAGGGTTTGGTCGGAGGTGATGGCGTTGAGCCATTCGGACTGCGGTTGGTCGTGGGCTCGCAGGAAGTGAATCAGACTCAGGGCCTCACATCGGGTGGCCCAGCTTCGGAGAAGCTGGGTGCCGAAGGCACAAGAAACTTGAGGTTGAGGTTCGAACTGGAAACGATGCGGCCTTTTAATTCGACGTCGAACTTGGGTTTCTTGTGCTACGCACCCAGCTTGAAGCAAGCTGGGCCACCCGCGGATGCTCCGGTTACTCGAACGGGATCATTCGTCACGACCGCTTGTTTCGAGTCAGTTTGACCAACCGAGCATGGAGTTGCCGCGTCTGGGCGATGGGCAACGGAGCGACGCGGCGCAGGTAGTCGTCCATTTGATTTTGCAGGCTGGTCAATTCCGAGGACTCAGCCGCTGTGAGCGTTCCGGCAATCTCTTTGTCGATCAATTCAAAGCGGAGGGCATTCTTCGCATCGGACCAATCGTCGTTGCCGGCGGATTTCCGGCGAGCGTTTGGTTCGTCCGGGACCAGCCAATACCGTCGATGCGTTCGCGGATCCTCGACGGCCAGCGGCCGGTTGCCCAGGCGATCCAGTTCCAAGAGCAGATCACTGGACAACTTCGCAATCATCGCCGCACTCCTGAATGTCTGCCGGAACCGAATCACGAAGTCGCACGATATCAATGCTCGTTGCCTCGTCAAGACGCGGCCGCGGTCGCTGAGGGTCTGGTCCGCCGAGAGGGCGGCGAGACATTCGGACTGCGGGTGGACCTGGGATCGCAGGATCTGATGCAGACTCAGGGCCGCTCATAACGGCGGCGTTCACGGACGTGGTGTCGCGTCCCACACCTTTACCGGCTGACCAATGCTTGCCGATGCCAGCCGTGTTCCGTCCGCGCTAAATGCCACGCTCCGGACTACGCCGATGTGCCCTTTCAAGGTGAATGACTCGTGACCGCTATTAGCGTCCCAAACCTTCACGGTCTTGTCGTAACTGGCCGATGCCAACCGTTTCCCGTCCGGACTAAACGCCACGCTCGTGACATCGCTGGTGTGCCCTTTCAACGTGAGCAACTCCTGGCCCGTGGCTGCGTCCCAAACCTTGACCGTTTGGTCCGCACTCGCCGAGGCCAGCCGTTTCCCGTCCGGGCTAAACACCACGCTAAAGACAAAGTTCGTGTGCCCTTTCAACGTGAGCGTCTCCTGGCCGCTCGTGACGTCCCAAAGCTTCACCGTCTTGTCGGAACTGGCCGACGCCAGCCGTTTTCCGTCTGGGCTATACGCCACGCTATGAACCCACCCATTAACATGCCCGGTGTGCCCGATCAACGTGAGCATCTCCTGGCCGCTCGTGACGTCCCAAAGCTTCACCGTCTTGTCGGAACCGGCCGACGCCAACTGTTTCCCGTCCGGGCTAAACACCACGCTATAGACAAGGTTCGTGTGCCCTTTCAACGTGAGCGTCTCTTGACCGCTCGTGGCGTCCCACACCTTCACCGTCCGATCGAAGCCTGCCGACGCCAGCCGTTTCCCGTCCGGACTAAACGCCACGCTCGTGACAATGCTGATGTGCCCTTCCAACGTGAGCGTCTCCTGACCACTCGTGACGTCCCACACCGCCACCGTCGAATCCATGTTTGCCGACGCCAGCCGTTTTCCGTCCGGGCTGAACGCCACGCTATAGCCCCCTACATCGTGGCCTTTCAACGCGCGCGTCTCCGGAAATAAGTCCGCCATTAGAAGGGTTAAATTAGTGGGATTAGCGGTGTCACCGTCTCCAATCACAGGAGTTCCGGCCGCGTTGTCATTGGGATTAACCTTGTTGTCAGCCAGCGAAGCTGGCCAGAGCATCCAAGCCAATAAGGCCACAGCCAACACGCCGCCTCCCGCCGATAGGCTGATGAGCAGTCCGCGATTCTGACCTGACGATTTCTTGCCCTTGCCCTTAGTTTTGCCTTTCCGCGACACCGCCCCGTGTGCGGCCGACGGCTTCGCACCGCGCGAATTCGCTGGAGCCTCCGCAGACTCTTCGTCGAAGTCGTCCTCGGCAGAGTCTCCCAAGTCCCACTCATCGTCGAGCGATTCTTCTGCGGCCTTGGGCTTGGGAACCTGGAGCAGCTTCTGACACGCGGGGCACTTCAATTGCCGTCCCGCGAACTCGTCTTTCACAGAGAGCTTCTTTCCACAACTACAGATGACCTTGATCGCCATCACAAACTCCTTTGCTATTCCTGATTGATACCTTTTCTGGTGTTCCGGTTCGGCATCCCTCAAATCGTAACGACCCAAGGCACGCTCGACACACGGTCTCGTCCGGTCGCGCTCAATGACGCGACCGCTGGGTTGCGTTGGCACCACTTTCTGGCTCGTTCCCAGTGGGTGATGGGGCGGGAGTGGATTGGCTCGCCGTGGAGGAAGCGGTGGAGTTCTTGGGCGAGGGCGGCGGCGGTGGGGAAGCGGCGGGACGGGTCTTTCTCCAGGCACTT
>CAMDPX010000133.1 GCA_945905295.1 Planctomyces sp. SH-PL62 | reverse complement strand
GGCGGCGTCAGCCCCCCGGTGCATTCACCGCACGACCGTAGAACCGGGGGGCTGACGCCGCCCCGCTCGCCTGGCTGGTTAGCGGTCCGCGGGATCGCGAGCCAGAAATGGCAACTCCGCCTGTTGGTACTCCGCCGTCTCCAGCAGATCGAGCACCTGTTCGATGAAGGGGAACTTCATCTCAGCGAGATTCTCTTTCGTGTAGAGCTGCTTAAAGTAAGGTGGCACGGTTGGGAACCACCTCGGCTCCATGAGAGCCGATCTTGTCGAGTCGCTTGTTGTTCTGCCGCATCAACTCCACGACGGCCTGGTGGCGTTTGACAACTTCCTCATCAACCAGCCGGTTGAGCAGATCATTCGTCGGCGATTCTTTTGGCTCCAACGTTCGCTCGATCACCGGCAAGTGTTTGAGCAAGTGTCTGAGCAGCAGCATCGCGCGCGGATCGAGGCTCACCGCGATGTGATCGAACTCATGTCGCAGGGTACGACTGCTCCACACATCGGGAGACTTGAAACTGCTCGGCAAGCGAATGAGATGCGTCAGCTCAATCTTCGGATCCAGCTTGGTGAGGGCGAGCTTCACGTTCCAGCGCCCGTTCTTGCGTGTCTTCGTCAGGTCGTACTTGAACGAGGACCTAATCTGAACGTGAAAGTCCGCCCAACCGCGCGACGCTCTGACGAACTCCGGATCAGAGTCGTAGACGACTTCGACCTTGCCGTCATTGATTAACCGCTTGAGTTCTTTCGGCGCGTCCTCGGGCGAAATCGGTTCATGAGTGGCTGCTTTGGACACCTTGGCCGTGACTTTTTCGCGTTCCTGGCCAGTCGCGATGTGGAACTGAAAGACAATCAAGCCGCTCGCCACCAATGACACGATCGCACTCAGAGCATTTTGTGGAGGGGCAATTGAGATTCGTGGCGGTTTCATTTGGCAAGCATCATTCGTGCAACACGCTCCAACCGTGAATCGGGTTCGTCCGGAGCAAGATCGGTGAGACACGTCGGCAGCCAAGTGGGCTTCGAGACTTTGTTGTCGGGCAGGGAAGTGAGCTTCGGAAGTTTGATCTCCGAGGCCGCGTCACCGAATGCGGAGGCATCGGCGAGGCGAAGATAAAGACGCTTGTTGGTAATGAGTTTGGAAATCTCGCCGGCGAATTCAGCGCTCAGCCCCAGCCACAAGATGAGATTCGGATCGGCTCGCAACGCGAGACCTTGTTCGCCGTTGGTCGAAGTGAACTCGGCGAAGGCGGATTGAAGCTGCGGGATCGTCGTGCCGTCGTGCGTGCGGACGTATTCCAGCAGGGCCGAGGGAAGGTCGCCGCTCTGTGCGAGCGTCTTCCATTGCTCGACTTCGTCGTCCTCTTCGAGATCGGTTGGATCGAATGAGAATGGCTTGTCCTCGAAGGCTTGCTCGTCATTGGCAGAGTCGGCGGCTTTCTGGCGTTGCTCGGCTTCGAGCATTTGCAGCACACGGCTGTCAGGAGTCGCCGGACGGCAGCGGCCCTTGGCCCACTCTCGAAGCTGGAAGATCTTTTCTTCCATCGTGACCGACAGTGGCACGGTTTCCTCGCGAGCCTTTTCCATCGCGGCTTGCGTAATGCCATCGGTACTGCCGTAGGTCTCGACCATCGCCGCGAGGACGACCTGCTCCAACTCGGCACCGCTGTAGCCGTCGCTCCGTTCTGCCAGCTTCGCGATGTCGAAAGAGGCTGGGTCGAACCGACGCTTGCGGAGATGAATCTCCAAAATCTGTTTGCGTTCGTGATAGTTCGGCAGGTCGACGAAGAAGAGTTCGTCGAAGCGTCCGCGTCGCAGCATTTCGGGTGGCAGGCCGGTGACACTATTGGCCGTCGCGACCACGAACACGGGAGCCGGGTTCTCCTGCATCCAGGTCAGGAAGCGGCCCATGATGCGGACCATCGTCGAGTCCGATCCCGCCTCGCCGTTCGCACCCGCGAAGCCCTTTTCAATTTCGTCCATCCACAGCACGGCCGGAGCAATCATCTCCATCAAGGCCAGCACATCGCGCATGTTTTTCTCGGACTGCCCTTTGTCTCCGCTCAGCAGCGTCGCGACGTCCAATCGCACGAGCGGAAACGCCAGCAGCCGCGCGATCGCTCGCGCCGTGAGGCTCTTACCGCAACCTTGCACCCCCAACAGCAACACTCCCTTCGGAGCCGGAATGCCTTGCTTCCGAGCGGTCTCGCTGAATGCCAACGATCGCTTCGCCACCCAATCCTTGAGTGCATCCAGTCCGCCGATGTCTTTGACTCCTTCGGTCAGCTCTTGGAACTCCAACATCTCCGAGCCTTGGATCATCACCTTCTTCTCGCCGATGAGCTGCGCGTAGACCTCTTCGTCGATCTCCTTCCGGCCGAGGAACGCCCGCTGGAACGACTTCCGCGCCTGAGCCGATGTCAGCCCCAACATCGTGCGCACGAGCCGCTCTTCTTGTTCCGTCGTGACCGTCAGCGGGGCAGGGCGGCTCGCGCTCTCCGAGGCCAGCACCGCTTTCAACTCCGTGTGCAACTCGTCGAGTCCCGGCAACGGCAAGTCACACTTCAAAGCATCCCGGAGCAGTTCGATGGGGATCTCGGTGTCCGGCCCCATGAACAGCAACGTCTTGCTCTGTTCGATCAACACCGGCGCGAGATCGCGCAGTTGCCGGACGATCTGTGGATTGGATAAGTACGGCCGAAAATCCTTGAGCAAGAACAACTGCTCGTTCGGGAAATCGGGAACCCGATCCAAGAATTCGGATGCGAGCGTTAAGGGGTCGGGAGTCTTTTTCAGGCCGCCGTCGTTGTTTGAAGCGACCGAAGGTTCTTGAGATGCGGCCTGAAAAAGACTCCCGACCCCTTCGACCCCGCGAGTCACAGTCCAGGTCACCAACCCGCGATCCATCTCGGTCGCCAGTGCCGCCAGTTCCGCCTCCCAACGTTCCTCCTCCCACGTTGAGAGAAACATCATCGAGAAGTGCGACAGGATGCGCGACTTGAGTTGTGCGAGCGTGTCTGATGTGGCCATTGCGAGCGACGGTCATCAAGTTGGGTTGCGGGGAGCGTCCATTCGGAGTGACGCCGGTTCTCGTGCAAGTGCCATGAAACAGACTCACGCCAGCCTCCGCAAGCGACTGATCCTCGCTGCTCCGAAAACTCAGCTTGGTTCGCTCGAAGATGTTGAAGTACAGTCCTCGCGTGCATGACGTGTGCTCTCAATGCTCAAAGGGTTGCAAGGATGCTCCCAAATCGCCGGCGACGGATTCTGCTTTCTGGTCAACTCATTCCAGGACTGTTGCTGCTCGCCGTCTTGGGGCAGGGCACATGGCAGCGCGAATCTCGCGGCGACGAACCGAGCGAACAAAAACGAGAGTTCACCATCCTGGTGGACGACAAGCCCTGCGGTCGGTACGCGCTGACCATTCGGCGCGAGGCGGATGAATCGGAAGTGATCCGCCGCGAAGCGGACGTGCGAGTCAGGATTTTGGGCCTGACGGTGTACCGGTACTCGTCACGCAATTCGGAAACGTGGAAGCGCGGCCGCTTGCACTCGCTGGAGAACACCGCCGACTACAACGGCGAACGATTCACGGTCAGCGCAGAAACGGAAAGCGGCCAACTTCGCGTGCGTATCAACGGCCGAGAACAAAAAGCGAACCCAGATGTGTGGACGACTTCGTATTGGAAGCTGCCAGAACCGCAACGCCGCTTACAACCGCTGGGGCTGCTCGAATGCGATAAAGGCCAAGACCTCAAGGCCAAATTGCAACTCGTGGGCGACGAAACAATCACGATCGCGGAACGCGAAGAAAAATGCACTCGCTATCAGATCACCGGCGGTGTCGCGGGCGACCTGTGGTACGACGCTCAGGATCGACTCGTCCGGCAAGAGATGATCGAGTCCGGGCACAGCACCAAGTTTCATCTCGTCAGCATTAGCGAGTAGTTGACTCGGCTACTTCGTTTTAATCTGTTTCATCACCGCTTCGTCGAGAGGTCGCAGTCCCTCGTCCGGCTTGATGGCATAGAAGCCGACGTTGTAGTGAGCGATTTTGCCATCCGGGTCGATCACGACCCACAGCGGGAGTTTCGCGCCGAGCTTGCGCGGGTCTCCGAACTTGGCGACGAGCGTGCCGTCGTCGGTCGCGATCGGGTAGCCGAGATTCATGAACTCACGCAGCTTGCGGACCGATCGCAGCGCACCGGTCGTCTTCGCGGGATCGGCGAACGATTCGTTGACGGCGACGCCGACAACTTCGACGCCGTAGCGCTTGCGCTTGTTCGACAAGAAGTCGAGATAGCCGACTTGGCCATAAGGCTCGACGAGCGGGTCGCTGTCGTAGTCCCAGAAGTGCAGCACGACGATCTTGCCGGCCAGGTCTTTCGAGTTGATCGTCTTCTTTTCAATCGTCGTCAACTCAAACGCCGGAGCCGGCTGGCCGACGAATTTCTTCGAGACATTGGCGACGTCGTCCGCTCGCTGAGTTTGCGACTTCACGTCACGGCTGATGACGGCGGCCAGCGGGGAGAGCGGCGTACTCTCCGCTTCGATCTGCAATTGATCGACGACTTTCCTGGCGGCGGCGGTTTGAGCTTCGCTGAGTTCCGGTTTCGTTTCGCCATCGAGACGATTCATCTGAGTCTTCAGATCGCCCAAAATCTGAAAAGGCTTTTGCAGCTTCGCCAGGGCAGGGGCGTCGAGCGGCTTGACCGATTCCAATTCAAACTTCAATTGGAATTCGTCGCCACGGCCCATAAAGACTTGTTGCTCGGCCGCGACCAACAGCAGGTGATCCTGCTTGGAAACCCACAGTTTTTGCTTGCGTCCGTTGTTGGTTGAGACCCGAATCAAGTGGCAATCGCGATCCTTGATCTTCTTGGCTCCTTCGGCCACTTCATACGAAAACGAGCCCGCTTCCCAAGTGTCTTCGCCATCATCTTTGTCCAACAGCGCGAGCTTGTCGGAATACTCGAAGAACGGCTGCCGCAGCGGGATCGGATACAGGTGCCCTTCGTGCTCGGCGAGCAGTTGGATCGCCGCGTCTTTCGCCGCCTTCTGTTTGCCGTTGAGGTCGATGGATCCGAACCGTTCCGGCCACGCCCAGCTTCCGCCGCCACGCTCGTCGGTGAGATAGGTCAGCTTGGTCCCTTCTGCCTGTCGCGAGGCGACGGCGAAGAGCGTGAACTTTTTCAGCGGTTGATCGACCGTGCCGCGAGTGACTCGCGATAGCGTGCCGCTGTATCGCAGTTCCAAACCCGGAGCATCGCCGAGCGGATCGGCTCCCGAAGACAACAACGCGGTGACGAGCATGACTTGGCTGATGGCAAGCACAGCGAACTCCTGAGTTCGTAGCACAGGCGGCTCGCCTGTGATGTCGAGAAGGCCCAGCAGGCGAACGGCCTGCTCGAATTATTTGGGGGCGGATTGTTGCGGTTGACCACACGAGCCACAAGCTGCCAGCTTGCGACTATGGAAGGGGCAACCATACCTTGTCCGCCACACAGGGTTGGGAGTGCGATGATGAGCCGGAACGCGCTAGCGTCCGGTTTGTTGTTCGCTCGTGTGTCCGAACCGGACGCTAGCGCGTTCCGGCTCATCGAAGTGAGTGTCATTGGGCCGTCGCCAATCACCCGACCCGTGCTGACCAGACTGGAGAAGCTCATCTTGGCCGACAAAGAAAAAACACCCGCCGCCGACGACAACAAGATCGACCACTATGTCAAAATGGGGACGATCGCGATGGGCAAGCACGCGATGGTCTTAGAGGTCCAAGAAGAGAACACCACCAACCGCTTCGCCATGAAGGTGCTGCTACCCGAAGCGATGCTGGAACCGGAACAGGTCCAGATTTTGAAGTACGAAGGCAAAGTCGCTCAATCGCTGGACCATCCCAACATCATCAAGTGGGGCGCGACGGTGCATCGCAAGACCAACGTCTATCTGATCCTGGAACTTTTCAAAGCGCTCAACATCAAATCCTACCTGTTGAATGACATGGTCGGCGTGCAATCACGGCTGCGGAAGTTGATCGACTGCACCAGCCAGGCGCTGCTCCACATGCACGAGAAAGGCTGGGTGCATCTCGACGTCAAGCCGGACAACATTTTGATGAACCGCTCGTCGGAAGTGCGACTGATCGACTTCTCGCTGACGGAAAAACTCAAAGGCGCGCTGGGGAAGATGTTCGGCAGCAAGAAAGAAATCGGCGGCACACTGTCTTACATCGCTCCAGAAACGATCAAGAAGGAGGCGGCCTCTCCGCAGACTGACATCTACAGCTTTGGGATCACGATTTACGAATGCCTCACCGGCACGTTCCCGTTCAAAGGGAGCACTCCCAGAGACCTGTTGATGAAGCACCTCACCGCGGCCCCGCCGCCACCGTCGGATTTCAACAAAAACGTCACGCCCGAAATGGATCGCATGGTGCTGCGAATGATCGCCAAGAAGCCCGGCAACCGGCAGAAGAATATGCAGGAGGTCATGTCCGAGTTCCGCAACGTGCAGCCTTTCAAAGAAGACCCCGAAAAGCTCCGCGATCTGAAACTTGCTGAGGCGAAAGCCTCAGAAGGGCAACAGTCCCTCGGCAAACGGCTCGACAGCCGCACCGATCACGCACGCGCGGAACGAGCCAAGGTCGATCCGGAATTCGCCAAGACACTCCCGGCCGCCAACGCGCCACCACAACCAAAGGCCGCTGCACCAGAGCCGCCGAAACCCGCCGCGGCGAAGCCGCAACCCGTCGCCGCTCCGCGACCTGCTCAACCGCCAATGCCGATGCCGATGCCCATGCCGCAAATGATGCCCGGCTACGCGCCTCAGATGCCGTTCGGTCAGATGCCCATGATGCCGGGGCAGTACGCGCCGATGCCGGGCTATCCCGGAATGCCTCAGCAAATGCCAGGCTATGGGGCAGGGGGGCCAATGCCCGGAATGCCTCCGATGCAAATGCCGATGCAACCGGCCGCCATGATGCCTCAACCGGGAATGCCGATGCCGACCATACCCGGAGTCCCACCTCAGGCACCGGCGGTCATGTCGCAACCGACTCAGCCCCTCCCCGTTCCTGTTCCACCAGCGACACCCGCTCCAGCACGCCCTTCGGCCGGATCAGTTGTGCGACCAGGCCAAAGACCGACGCCGCCACCCTCGGCCAAAGACGTCGATGACTTGCCCACGATGGACGAACTGCCCGACGTGATGTGAATCGTCTT
Organism: Planctomyces sp. SH-PL62; assembly: GCA_945905295.1. Lineage (GTDB taxonomy): Bacteria > Planctomycetota > Planctomycetia > Planctomycetales > Planctomycetaceae > SXKJ01. Next base: position 15,509 of record CAMDPX010000133.1, on the reverse strand, counting down.
GCAAATCCGATCCGACTTTGCGACCGTCCCGCCACCTATCGCGACCATCCTCTTTGAGGCTCAACATGTCTGCGGCTATCGCGCCCAAACCTGACGACGACGATCAAACTCCCGCAGGCGACGACTTCCTCCCCATGGAGGCGTACCGCCCGGCAAACCCCAATCGCATCCCGCTCCCCTTTGAGAAACCGATCCTCGAACTGGAGCAGCAACTGGCGAAGCTGGAAGCTCAGCCCAGTCCGCCGCCCAACATCAAAGAGACGATCCGCAACATGCGGCTCGATATCGCCCGTCTGACTCGCGACACCTTTGACCATCTCACTCCGGATCAAATCGTGAAGGTCGCTCGCGACAGCGGCCGGCCGCAGACGCTCGACTACCTGGAATTGATCTTCGACGAGTTCATCGAACTCCACGGCGACCATGCCTACCGCGACGACCGAGCCATCCTCACGGGCTTCGCCAAACTCGACGATCAAAAAGTCATGTTCATCGGCCAGCAGAAGGGCCGGAACCTCAAGGAACGGACCGAGCACAACTACGGCATGGCGCACCCAGAGGGCTATCGCAAGGCGCTGCAAAAGATGCAGCTCGCCGCCAAGTACAAGCTGCCGATCGTCTGCTTCATCGACACCGGCGGAGCCTACCCCGGCGTCGGAGCCGAAGAACGGGGCCAGTCCTACGCCATCGCCTACAACCTCCGCGAGATGTCCCGCATCAACACCCCGATCGTCTGCACGGTGATCGGGGAAGGGGGGTCCGGCGGAGCGCTGGGCATCGCCATCGGCGACCACATCTCGGTGCTGCAGTTCGCGTACTACTCGGTCATCAGCCCCGAAGGCTGCGCCGGCATCCTCTGGAAACACGCCAAGCACGCCGACCAAGCTGCTCGCGCGTTGAAGTTCACCTCCAAGGATCTGCTGGGCCTCGGCGTCATCGACGAGATCATTCCCGAACCGCTCGGCGGCGCACACCGCGATCACCGTCGCATGGCCACGACGCTGAAGATGTCCCTGACTTCTGCGCTGCGAAAACTCGAAATGGTCCCGAAGGATCAACTCGTCCAACGCCGCTACGAAAAATTCCGCCGCATGGGCCAGTTCGAAGAAACGGCCGTGGTGTGAGCGTTCTACCGGAAAGGGGTCGGGAGTCTTTTTCCTGCCGCACAACACTTTTCCAACAATCGGAACACGTTCGACCGCGGCAGGAAAAAGACTCCCGACCCCGTCGCCTCCGAGTTCTCACATGTCCGACAAGCCGCTCGCACCTGCGACCCTCGCTGCTCAAGGACTCGGCTTCATTGAGCCGGTCACGAAAGCGGTCGTGCAGCCGATTCATGTCTCGACGACGTTCGAGCGTGATTCCGACAACCAATACAGCGCTGGTCGCTGCTACTCGCGAGCAGACAATCCAACGTTCGATCAAGTCGAGGCGACGCTGGCCGCGCTAGAGCAGGGGACTGACGCCCTTGTCTTCTCTTCCGGGATGGCCGCCGCGACCGCCTGCTTCCTGGCTCTCGATCCCGGCGATCACGTCATTGCTCCGACAGTCATGTACTGGGCACTCCGCAATTGGCTGACCACGTTTGCGAGTCGCTGGGGATTGAAGGTCTCGCTGGTCGACACAACGAAGCTCGACGAACTTCGCGCCGCGGTCCAGCCAGGAAAGACGAAACTGATTTGGCTGGAGACACCCTCGAACCCCCTCTGGCATGTGACCGACATCGCCGCCGCTGCCGACATCGCACATCAAGCCGGAGCCAAGTTGGCGGTCGATTCGACAGTCGCCGCGACGGTCTTTACTCAGCCGCTGACGCTGGGAGCCGACCTCGTCATGCACGCGGCAACGAAATATCTCAACGGCCATTCGGATGTCATCGCCGGAGCACTCATCGCTGGTCCGACCCTTTGCGACGCCGGACACACGATGTCGTTCGACTCACCCGTTCGCCCGCCGGACATCTTCGCCAGACTTTCCGCCGAGCCCGACGGGTATTGGAAGCGAGTCCGCACGATTCGTTCTCAGTGTGGCGGGGTGCTCGGCTCGTTCGAGGCGTGGCTGCTGATGCGCGGTTTGCGAACTCTACTCCCGCGAGTCCGCTGGGCGACCACGTCCGCGCAACAACTCGCCGAGCGACTGGCCGAGCATCCCGCCATAGCCGAAGTCCTGTATCCTGGTCTGCCAAGTTTCGCCGGCCATGAGGTCGCTCGACGCCAAATGATTGGCGGCTTCGGAGCGATGCTTTCGATCCGGCTCAAAGCCGGAGAGCTCGCCGCCATTGCCACCGCCGCCAAAGTTCAACTTTGGAAACGAGCCACCTCGCTCGGCGGAGTCGAAAGCCTGCTCGAACACCGAGCCAGCATCGAAGGCCACGGCTCGCCATGCCCATTCGACTTGCTCCGCCTGTCGGTCGGGATCGAGGACGCGGACGATCTCTTTGGCGATCTCGATCAAGCGTTGCAAGCTGTAGCGAAGTAGCCGCGTGTCGGTCTTTGGCCCCAGTCCAAACACATCGTTGTTCCGATTCCTGCCGTCTCCGCAACGTCCGATAATGTCTGTTATGTTGTTTGTTGGCTGCGAGAAACGCCGGGAAATCGAGGGTTTCCGTAGCCCGGCCGAAAGCCGTTTCGGCCGAGAGCCGACAGCCGTTCTCACACCCACTGCCCCGCCTCCGAAACCAATTTCAAAACTCCTTACGGCTGTCGATCAGCAAAGTGACTGGCCCGTCGTTGACCAACTCCACATCCATGTGAGCCTGAAACCGGCCGGTCTGAACTTCGATCCCTTGGCCGCGAACTTCGGCGCAGAAAGCTCGATACAACTCGTCGGCCAATTCCGGCCGAGCCGCCTGGATGAAGCTCGGCCGACGCCCGCGGCGGCAGTCGCCCAAAAGCGTGAATTGACTGACCGCCAAGATCGCGCCGCCGACCTCAACCAACCCCAAGTTCATTTTGCCATCCGAGTCCTCGAACACTCGCAGACCGGCAATCTTCTGGGCCATGTAGACGACGTCGTCTTGGCCGTCGCCGTCTTCGACTCCGAGCAAGACCAAGAAGCCGTGTCCAATCTGGCCGACGGTTTCGCCAGCCACTGTCACCGACGCGCGGGAAACTCGTTGGACGACTGCTCGCATTGATTCCTCTTTCCCGTGGGGCACGTTTCCAAAGTGCCAAGTTATCCGGGCACGTTGAATACGTGCCCCACGTCACCAGCGTCCGCGCCGCCGTTCTTTCGACGGCAAGACTTCCAGACACGTCGTCCACCAGCCTGTGAGGATCGTCTCGATGAACTCGTCCGGCAAGCGTTCGTCGCGCATCTCGCGGGCGAGTTGTTTGTGATCGTACGCCAGCGGCACGAACTCCACTTCCCAGGGCAGGGGAGACCGCCCTGCCCTCACATCGTCGCCGGTTCGCAGCAACGTGTACCAGACGTTCGTCGTGCCATCGTTTTCCGGCCGGCCGAGTACCCCGACGTTGATGAACGCGAAGGGGTCGGGAGTCTTTTTCAGGCCGCCCTCGCTCGACTCAGATCCGTGAGCCAGAGATGGCGGCCTGAAAAAGACTCCCGACCCCTTAGTGCCCGATCGCTCCCAGTGCAGTCCCGTATGAGTCCCCAAGATCACATCGCACTCGAAGTCGTCGCACAGCTTCGCCAGGAACTGCGTGCTCGTGTTCGATTCCCACAAGAACTCATTCGTGCGGCGTGGGCTGCCGTGACAGAGCAACAATCTCACACCGTCGAACTCCAATCGAAACTGCGGCGGCAGCGAGCGCATCCACGCGCGATGCTCGTCGCTCGTGTGAGCCAGCGTGTAGTCGTAGCTGAGTTGCGCGAAGTCATTGTCTCGCGGATCGGTATAGCCGCATTGGCAGTCGTTCAAGCCGTGGCCGACGCTGTGATCGTAGTTGCCTTGCACAACCGAAATACCGTTCTCGCGAATCAGTGCGCAAGTGCGATCGGGATGCGGACCGAACGCGCCGAGATCGCCGAGGCACCACATCGCATCGACACCTCTGCTCCGCGCATCGGCAATCGCCGCCGCCAATGCGACGTGGTTGTTGTAGATGCCGCCAAAGAACGCGAGTCGCATGAGTGCTCCGTTGTCGTCGTCGATTGGACGCCTACGTCCGATCAATTGTCCGGACGTGGGCGTCCGGACTACGTTCGTCTGCCGCCGTGGGATGAGGGATTCGTGCAGATCGCTCCGTATTGATAGCACGTCGCGCACGCTCCGTGTGTCACCGCGAAACCGCGATTCGCTGCCTGCAACGTGCTCCCCAAGATCGCGTCTGGTGAGTCGATCAAGATCGGACAGACGGCAATGCCTCGGTCAGTGACAACGCGACTGTGTTGGCAGACAAGTTGCGTCGTGTCGTAACCAGCGAGCATCTCCACCGTGACGCGATCTGCTGACGAGTAGCCGCAGGTCCGATTCGCTTCTGCTCCGAGCTGCAATCGTGGCAGAACTTTCAATCGCGGCCGGTTGTAACCGTGTTGTTGCAGCAACTCGCGAAAGCGGCCAAGGATTTCGCCGTCCCGCGATTCGTCCCACACGCGAGTCATTGTGATGATCGGCAGGAAGCCGAACTGCACGAGCAACTCGACACCGTGCAGCGCTCGCTCAAAGGTGCGCGGGCCGCGGATCGGATCATTCAACTCCGGCGTCGGACCGTCGATCGAGACGCGGAACTCCAACGAGTAGAGACTCCCCTGCTCTGCCGCTCGCAGCCGCTCCAGCCATTCCGGTTTGAGCACCGTGCCGTTTGTCAGCACCGTGGCCGGTCCGAAGTCGAGCGTGCGTTCGAGGATCGCGACCAGCTCGGGGTTCAAGAACGGCTCGCCGCCGGTGAAGTAAAACTCCTTGACGCCCCACTCGACCGCTTCGAGCAACCGCGACTCGACTTCTGCAAACGACAAGAATCCAAACGAGTCGTTGTGCGGGCTGCACGAGATGAAGCAATGCGTGCAGGTCAGATTGCACCGCGTGCCGGCCACCTGAAACCAAAGCTCATCCAACGAGCCGAGTTTCACGACCGGAAGCGGTCGGGACGCAACGTCCTTGTTCGGATCAGAGCCAGACACACTCGTCATAATCGCGTAATTCGTTTCAACCGGTCAGACTGTCGCTTGCGGCAACACTTAACCTCACCGAAAGGCATTCGCCTGATGGCATTTTGTTTTGGACCGCTAGTACGATTCCGCCCCATTCTAGTTGACGCGGAGAACCTGTTTCCGCGGGCATTCGCAACTCATTGACCACACATCGAAAGGGCTATGACATGTTTAGAAAGCTGGCTACGAATCTGTTTGGCGTCAAGGTTCACCGTCGAACGAACAACTGGGCTTCCGCTCAAGCTCAGATGGAGATGCTGGAAAGCCGCATCGTTCCGACGGCGTTGCTGGGGCTGACAACGAACAATCGGCTGATCCAATTCGATAGCAGTGCTCCGACGGTAATCACCAATAACGTGCCGGTCACTGGTTTGGCGAGGGGCGAGGATCTGGTCAGCATCGACAGTCGGCCGTCCAACGGCTTGGTCTATGGACTGACCAACATGAACACGCTCTACACGCTGAATTCAAACTCTGGCGTGGCGACGCGCGTCGGTGCTGGAACCGCAGCCTTTCTGCCAACCGGCAGTCGAATTGAGATCGACTTCAATCCGAGCGTCGACCGGCTGCGCGTCATCTCGAACTCCGACCAAAACTTCCGAATCAACCCGAACAACGGTGCCATCGTCGATGGTGACAACGTCGGCGCGGGGACTCAGCCAGATACGGCCCTGGCCTTTGTTGCTGGTCTGGATTTCGGCCGCAATCCGAATGTGATCGGTGCCGCCTATGACCGGAACGCCCAAGGCGGCACCGGTACCGTGAACCCCACGCTGACCACGCTGTTTGGAATTGATCACCTCCGGAACACACTGGTGAGAATTGGCGGCGTCGATGGCGCTCCCTCGCCGAATGGCGGTCAGGTCACGACCGTCGGATCATTGGGTTTCAACACGGACAATCGTCTCGGTTTCGACATTGACGATGACGGCACCGCGTTCGGCGCGATGAACCGGCGGCTCTATACGATCGACTTGACGACCGGGCGAGCGACGTTGGTCGGCTTGATTGGTGCCGGAGCGACATTGGACTCGCTCACGGCCCTGCCCCGCGAGGAAGTCATTTATGGCGTCTCGGCTAGCAATCGCTTGGTCAGCTTCCGAGCCAACGATCCCGGCCGCCTGTTGTCTTCCGCTCCGATCAGCAACCTGAACGAAGGTGAGACCATTGCGGCGATCGACTTCCGTCCGGCCACCGGCGAGCTGTTCGCGCTCACCAGCACGGACCGCACGCTGCGAATCAATACCGCGACCGGTCAGGGGACTGAGGTCGGTGCGGCGGCAAATCTCACCCCGACGTTCGCGGCCGGAACTCAAGCCGGATTGGACTTCAATCCCACGGTGGACCGGTTGCGGATCGTGAATCCTGGCAACGACAACATTCGTTTTCAGCCGGTGACCTCAACACTGGCCGCAACCGATGCCGATTTGGCGTTCATCGCCACCGATACGAACGTTGGAATGGACCCGAACATCGTGGCTGCCGCTTATGACCGCAATGACAACGACGACATCGACGGCAGTAACGGCAACAGCGGAACCGCGACGACGTTGTTCGGTATCGACTCGACGCTGAATGTCTTGGTGCGACAAGGAGCCGTGGATGGAGCCGCTGGTGATACGGCCGGCGGTGGAAGTCCCAATGGCGGATTGCTGACGACGCTGGGCTCGTTGGGCGTCGATCCCACGGACCGGATCGGATTCGACATCAGCGGCGCGGGCAGCGGCGGCAACGGAGTGGCTTTGGCGGTCATGCAGCTTCGAGTTGAAGGTGTGGATGAAACCGTCTCGAAGTTGTTCCAGATCAATACCATCGCGGGACTGAGCAATCAGGCGCTGGGAACGGCGAGTCTGGTCGGCACGGTCGGTGGTGGAGAACTGATTGTGGCGATGGCCATCGCTCCGCCAACCATCCAGTTCAGTCGGGCCACTTTCACGGCGACAGAAAGAGGCGGGACGGCCAGCATTGTCATCACGCGAACCGGCGGCAGTGCGACTGTCGCCACGGTGGTCTTCTCCGCGCTGGCAGGGACCGCTCAGGTCGGGGACTTTACGAGCCCCAACGGAACGGTCACGTTCGGGATTGGGGAAACCACCAAGACGGTCACTTTCGCGATCACTCGCGATGCCGTTCGGGAATCCGCCGAGGACGTGTTGCTCACGCTCAGCGGCGTGACGGGTGGCAACACGCAGTTGGGGCTGTTGTCCTCGGCACTTCTGGTCATCACGGATAGATAGCCGCTCTCGTCGAGACGAGACCCGATTTCAACGACCCCGCCGAGGCGCACTCGGCGGGGTCGCTTGTTTAGAGGACTTGAGTCAAGACCTCGCGCACTTGTTCAAGACCGACTCGCAACAGGAAGTTGGAGTTTCGTCCGTAGCTCTTCGACCCCAAGATGAAAAAGTTGGGTTCGGGATTCTTCAGCACATCGCCGCCGTGACTCGTTTGAGTCAAACAGTCGGCGGAGGATTCTCCGAGCAGCTTCGCGGCCAGCTTGATTGGCCCTTGCGTGGCGTAGCATTCGTGGACGTGGAGCTCTTCGTAGATCGAGCGATCGGGACGATAGCCGACATTGGCGATGATGCGATCGACCGTCAGTCGCGGAGGTAGGTTGCTCCCCTGCCCCGCCGCTCGTGACCAATCAAGCTCGACGTCCAAAACGGGGACGTCAAAAATGAGGCCGGGCTGTTTGCGCCGCAGACTCTTGATCGCACCGTCAGCGAACCATTCGACAGGATGATTCGACGACTCAGCCGATGACGCTCGTGAGAAACGTTCGCGGCTCGCCAATTCGTTGGCCTTCGCGGCGAGCTGATCTCTCGCGACCAGCGGATCGTTGGGAATTCGTACGATCGGCCCGGCCGACTCGGTTTGATTCGGCAGTGAATTCGCAAACCACATCACTTTCGTCAAGGGAGCCTGCCGAGCCAACTCGGCCAACGCCACGACGCTTGTCGCGGCGGAGAATCCAGAGCCGACCACCAACGTGATGCGGTTGCCATATTCCGCCGCGCGAATCGTCGGCAGTCTGTAATAATCTTCCGTCAAAACGTCGCGTTCTCCTTGGCACGGCATCCCTCCGTTGCCGAGCCAATTGTGATGTGGGTAAGTGCCAGAGCAGTCGAGCACCAAGTCCGCCAGCACGATCCGCTCATCGAAGCTATGCTCAATCAGCAGTTGAAACGGTTCTGACCCGCGAGCCGGTGATCCGATCCCTTCGGTCTTCCGAAAATTCCGCCGGCTGATCGAATAGACTTGGCTTTGCTCGTGGATTCGGCCTTCGAGTTCGGGAAGCTGGCTCAGCGGAATCAGATAGCGATCGGCAAACTCACGACCGGTGAGCAGTTCGTCATCACGCGGCAGAGCATCAGGGCCGAGCGACTTCGCGAGCGCCCCCCTGCCCCACTCGGAGGAGTTCATTCCGAACGGACTGAAGAGCCGGACGTGTCCCCAATCGAGGATGTTTTCGGCGACGCGACCTTTCTCGAAGAGTTGCACGTCGTGACCGAACTGCCTCGCGAGCAGCGCGGCTTCGAGTCCAATCGGGCCGGCTCCGATGATGGCGATGCGAGACATGGCGGGAGTGGCGAGGGGTTAGTGGCGAGGGGCGAGTTGGAGCACAGCGTTCTAACTGCGCATCACTTTTCGGTCGTGTGGTCGCGATACTCCTTGGCATACGCTTCGTCGTCGCGCAGCGAGCGTTTCATTTCGGCCAGCGTCTGACGAATGCGATCGACCGTATCGAACACCGGCTTCGAGACTCGGCGGACGATCTGCTGCGGGCTGAGCTCTTCCAACTCCTTGAGCGTGTTGACTCGCAGGAACTCGAAGATCTGCCGAGCGTGATAGTCGTCTTTGAAAAGCATGTAGAGCTTCTCTTCCTGCGTGACCAGCGGCCGGCCGAGCGACACTTCCGGCTCTTTCACAGCCTTTCGTTTCGCTGGCTTCTTGGTCGCGGGCGATTTCTTGGGAGCGGCTTTGACCTTGCGTCCCTTCTTGACGGGCTTCGCGGCCATCGCCGGCTTCGTTCTCTTGGCGGATGCTTTCTTCTTGGCCATGAGTGATCCCTTCGCTTTCAGAATGATCCGATTCGCCTGCATGATTCTGTTTTCCATGATTTTGCCAAAAGAGATTGGCAAAAACATGGGACACAAAATCATGAAGACCAATTCGCTCAGCGCGACTCAGCGATCTGATATCGCTTCACGAACTCCTCGTTCAGCGTGACGCCGAGGCCGGGGCGGTCGGGGACTCGGATGAGGCCGTCCTTGTCGGCTTGGACTCGTTCGAGCGTCAGGTCGTTGCGCATCGGGACGTCTTCGACGCAGTCCTCGAAGATGAAGGCGTCGCGGCAGGTGCTCAGCCAGTGCAAGCTGGCGGCGACGGTCAGCGGACTGGTGTAGCAGTGGTTGCAGAGACGGGCTCCGATTTCTTCGACGCGCTGGCGGATGTAGCTGGCGTCGGTGAAGCCGTTGCGTGAGAGATCGACTTGATACACGTCGAGCGCGTGCTGGTCGATGAGCGGGCGGAACGATTCGCGTCCGCACTCCCCCTCCCCTGCCGCGATCGGCACCGGCGAGCGATCGCGCAGCCAGCGATAGCCTCCGACGTCCGCCTGACGCAGCGGTTCTTCGAGCCACTCGATATTGTAGTCGGCAAACTTATGAGCACGTCGCAGCGCGGTGCGAGCATCCCACACGCAACCCGCGTCGATCAGCAGCGTCGCGCTGTCGCCGAGTCCCTTGCGAGCGCCGCGCACGAGGTCGATATCCACCGCTTCGGAAGTCCCCATCGGCTCCCATCCGAATTTCACCGCACCGTAGCCCGCTTCGATCCAGCGGCGGCCGATGTCGGCGGTCGCTGCGCCGTCCCGTCCGAACAGGATCGAGGCGTATGCCGGGATCTCTTTGTGAAACGCTCCGCCGAGCAACCGATGAATCGGCTGGCCGAATGCCTTGCCCTTCAAGTCCCACAGCGCCATGTCGACCGCCGCCATCGCCGAGACGGTGACGCTGGTGCGGCCGAAGTACATCGTCTTGCGATTCATCTTCTGCCACAACCGCTCGGTTTCGAGCGGATTCTCGCCGATCAAAATCTGTCTCAGTCCGCAGGCGATATTGTGGCTGAACGGTGCGTCGATGATGGCCTTCACGACCTCGGGCGACGAATCGGCTTCGCCGATCCCTTCCAGTCCATCGTCGGTGCGAACGCGCACGAGCACGACGTCTTGGCAACTGGCGGTCTTCGCCACGACCGATTCACAACGCAGGACTTGGCAGACAATTTCTTTGATCTTCATGCGGTTCCTTCAGGGTTAGTCGATGTCTTCACCACCCCACCGACCTTGTGTCGGTGGTTACCGGGCTTTTGCACTACGTGACTCGAAGTCTCGATCAACGTAGTGCAATAGCCCGCAAGCCACTGAGGCAAGCTCAGTGGGGTGTAATTGTTTGAGAGTTAGCCATCCATGACGACGCCGAGCGCCGTCTTCTTGTTTCCGGCTTCACGGACTTTGCCCGCGATCCGATTCAAAATCTGCTGAGCTCGCCGTTCGCCGTTGGAGACTGCTCCGAGGTACGTTGAGTTCATCTTGCTTTGCAAAGTCATGACCATCTTGCGATGCGCCTCGAACTGACCGACCGCGGACTCCATTCCATTGAACGGCACGCGCGGCACGACGCACGACTGATAGATGTGTTCGAGGCCGCGACGGTAGCCGGCGGAACTGGGATCGCCGATGTCGAACTCTTTGACACACGCCCGCAGCCGATTTTCGCCGTCTCGCAGAAACCGCCGAGCGTCCTGCCAATCCTGTTTGTCTTCGCGGCTGGAATACAGTCGCTCGTCGGGGTTCAAGTCCCGATTCAAGACCTTCATCCGCGCCGACAGATCGACGAGCATCTTCCGCAAGCGATCCAAGTCTCGTTCGAGATCGATCACCGCCGTCCATTCGATGTCGATTCGCTCGAAGATCTCGGACTGATTTCCCGTGAGCGGCGCAGCGCTGGCATTCATCGGAGTTGCCGCCATTGGGGGCATGTAATTCATTGGCGGCATCATCATGACGGGCACATTGATGATGACGATGATCTCCGGTTTCACTCCCGGCCCCGGTGCGGGAAGGGGCTGATCGAAGAGCGGATTGGCACCGTTCATTCCCGGATAAGCCATGCCGGCAAACTGCCACATCGCAACGCAACTCGGATCGACCCCGGCCGCATGCAGCAGCCTGCGCAGCGTCAGTTGTTGAAGATGCGGAGACGTTCGCCAAGTCTCTTCGGGAATTCCTAGCGCCAATCCCTGTGGAACCGCGGGAGGCTTGAACCAGACCCAAGCCGGATGCTGCGGATCATTCGCCCACAACAACGACTCCCACGCTTGCGATGGCAACCGCGCAGCAAAGCTCGCGGCCGCATCGCCGGCGGGATTGATCGGGAGTTGAGGTTGGCTCATGGCATCGTTCCAGATGTCGCAAGACGGCAAAGACAGTGGCAAGATTCTAGCGAAGTCTTGCCTCAGACCACGAGACAGATGACGGCGTCTCCTGGATCGGAATGGCGGTTCCGGAAGTGTTGGGCTGGGCCTTCGCACACGGATGCGAGGGGCACACACGGATCAACGAATCGTTCGCCCCGCCTCCATCCGTGTGTGCCCCTCGCATCCGTGTGCGAAGCGCCTCGTGCTTGACTCGTCCAGAACCTGCCACGACAGCAACAACTTTCCGTCCCCCAATAAATCTAGCGGCAATGCACACTGAGTCGCAGCCCTCCTTGGGGGTGTAATGATAACTGCCATTCCGGAGTTGGCTCCCCCTGCCCTGCCGCCGGTTCGAGTCGAAACAGATGCAAGATCGCGGTGATAACCAGCGTCCCCTCCAACATGGCGAGACTGCGACCAACACAGGCTCGCGGGCCGGCACCGAATGGAAACCAGGCACACGCCGGTCGGTCATGCTCGCACTCCGGAGTGAACCGCTGCGGATCGAACCGCTCCGGTTCCGGAAACCAGCGTGCGTCTCTCTGAGTCAGATACGGGTTCAGAAAGACTTGGCTCTTCGGCGCGATCTTGAAGCCGGCGATCTGGACCGGCTCGGCTGCCTCGCGCGAGAGGAAATAGACGGGCGGAAAAAGCCGCAGCGACTCTTTGAACGCTCGTTCGACCGGCGCGACTTGTGGCAGATCAGCGAACTCGGCGGGACGCTCGCCCAGCACCGATCGCACGTCGTCCGCGATTCGATCCTGTTCGATGGCATGAGTCGCCAGCATCCAACCGCTCCAAGTCAGCGCGGCGGCGCTCGTCTCGTGGCCGGCGAGCAGCAGCGTCACCATCTCATCGCGGAGTTGCCGATCGCTCATGCCGCGTCCATTGCCCTCGGCATCGACCGCGTTGAGCAACTGGCTCAGCAAATCCGCGCCGCGTGTGGGTGAGGCCCGTCGCTCGCGGATGATGCGCCGCACCAGCGAATCCACGAACGCGAGAGCCGCACGGACTCGCGGTTGACCGAACAGCGGCAGCCATGTTGGCCACGGCATGACACGATTCATTTCACGCATCGACCAGCGCTGGATCACGTCCACCGCTTCGCCGAGTTGTTCAACGGCGTCGTCCACGCTGGTCGAGAACAACGTCCTCGCCACGATCCGCAGAGTCAGCCGCCGCATCTCCGCAGCGAAGTCGATGGTGGTCGCGTCGCCCCACTGCTGGAGCATCTCACGTGTGAGTTTTGTGATCGGCTCGACGAAATCGGCCATTTGAGCCGGCAGAAATGCGGGTTGCACGAGCCGTCGTTGTCGCAACCACAACTCGCCATCGCTGACGACCAGCCCCTGCCCTTCGAAGCGACCGAAGACGTGTTTCAGCCGCGTCGGTTTGCGAAAGCTGCGAGCCTTCTCGACGAGCACTTCATGCACATGATCGGGATGCGTCAGGTGGTAGCAGTCAAACGGCCCCAGACGAAACCGAGACACGTCGCCATATCGCCGCTGAAGCCGCAAGCAAAACCCCATCAGATCGTCGCGCATCGCCGCAAGATGCCGCGTCCCAAACGAGTCATTCGGTGGGCCGGGGGGATATCGGTCACTCAAGATTCGTCTCCAGTCTCGCACTCGAATGCTTGGCATTCATTCGTCGTCTCCTTCGATTCGTCGGGCTGTCTTTTCGAAATCCCGACGAATGAAAGGAGACGACGAATTGAAGACACGACTTGATTGTGAGCCTCGCGCGCGGCACCTACCATAATCGCCGATGTTGTTCTGAGTCAGTTCGACAGACATGAATCCTCGTTCGAGGGCCTCAACGTGTCATCCAGCAACGAACCATTTCTTGGCGGCGACGATCTCATTCAGCAGCATCCACCTGAACGGGGCGAGCGAAAGAAGAAGTACGTCGTCCTCTATTCGTGCTGCTGTTGTTGCTGCTGCTGCCTGCACACGCTGGGTGGTGCGATCGGAGCGGTCGTCGCTGGCAACTATGCTCCGGAACCCGATGAGTGGGACGAGACACCGGATCGGCCCAAGAGTCTGCCGAGCAGTCAGGGGATGTTCTGGACCAGCTTTCTCGCCGCGAGTGTCATCGGCACGATCATCGCCGGATTGACCAACACGTCGCAGATTTCTCAATCGGTGATCGTGATTGGCCTGTCGATCGTGATCCTCGGCCCGGTGTGGATGTTAGCGGCGAGCGGCTTGTCGGCGTTGCAGCTTGCAGTTCGCACAGATCTGCCGTCGAAGCAAGGCTACTGGAAACAACTCGGCAAGATCACCGGCGGCATGTTGGCCGGCAGTGTGATCGGCGTGCTGGCGATGATCTTGATCGGCGTGGCGCTGATGTCGTTCAACCGTTGACCGAGAGAGTTAGCACGACGCGCAAGCGAGTGATCACATTCTGAACCACTCGCTTGCGCGTCGTGCTGGAGTTACTGCTGTTTGCACACGCTGGGAGGCATGAGCGGTTCGTTCATTGGCGGCTTGCTGACAATGCCCATCTTTTTTTGAGACCTGCGGTAGGTCGACGATCCGGGAGAACTTTCGATGACTGAACCAACTCCCGCCACGAGCAACTCGAATGGAGCACCGCGACAGAAGCGGCCGATCAAAGGCATTCTAGGTCTGGTCTTGCTCGGCTTCTGTCTGTTGTTCGGCTGGTACTTCGCGCGCGGCACCTGGGCGGCCAGCAAGATGGAGGATCCGACGACTCCCGATCAAGGAGTCATCTCAAAGCTCGTGCTCTCGGACGACGGGCATCGCGAGATCCGCACGGCCGTCGTGATTCCGGTGACGATCGAGCAAGCGTGGCGCATCCTCTCGGACTACGACGAGTGGGAGAAGATGTTCAAGACCGTCCGTCAGAAGCAACGCACGGAACCGCTCGAAGGGAACCGCCGGCATGTCGTCTCGGACGTGATGACTCCGATGGGGACCATCACGCTCGACTTCATCGTCACTCACGAAGAGTTGCCCGGCGGCGGCTATCTCGCCTGGTGGGACGCACCGACTCGCGAACTGCCGATCAACAAGGGAGAGATTCGCATCACACCCAACGGAGCCAATCAAACGCTCTTCGTTTACACCGTCCGCAAGAAGTATCAGCAGTATCCCGAGTTCATGGTCAACAACATGCTGCTCAAGCACCAGCCGGACATCGTCAGCACGCTCCGTTTGCGAATGATCGAATCGGCGAAAGAATGATGGGTGAAGGGGGAGCCCGACGAATCGAAGGAGACGACGAATGCTGCAACGGCTGGCCCCATTCGTCGTCTCTTTGATTCGTCGGGCTCCTTCTCTCCGTTTCTCATAACACTCTCACGACCCGTTTGGGACAAAACATTTCAATGTCCGCCAACCGCACTGCGTACCCTCGGCTGGCCCTCCCCTTCACAGTCATTGCCGACGGCGAACTGCTGCATCTGATCGCCGGCGAGGATGTGCGGCACTCGATTCGCGCGGGCTTGCTGGCGTCCGGCTTGGCCGTGCTGTTACGTCGCTGCGATGGGAGCGAATCGCTCGATACGTTGCTGCTCGAAGTGACGGACGCCGAACGTGCGGCCGCGCGGAAGTTGATCGAGCGAATGTATGGCGAACGCATTTTGATCGACGGCCCCGTCGAACAACTTTCGGTGGCGAACAACTATCGGTTGGCTGTCGAGGGCCAGGGCGAATTGGCCGCACGTTTATCACACACGGTAGATGATTCAGGCGAGCGGGGCGGCGTCAGCCCCCCGGTTAGAGCCGACTTTCCCAACTCTCACCTGACCGGGGGGCTGACGCCCAATGGCACTTACTTTGTCGCATTGGGTTTGGTCTTTCGAGTTCCACTGGTGGATTTTGAACGTTTTGGGAGAGCTTGTCTGGGATAGCTGCGGTGAGGACGG
This sequence comes from Planctomyces sp. SH-PL62, assembly GCA_945905295.1. Taxonomy (GTDB): domain Bacteria; phylum Planctomycetota; class Planctomycetia; order Planctomycetales; family Planctomycetaceae; genus SXKJ01. The sequence goes on along the minus strand of CAMDPX010000133.1, from coordinate 28 downwards.
ATCGGGAGTTTTTTTTGTTGGGCGATGT
>CAMDPX010000132.1 GCA_945905295.1 Planctomyces sp. SH-PL62 | reverse complement strand
CCACAGCACCGGGGGGCTGACGCCGCCCCGCTCGCCAAGACTTGCGAACTGGACCCGATGAATCGGGTCACTACGAGCGCGTTACGCGGCCTCTTCCAACTCGGCCTGCAACTGGCACCAGCGTTCTTCGGCTTCTTCGAGTTGCGAGGCCAGGGCGGTCACTTCGTTGTGCAGACGCAGGGATTCGCTGGCATCGCAGGTTTCCATGAGTCGGCTGCTGGCCGCCTTCTTTTGGTCATCGAGCCGGGCGATGGTTTTCTCGATGGTCGCGATCTCTTTGCGCACAACGCGATCGTCGCGGCGCGGTGCGCGAGCGGCGGTCAGGTTGCGAACGGTGGGGGGGGCCTTGCTGAGGCGAGTGGCGAGTTCGCGTTCGCCGTCTTCGATCTCTTTGTTGACGGAGTAGAGATAGGCGTCGTAGCCGCCGCCGTAGTTCGTGACGTGTCCATCGCGGACTTCGATGACGCAGGTGGCGACGCGCTTCATGAAGTGCCGGTCGTGCGTGGTGAAGATGACCGTTCCCTGGTATTCGACGAGCGCTTGAGCGAGTGCTTCGACCGTATCGACGTCGAGATGGTTGCCCGGTTCGTCGAGAACCAACACGTTGTATTGAGAGAGCAACAGGCCGGCGAGACAGACTCGCGCACGTTCGCCTCCTGAGAGGACCGAGACCCGCTTGTGAACGGCATCGCCACGAAACAGCATCGCTCCGGCGACGTTCAAGATCTTCTGCGTCGTCGTGCCGAACGCGGCGTTGTATTGGAGGTACTCCAGCACCGTGTCCTTCGCGGGGAGGCTGGTGTAGACGTGCTGGGCGTAGACGCCGATCTGACATCCGAAGCCCCAGCGCACCTCGCCGGCGAGCGGCTGAATCGAATCGACAACCGTTCGCAGGAACGTCGTCTTCCCTTGGCCGTTGTCGCCGACGATGACCGCTCGCGAACCGTGATCGATTTCCACGTCGATGCCGCTGGCGACTTGGCGTTCGGGATATCCGATCGTCAGATCCTTGCATCGCACGGCCGCGCCTTGCCGCGGTTCGACGAGCGGTGCGCGGATGCACGCGGTCGGCTCGTCACTGGCGATGTCGGTCAGTTCCAGCCGTTCGAGCTGCTTGGACTTGGACCGAGCGAGCGATGCGGTGCTGGCTCGTGCTTTGTTCTTGGCGATGAAGACTTCCAGATCGCGGCGCTTGGCTTGGATCGCGGCGTTGGAACGAAGCAGGTGCTCGTTCTGTTCTTTCTGATAAGTCAGAAACGCGTCGATCTTTCCCGGATACATCGTCAGCTTGCCGCGTGACAGATCGAGCGTGTGATCACACGTCGCGCCGAGAAATGCCCGGTCGTGCGAGACGATCAGGCACGCCTGCTTGAAGTTTTTCAGAAAGTGTTCGAGCAGAATCTGCGTGCGCAGGTCGAGGAAGTTGGTCGGCTCGTCGAGCAACAGCAGGTTCGGTTCGTGCAACAGCAGCGCCGCGAGTTTGACGCGAGTTTGCCAACCGCCCGACAGCCGAGCGACCGGGCCTTCGAGATAGTCCCCTTTCAACTCGAACTGGCCAGCCACCTCGCCGCACTTCCATTCGGGCTGCCCGCTGTCGCGGATCAGGAAGTCGTGAGCGGACTCGCCAGGCAGGAACGGGTCATGCTGCCGCAGATAGCCGACTTGCAGATTGGGATGCCGAATCACCTCGCCGCTGTCGAGTTCCTCTTCTGCCAGCAGGATGCGGAGCAGCGTGCTCTTCCCCGCTCCGTTGCGGCCGATGAAGCCGACCTTCACGTCATCGGATATCGTCGCCTCGGCTTCATTCAACAGCACTTGCTCGCCATAACTTTTGCACGCTTTCTGAATCTGCATCAACACAGCCATCGGTCACGCACCCTCACCAGGAATGATTGGAAAGGGCGGGACTGTAGCGGGACGACGGTCGGTTGTGGATTCCGGCGCAAAGTAGACGAGTCACTCCGAGGCTGTGATTTTTTGGGTAGCTGAACTCGCCAGAGTTCAGTTTTTTCGGCGAATTCTGAAGTCTGGCGACTTCAGCTACCTAAAAATTCACACGCTCTCCGTGACTCGATTCGAGTCACGGAGTGACTCGTCTACTTTGCGGCTTCGCCGGTTTATTTCGTCGCGGAACCTTTCACGCGGTCTCGCAGAGATTTCAACGCATTGGCGTTTTGCTCGCTCTCAAACGGATTGGCGTCCGGTGGAGGTTGCGTGCCACCACCGCCGCCGAAACCACCGCCACCGCCTCGGCGGAACGGTAGTCCGATGGCGTCTTGTTTGGCTTTCTGTGCGTCATCGAGTAGCGAGAGCAAGTCTTTGTATTTCTCTTCCGCTTCTTCGTCCGTCAGCGTTTTGAGTTCGGCCAGTGCGTCGAGTCGTTTGGCAACTTCTGGCTGTTGCTCGGCGGTCAGCGTGAGCGCGACATCGCCGGTGAGCAGTTCGAGCTTACGGACCAACGTGGTGAGTTGTTGCTTGGGCCGCGGGCCTTGTCCGCCGCCCATCATGCCCATCATTCCGCCGCCACCACCACCTATTCCGCCGCCACCGGGTGGGCCACCCGCGCCGCCCATCGTCGGTGCCGAAGTGCCCCCGGCGTCGGGGGCAGGCTGTTTCTGTGGAACCTCTGTCACTTGGAACCCCAGCAACTGCACGCTGGCCGCCGCACCTGCGGCTCCCAACAACAGGCCCACGGCACCAGACATCAGCCAAATCTGGGCGTCTTGTTTCGTCTTCTGCTGACGAGTCACCCAGACCAACACAAACACCGTCGCTAATCCGAGAGTCAGGACATACGAGCTCATTGCTTCAATGCCAGACATCAGAGCCTCACTTTCAGAATGAAGAGACATGCTGGCGAGCGGGGCGGCGTCAGCCCCCCGGTGTATTCGCCGCCAGACCGGGGGCTGACGCCAGCCCGCTCGCCTGTCTGGTTTAGAACGGCGTAAGTCTATCGGTCGATTGGCCGAGCAACAGCATTACGAAGCGGGTTCTTGCTGGAGCGTCCCGGCAACCAAACTCGGCTCTTCCGTGCGAGCCGAGCTGACGACAGGCTTCACCTCCGCGGGCGAAGGTTGAGCGATCGCGTTGGGCTGCGTCCGGAAGAGTCGCAGGAGCGCGGCTTTGCTATCCAGCGCCAGGCTGAACGAGACCGGCACGAGGAACAACGTGAAGACTGTGGAAGCGACGAGTCCACCGAGCGTCACGCTGCCCAGGCCGCGATAGAGTTCACTGCCGGCGCCGGGAGTGATCACCAACGGCAGCAGGCCGAACAGTCCGATGAACGCGGTCATGAAGATTGGACGGATGCGGGTGCGCACGCTTTCCAGGATCGCGGCATGGGGAGTCAGGCCGTCGTCGCGGATGTGGACGAGGGCCTGCTCGACGATCAGGATCGGGTTGTTGACCACCGTGCCGATCAGAATGATGAAGCCGACCATCGTCAGCATGTCGAGCGGCTGCACATGGCCAGACGGTTTCAAAATGATGTTCAGCAGCGCGAGGCCGATGAAGCCGCCAACCGCTCCGAGAGGAACGCTGAGCATGACAATAAAGGGGTAGAGCCACGACTCGAACAGCGAAGCCATCACGAGATAGGTGATGAGCATGGCCAGCAGCAAATTCCAACGGATCGCCAGCCACGTTGTCCGCAGCTTGTCGGCCGTGCCGGAGAGGCCGACTTGGTACAAGCCGCGGAACTCGGGGTCGTTTTCCAGTGGCGTGATGATCTCTGATTGGATTTTCTGCATCGCGTCTTCGAGGGCCATCTCCGGCGGCGGACTGACTTGGATCGTGATGGCGCGCTGCCGTTCGCGGCGATTGATTTGTTCGGGGCCGCTCTGCAACGACAGGTCGGCGATTGCTCCCAGAGAGACGACGCGGCCGGTGCGTGTCGCGATCGGCAGGCTTTCCAGGTCTTGCGTGCGCTGGGCGATGTCTTCGCGGCCGACGATCGACAGGTCGATCTTGTCGCCGCCGACGAAGAAGTCGGTCGCGTACGCTCCGTCGACGAGGGCATCAATCGCATAGCCAATCTCATCGGCGGAGAGACCGAGTTCCGCCGCCTGTTCCCAGCGCGGCTTGGCGTGAACTTCCGGGCTGCTCAGATCGAGACTGGGCAAGGGCAGGGCTTGAGCCGTGGGGATGATTTGACTGACTTGCCCCATGACTCGGCCGCCAAAGCCGACCAGTTGTTTGATGTCGGGGCCGGTCAGCTCGATATCAATCGAGCGGCCGGAGGTCAGGCCGCGCTCAAACAGGCTCGACTGCTTCACGATCCCCAGCGTTCCCGGAATGCCGGTGACGATCTCTTGCACCAGCTTGACCAGCCTGTGCCCTTGCAGCGGATCGACGGCTCGCACGCCCATGAACAACTGCCGGCCGCGGACCACATAGAAGAAGTCCGAGATCATCGGGTGCGGCAAGTCTTTGTTCGCCGGATCGTCGAGATCGATGTCCCAATACTTTTTGGCGGACAACTCGATGCGACGCCCCATCGTCTCCATGTGTTCCAGGTTGTACCCCGGCGGCGGCACGAGAATGCCGATCACCAGATTGCGATTCCCGTTCGGCAGGTACTCGACTTTCGGCATCAGGAGATAACTGACGTAGCACGGCACGCCGATCAGCACCGACATCGCGAGCAAACGTGCCGGGATGCTCCTCAACAGCCACGCGTTTAGACCGACGACGACGTTGACGAACCAACCGCCGAAAAGGTCGAGCGGTGCCAGTAGAGTCGCGACAAAGCCGGGAGGAGCAAGCGAATCGCCGGTTCGTTTCGAGCCTCCGAGCAACCGGCTGGCGGCCGTTGGGATCAGAATCAGAGCCACGAGCAGCGATAGTGCCAGCGAGCAACTGACGGCCAGCGCCAGATCGCGGAACAACTGGCCGACTTGATCCTGCACGAACAGCACCGGCACGAACACGGCGAGGTTGGCCAGCGTCGAAGCGACAATCGCGCCCCAAACTTCTTTGGTCCCTTTGACCGTGGCCATCAACACGTCTTCGCCTTCGCGGTGATGCCGAAAGATGCTCTCCATCACGACGATGAAGTTGTCGACCAACATGCCGACGGCGAACGAGATGCCCGCCAGCGTCAGCACGTTGAGCGTGCGGCCCAGTATGCCCAGCATCAAAAACATGCCGATCACGCTGACCGCGATGGCCAGCAACACGACCAGAGACGAACGCAAGCTGCGCAGGAAGATCACCAGCACGAGCAGCGTCAGCACGGCTCCTTGCAGGATGTCGTCGTTCACGACGTTGACCGCCGAGTCGATGTATTCGGTCTCGTCGTAGACCTGCGTCAGCTCAAGCCCCTTCTGCATGAGCACCGTTTCATTCAGCTTCGCAACCGTCTTGCGCAGGCCATTCATGACCTCCAAAACGTTGCTGCCGGTCTCACGCTGGGCGTTGATCGCAATGACCGACGTGCCGTAGCGATGCACGAGTCCGTCCGGCTTCTTGAAACCGAGGCGAACCTCGCCGACGTCGCGCACATAAACCGGATTGCCGTCGCGGCTGGCGAGGATGACGTTGCGGACTTGGTCCTCGGTCTTGAACTGGCCGAGCGTTCGGACGACGTACCGCCGCTTTCCTTCCCAGAAGTCGCCGCCTGAGGTGTCCTTGTTCTGCTTGCGGAGGGCTTCCCGGACATCGCCGATCGTGAGCTGTCTCGCGGCAAGCAAATGCGGATCGACGACGACCTGCAATTCCTCTTCGCGTCCCCCCATGACGTTGGCATTCGACACGCCGTCCACACGTTCGAGCCGCGTTTCGATGGCATCGCGGCAGAATCGCCGCAGCTTGGTGACGTCCATGTCGGGCGGCAGCAGGTCGCGGACTTCGGGATGCTCCTCGGCCAGCTCACGCATGCGGAAGATCGCGAGGCCGGGATTGTGAGCGTGCTTCACGCGATCGAGCTGCGTCTTCAATTCGGGATGCTTGGCGATCGCCTCGTCGAGCTTTTCCTCCGACGGCTTCTGTGGCGTGAGAATGAACCAGGCAATGAAGCGGTCGGCGATGTTCGACGTGGCGACGACCGGTTCATCCGCATTGACGGGGTACTCGCGGACTTGTTGCAGCCGCGTGCTGACATTGAGCAACGCATCGCTGGTGGGCGTGCCGACGGCGAACTCCAGCGTGATCTGCCCGCGCGAGTCCATGCTTTCGGAGGACATCTTCTGCAAGCCTTCTACGCTTTGCAGTTGTTCCTCCTGCGGCTGAATGATTTCGCTTTCGATCTCTTGCGGGCTGGCTCCCGGCCACATGGTCGTGATCGTGATCGTCGGCACCTCGACTTCCGGCGTGAGCTGCATCGGCATCTTGTAGAGCGCGATCGTCCCGAACAGCGCGATCAGGATCACGCCGACCGAAACCTTCACCGGATTGCGAACAAACCACTCAATCGAATTCATGGCGGGGGCCGTGGAACTGGAGGGTAGCCACGCTCGCCAAGAGCGTGGGGAATTCACGCGAAACCCACGCTCTTGGCGAGCGTGGCTACAGGGGGATGTCACTCAGCGGGACTGGCGGCGGGCGGGGCTTCGGAGGAACTCTCCGTCGGTATGAGCGTGCGAGATTTGCTGACGGTCGATTTCGGCGGTTGAATCTTCGCCGCCTCCGTGACCACTTCCGCGCCGGGGCGAAGCCGTTCGTTGCCTTCGACGACAACCTCTTGTGCTGCTTTTAACTCACCGGTGACTTCGATCCACGAGTTCAACGAGATTCCCATTTGAACCGGCACCGGCCGCACCGTCTTCTTCTTGGTCTTGTCGTCGAATACGACGACGTAAATCAGCGGCTTCGATCCGCCGAGCACAAGCGAATCCTTCGGAACGAGCAACACATGATTCTTTTGATCGACCGGCAACTCGACCTTCGCGAACATGCCCGGCTTGAGCAACGGCGTTCCGTCCGCTTGCTGCGGATTCTTCAAGGTGACTCGCACCGGAAACGTCCGCGACTTCTCATCGGCTTTGGGAACGATGGCCGTCACGGTGCCCTCGAACGTCTGCCCAGGGATCGCTTCGACGTCGATTTTCGCCAACATCTTGAGTGACAGCCGAGGGACGTATGACTCTTGAACGGCGACGCGGACTTCGATCGGATTCACTTGAACGATGTCTGCGACCAGTTTGCCCGATTCGATCCATTGGCCTTCTTCGGTGTGCTCGGCCACGACGTAGCCGTCGAACGGAGCTCTAATCGTGTGTTTCTCCAAGATGTCTTCGAGCCGGTTGATCTCTTCCTTGGCCGCATCCGCTCGCGCTTGTGCCTGATCGATTCTCTCCGGCCGCGGCCCGGCGATGACCAAGTCATACGCGGCCTTCGCGGCGAGGTGCATCGCGGTCGCGGTCTCAGAGATGCCGCTGACGTCTTCAATCTCTTCTCGCGTGGCGGCGTTTCGCTCGATCAGCCCTTTGACTCGCAAAAGTTTCGCCGACGCCAACTTCTTCGCAGCGTCAGCGGCTTTCATTCGCGCTTCGGACTCGAGTTTCTCTTCCTTTCTCGCCCCGTTCTTGAGCTCCTGCAATTCGTGCTGACGCAATTGGAACTCAGCCTTCGCGGCGTCAATTTGAATTTCGATGTTGCGCGTCTTCAGCTTTGCCAACGGCTGGTCTTTGGTGACCGCTTCCCCTTCATTGACGAGAAACTCCTCCACTCGCCCCGACACCGCGCTGCCGACGGAACTGTGCCGCCGAGCCTCCACGGTCCCGACAAACGCTCGGCCCGATGCGAGGTCGCGTTCGATGACCTCGACCACTGTGACTTTCACCGGTCCCATCTGAGCCGACACGGTGCTCGACCAAAACAACATCGTCGCCAAGCAGACGAACAGGGCGGAGAATCGCGTCCAAAGAGCAGGCATGTCCGGATTCCAAACTGACAGGAAGGCAAAAACGGGGAGGGCAGGGTGGGTCTCGAATCGGGGAGGGCGGAGTCTATCGTCAGCCGCTCACGCCACGACAGTCAGAGCCTGTCCGATAAGTCCGTAGCCTGACTCTCCGAGCTGTGAACTTTTTGGTAGCTGAAGTCGCCAGACTTCAGCATTCGCCGTGAAATCTGAACTCTGGTGAGTCCAGCTACCAATTCTTTCACAGGCTCTCCGAGTCGGGACTTTCGCGAGAACTCGCCCGACTCAGAGAGTCAGGCTACGGCTCAGCGCGGGAGATTCGGGATTGCACGGAAGCGTTTGACGATGCTCTCGACCGCGTCGATCACGCGCTGTGTGTCGTCGTCGTTCATGCGGCTGTAGATCGGCAGCGAGATTTCGCGAGCGTATTCCTGCGTCGCGATCGGACAGCTCTCCGGTTGATACCCCAGCGACGCATACGCAGGCTGCAAGTGCAACGGCGGGGGCATGATGGTCGCACCGATGCCGCGCGCACGAAGTTCAGCCAGGAATTGATTGCGCGAGCAACGTAGCCGCTGCAGGTTCAGACTCAACAAATACAGATGCCAAGCGTGCTGTGAGTCGGCGCGATCGGCGGGACATTGCAGTTCGACCATGCGGCTGAACGAGACGTTGTACGTGACCGCGATCTCGCGCCGACGTTGCCACATCACCGTTGCCTTGCGGAGCTGAGCAATTCCCACGGCGGCAGAGAGGTCGCACATCGACGCTTGATAGCCGTCGGACGACAAGGCCAGCATTTGAGCGTCATCGTACGTCGCGGACTTGGAGCTGTTGCGTCCTCGACGAGTCCGACCGTTGGCAGAGATTGGACTGGTCAGACCGTTCGTGGTTTTCGTCGAAGACGTAAAGGAGACCGTGTCTGAAGTCGAAATGTCTGGCTCGTCCTCCAGCGTGGGCGGCAGCAAATCCCACGGACTCATCACGAGCACTCGGCAGCGATCGGCAATGCTCGCGCTGTTGGTACAGATGAAGCCCCCCTCACCCAACGACAACGCCTTCTGAGCAAAAAAAGTGAAGCAGGTCACGTCACCGAGGCCGCCGACTTGGTGATGCCGGTACGTCGCCGGCAGGGCCTGTCCAGCATCTTCGATCACCAGCAAACCGTGTCGCCGAGCAATCATCAGTAATTCATCCATTTCGGCTGGCAGACCGGCGACGTGCGAAATCATGACGGCTCGCGTCTGCTCGGTGATCGCGTGTGGCAGCAACTCCGGGCTGAGATGCAGGCCCCGCTCGGTGACATCGACGAATATCGGAATGGCTCCCAACGCACGTACCAATTCCGAGGCGGCGACCGGCGCGAACGGGCTCATGATGACTTCGTCGCCCGGCCTGAGATCGAGTGCTTGCAGCGCCAACCGAAACGCCGTCGTGCCGTTGTTGACCGCGATGGCGTGTTTCACCCCCACGAACTTCGCGAACTCTTGCTCGAACTGACGAGTCTTCGGACCGGCCGAAAGCCAGCCAGCGCGCAGCGTCTCGGTTAATTCGGCCAGTTCCGACTCATCCAAGTCTGGCGTGCTGAACGGCAGGAAGTGATTAGCGCGTGATGCTGCTCGTGAACGCGACTCGCGCAATGCGACGCGTTCCAATGAACCGGTCAGGGAGGGGGAAGGGAGCATCTTGGAATCCTCGAAGGGGTCCGGTCATCGGCCCCCACACCGCAGGGCAAACGCTGCCCGTCGGAGTGTCGAAGACATGCAGCGTTGGCAAACCGCATTCCCCTGCTAGGTAGACCTCGAACAAGCGCTGCCAATCGTGTCGATTGCACCGATTGAGCCAATCAAACTGTTTCCTTGAACCAGTGCAGCCAGGGTTCGTGAAGGATTTGCCCTTAATAAAACTCGGGGAATCGTGGCGCGGGCAATCACTTGCCATCGGCACGTCAACCGGCGCAAGCGCAATGTTGCCGCGAGTTGTTCAGAGAACGAGACACTCACAGCGGCTCGGCGAGCAATGAGAATGGCGAGCGGGGTGGCGTCTGTGCCGCTCACCAGTTTCATTCGTTCCCCGCGTGACGTGCTAACGGCAACTTGCTTTCCGTAGCGGCGCGTCCATCAACTGGCGGCTTGAGTGACCGCCAAGTCGCGGATTACAGTGCTCGCATCGGGATGTGCCGATCAAACTTGTTGTTTCAATTCCGGGAGGTCTTCGGATGAACGTGATTCGTGCGAGTGCTGGTGTCGTGTGTCTGGTCGCGGTGACAATCGCGGTGGCAATCGCGGTGGCAATCGCGGTGGCTGCCGACGAGTCGGGAACCGTGGTGGTTCGCAGCGTGCATCTCTGCTGCGGCGCGTGCGTCGAAGGGGCAAAAGGTGCGCTCGACGGCATTGAGGGGGTGTCGGACCCGAAAGCCGACGTCAACAGTAAGTCGGTGGTCTTCTCTGCCAAGAACGAGAAGGCCGCGATCAAGGGCATTGAGGCACTCGCCGATCACGGCTTCTTCGGCAAAGCGGCGTTCGGCAAGAAAGACCTCGCCTTCCCGGACGTGGGTGCGAAGAAGGGCGAGAAACGCGACACGATGTCGTTTACCGGCATCCATCTCTGTTGCGGAGCCTGCCGCAAGGCGGTTCACGAAGCATTTACGAAGTTGGATGGCCTTGGCTCAATGGATATCGACGCTTCAACCGGGACCGTGAAGCTCAACGGCGGCGGCATGGTTGTGCCCGACGCGGTTGAGTTGCTGAACAAAGCCGGCTTCTATGGCAAGCTCGCCAAGGCCGAGAAGAAGTAGTCATCGAGTCAGGCGAGCGGGGCGGCGTCAGCCCCCCGGTCCTGTTGCGAACTCACCGGGGGGCTGACGCCTCCCCGCTTGCCGAATAGTTTCACTCTTCATTTCGGCGTTGTGGCGTCGACCGGCTTCTCTGCGACCTGCGGTTCCAGGTCGCGTTCGAGTTCCGCGAGGACGCCCTCGTCGATCTCCAACAGATCGCTGGGGGGGATCTGCGACAACTTATTGCCCAGCGAATCTTCATCGCTGGCGTCCGTCGTGCGGCGAATGGTCGGACTGGGCTTGGCGGGCTTGAACTTCGGCTTGCGTGCGTCCGTTGGCCCGGCCGGCTCCTGAGATCGTTCCGTGACTCGGTTCGTCGAGTTGTTGACTGGCGGTGATGTTTTTCCGGTCGCAGTTGGGTCGGCCTTCGTGGTGCCGCGCTGGCCGTTGGTCGAACGAGTCTCCGCTCGGTCTGGGATCGTCAGCTTCATGCCGATCTTCAGATCGTTCGCACTTTTCAATTGGTCGCGGTTGGCTTGGAAGATTTCCTGATACCGAGTTTGGCTTCCCAGATATTTCCCAGCGATGGACGACAACGTCTCGCCGTCAGCCACCACATGTGATCGTGTTACTCCAGAGATGGCCGGAGCGACGTCGATCCCACCTCGTCGAACTCCCTGACCATCGTGGCTGGCCACGGCATCCCAATCGTCGTTGTGTAATGGCCGGATCGGCATGGCCGGAGCATCCTGCGGCGGCGGAGTGAGCGAGTTGAAGTCCGACGGATTTCCGAGGCGGTCACTGTTGCTCGACGGATCGCGCGAACCATTCACGCGGTTGCGTTGAACCGTCGGATTCCCACCGGCCGGGTTGTCTCTCAAGAACTCCGGCAGGTCGTTCTGCTGGAATCCATCCCGTGAACGATCCGCGGGGCGACGAGGATCCGTGCCGCGCGTCCGGGCCTCGGCTTCCGAATAGGGCCCTCGCGAATTGTCGCGGGCGATCTTTTGATCCAGGCGAGAACCGTCTTTCAAATCCGGTTCACTGTTGCGAGGGGCGTCGTCTCGAAAGAAGAACGCTCCGACGATGCTGCACAGCAGAATCGCCAACGCCAATCCAACTTTCTTGTCGCGGTGCATGACTTGAGTCTCCTTTGACGCTGCGAACACACGAGGTGCGATCTGAAGGAGAATGTGCCCTATGCGCGGACGTTGACGGTTGGAAACACGTCGGCAACACACGAATTTCAGGCATGATCGGTCGGATGATCCGGTCTTGAGCGTTTTACGCGAGCCGCAGAAAGATTTCTTGAAGCCAGCCGCTCGCCAATTTGACTTCGGGAGAATCGTTGTTTCCGTCGCGATCGTCGCGATCCGATCGCCCGGTCCGTCGCGCATGGCTGGCCAATTTGTGGCTTTGGGTGGCACGTCCTGACCATCGGGAAGGGCGTGGGAATCGTGATTGACTCATGTTTCCACGCCCTTCCCGATGGTCAGGGACGTGCCACCCACGTCGCCCGTGGACCGGCGCGCCGGTTCGTTTCGGACTTCCCAATCATGTGATATCGTGCCCCGCTCGCTTCCGGGTGATTTGTGTCCGTTCTACAAGGCAAAGCATCGTGTCGATCATTGTGCAGAAGTTTGGCGGTACCAGCGTGGCGACCGCCGAGAAGATCTTGGCGGCGGCTCAGCGAGCGGTGAATGCCAAGCGGCAGGGGCATCAAGTCGTCATGGTCATCAGCGCTCGCGGAGCGAAGACCGATGAGTTGGTGGACCTCGCCAACGAGATTTCGCCGAATCCGCCCGCTCGCGAAATGGACATGCTGCTGGCGACCGGCGAACAAGAAGCGGTCGCGCTCGTCGCGATGGCGATTCAAGAACTCGGCGAACCAGCCGTCAGCCTGACCGGCGCGCAGATCGGCGTGCTGACCGATAACAGCTTCACCAAGGCCCGCATCAAGAAAATTTCGACCGAGCGGATGCGCAAGGCGCTCGACGCGGGCAACATCGTCGTGGCGGCCGGCTTTCAAGGGATCGACGACGATTTCAACATCACGACGCTCGGCCGAGGCGGCAGCGACACAACCGCGACCGCGCTGGCCGCCGTGCTCCAAGCCGAGGAATGCGAGATCTACACCGACGTCGAAGGGATCTTCACGACCGATCCGCGCATCGTGAAAAACGCTCGCAAGCTCCACCGGATTTCGTACGACGAAATGCTGGAACTGACGAGCGTCGGTGGCGGCAAGATGCACTCACGGTCGATTGAGTTCGCCAAGAAGTACCGCGTGCGTTTGCGTGTGCGGCCCAGCTTTAACGACACACTCGGCACGCTGATCTGTCCCGAAGCGGATGACGATGGTCCGATCGCAACCGGCTTGGCGTTGGTCAAGGACGAGGTTCGCGTCAGTTTGTTCGACATCCCGGATCGTCCCGGCGTGATGAGTCTCATCTTCACGAAGATGGCCCAACGCAAGCTTCCAATCGACATGGTTGTACAAGACGTCGCCAGCGGCGGACTCGCGCAGATTTCGTTCACGGTTCCGCAGAACGACATGGCCGAAACGCTGGCCGCCGCCGAAGAGGCCGTGGCGGAAATCGGAGCAGGGTCGGTGCAGCAAGGGACCAACGTCGCCAAGGTCTCCAGCGTCGGGACTGGGATGCGGCATCACACCGGCGTCGCCGCCACGATGTTTGAAGCCCTCGCGGCCAAAGGGATCAGCATCGGCATGATCACGACCGGCGATATCAAGATCTCCTGTCTCGTCGATCGTAGCCGGTGTCAGGAAGCGCTCCTCGCCGTGCATGACGGCTTCAAACTGCACGAGGAATCGGCGGTCGCTCCCCCCGTGGGTTGGGAAGCGAAACCCGATGCGATGATGTCGTATCACTCGCGCGATGAACTCGAACGGGACGTCGTCAGCCGCCTGTCGCACATGGAAGACATCGTGGTCAGCGAAGTGCTGCTCGACCAAGACCAGTCTCGTGTCACCGTCCGTACGCTGCCTGACGAACCGGGTGTCGCCGCCAAGATCTTCACCGCCGTGGCCGAAGGGGGCGTGATGGTGGACATGATCGTCCAGAACATCAGCCAGCGCGGCCATGCGAATTTGTCGTTCACAGTTCTGCGCAAAGACCTCGATCAATGCCTGCTGCTCGTCCGCGAGGTGCTCGAACCGTGGCGTGACGCGGCCCTCAGCTACGAACGGGAGATTGCCAAGCTGTCGGTGATGGGCATCGGTCTTCGCAGCCATACGGGAGTCGGCGAGAAAATGTTCCGGGCGCTGGCCGATGCCAACGTCAACATTCAAATGGTCAGCACCAGCGAAATCCGCATCAGCGCGGTGGTCTCGCCCGCCGATGGTCAGCGGGCGCTCGATGCGCTGCTAAAGACGTTCGATCTGTAGCTTGGCTCTTCAGAGCCGAGCCGACCCGACTCGGAGAGTCAGGCTACGCCGATGCAACTCCGCCGCCTCACCGCTTATCACGTTCGCATCCCGCTGAAGCACAAAGTGCGTCATGCGTCGCACGCACGCGAAGAAACCGACTCGCTCGTCATACGGTGTGAACTCGACAACGGAGCGATCGGCTGGGGCGAGGGACTGCCGCGACCGTATGTCACTGGCGAAACGATCGACAATGTCTGGAGCCTGATCGCCGAGAGCGACCTCTCGCGGCAATTGGCTCAGCCGTTTGACAATCTCACGCAAGCGATCAAGCTGACCGACGAGATCAAGCTCAAGGTCGCCAATGGCGATTGTCCGTTTGTCGAACGGGGCTGCTTTGGAAACTCGGCACGGTGCGCGATTGAACTCAGCCTGCTGGATGCGGTCGCGCGATTTGAAGGCGTGCCCTTATCTCGAATCACCGAACTGCTGCCGGAAGCGTTTGCGATCCGGGAATCCAAACCGCAAGTCCGCTACAGCGCCGCAATCACCGCGATGTCCCCTTGGGCCACCGCCGTCCGAGCTTGGAAGATTCGGCTCTACGGATTCCATCAGTGCAAAGTGAAAGTCGGTGTCGCAGAAGTCGATGACTCCGATCTACTTCGCCGCATTCGCAAGATTCTTCCCGCTGGCCGAGTCGATCTGCGGATCGACGCCAATGAAGCTTGGACGTGCGAGAATTTGGAATCCAAGCTCGCGCCACTGCGGCCGTTTGAGATCACGTCGCTCGAACAGCCGGTCCCGCACCAAGACGTCTCAGGCTTGGCTCAACTGCGCGGCCGCGTCGGCGTCCCGTTGATGCTCGACGAATCGCTGTGCAGCCTGACCGACGCTCACCGAGCGATTGAGACGGGAACCTGCGACCTGTTCAACATCCGACTCTCGAAATGCGGCGGCTTTGTGTCGTCGTTGCGTCTCGCGGCGCTCGCGCATCAGGCGGGACTCGGCTATCAACTCGGTTGCCAAGTCGGCGAGACCGGAATTCTGTCGGCGGCCGGCCGGCACTTTGCTTGCTCGGTCGCGAACATTCGCTACCTCGAGGGAAGCTACGATCGGCATCTCGTCCGTGAGCGACTGTCGGTTCAAGATAATACCTTCGGCCGACGCGGCCTTGCTCCGGCGATTGTTGAACCGGGACTTGGCATCGATATCGACGAAGCCGCGCTGCGCCGCGTGACGGTTCGTGAGCAAAGTAGCCGAGTCACTCCGTGACTCGGCTGCTTTACACTACTGCGGGCCATTTGATTCGATATCGACGATTCGCGCAGTCGGCTTCGAGAGATCGACCAACAGCGGCTGTGGTGTGTCGACGAACGAGAGATTGCCGGCGGCGTCACGCGCGACGAGGCGGACATACAACCGAGACGGGACACCTTGGCCGACGCTCCAAGCGTAGCTGCCGGTGTCAGGTTGCCAGCCGCAGATCGGTTCCCACGGGCCATTCGGGTTGGCCGAATACGCCAGCGAGATTGGCTTGTCGCTCGGATTGTCGTCGGTGATCCGCCAACTGATCGTGAGCTTGTTCATTTGCCCGCCAGCTCCTTGTTGGATCGGCTGAAGCTGCACGGTCGGCGGAGTGCGATCGACCACAATGACCACCGACGGCTCTTCGCCGACTTGCGGTGGATCATCGGCCAGACCGGCACCGCTGCGGACTCGGATGGCGAAGCCATAGACGCCGTCTTCCGGAACCTCGACGACAAACGGGCTTTGCTTGTCCGCGTCGTCGCCGTACTTCCACCACTTCTGGCCGTTGTTCTGCGTGACGAACAATTCGACGGCGCTCACTCCAGAGGGACCGACGTCGTCAATGCGGTAATTGACCTCGAAGCGATGCGACTTCACGGCGCGGAAGCGACCGTTGCCACCGAAGCGATTCCGATTCATCCCCCATTCGGCAGTGTTGACGCGGCCTTGTCCCGCTGATGTCGTGACGGGAGTCGGTGGCGGGAATGAGTTCGCGATTTTCGATTCGCTGGGGAATTGCGTGGGAGCCTGCGCGACCGCGCTGGGTCGGCTCGTCTGAGCGGGCAACGCTGAGAAGGGATTGTTCGGCGGGGGCGGCGCGACATTTGAGCTCGCCGAGGGACCAAACGGGAAGTTGTTGATCGGCTCTGACGCCGGCGGCAAGCTGCCCCCGGCGATTGGATTTCTGTAGTCCGCTGCCTCCGGACGCTTACGCATCGGGCCACCAAGGTCACTCGCTTGGACGACCACCGAAGTTTGCGCGGAACCAACATTGCCCGCGCGATCGGCCACCGATCCGCGTACGGAAACCTGTCCGCCGTTCGGGACGCTCCAGCCGGTTTGCCCGGCGGCCAGAGCCTTCACGCTGACTGGTTGCCAGTTGGCTCCAGCTTGCGAGAATTCCAGGCTGAGCTTGGTCAGATCGAGATTGGCGTCTGACACGCTCCAGGAGAGTTGCACTTTGCCGGCTTCGGATTGCTGCAACAGTAATTGCAGATCCGGAGCCGTCCGGTCCACGACCACCACCAATCCCGGTTCGACAACATTTGCATCCGGATGGAGTTGATTCGTTCCATCCAGCGTGCGGACCGCGAACCAGTACTCGCCATCCGCTGGGGCTTTGAAGTCGAAGCGACCGGCTTCGGGCGCGACGGTCTGCACATGCTGCCAATCGAGGCCGTTGTTTCGAGACAGAAACAACCGAATCTCTTTGGCTCGCAGCCGACGCATTTCGGCTTGATCGAAACGATACGGAATGCGAAAGCCCGGCTGATTGGTGCAGATCGCGTTGGGCTGCTGTGCTGTGGCCGAGGCCGAACTGATCAGCGTCGAACACGTGAACGCGATAAAACTGAATGCGATGCGAAGAAGCGGCTTCATACGGACGTCTCCCTCGGCCGGGCACAGGCGTCCGACCAGCGGCTGCAAACGCCGCGAGACGGAGCATCCGCGCGATGCACCGAGCCTTTTCGTCCGTATCGGCCGCAAGCGGCGTAACACTTGAAGCGAATGTCAGGAATCTGCCGACATTGTTGTCTGGAGGGAATGGGCAAATTCGCCCTGCTGGAGAACGTGTGGGCCGGTCGGCACAAGGTGAGTGGCTGGCTGCGGTGTCGTACGGATCGCGGGCGGCGGCATGGTCGGTTGTGTCGAGGAGTTCGCCCACCTCTGGAACCGCGCTCTGAATGGCGACTTCAACACTTTGCTTCAGGGTCACATCCGTGGAGGCACAGCCTTGGCAACGGCGAACCCTCTGCCGCTTCTCAGTTGCCAAAGAAATACGCTTGAACGGGATAGGCGGGGCGATCCACCGTAAACCGGCACCGCGAGTGGCTCGGACGTGATTTTGATTTCGTCTGACATGGCACTGATCTTAATGGGTCGGTGGGCTGTTTGTGTTCGGGGTTCGACAGTCGAAGCAGGATCTCTTGGCACCAACGGCCGACGTTTCCCATGCACGAGGGATCGCGTCCTCCTCAAATGCAAACTGCCCGACGTCCGTTGCCGGAGCCGGGCAGTCTGAGTTTCGAGGTTACCGTGGATTCTTTTATTGCACGGGGACGACCGGATTGAATCCAGCGTTTCCACGTTTCCCAATTGGCTCGACGCGAGTGAAGTCGATTCCCGAACCGCCGGAAGTGCGAATCAGGTCGGCAAAAAGACTGTAATTCGTAGCATCAGATGCCCGAATACTCGGTGCCGCCCCGCCACCAACCATTGCCTGAAGTCCATTCACCGCGATATTCCTGGGACCGTTGAGACTGCCCAGAACACGGTTGTCTAAGTCGGTGTTGAACTCGGCAAAAGAGGAGAGAATCATCTGCCATTTGCGGAGCGTTTTTTCTTCGATAGGAGTTCCGGTTCCAGGGATTTCCGCAGTTTCGGAAACGAATGTGACCGGCGTGTTGCCGCCACCACCTTGGGTGACTCTCGCTCCTCCCGCTGGCGAGCGTTGATCTCGGGTTCCTTCCAGCAGCGGACTAGAAGACGCAACGTTTGTGTCGAAGAAATTTCCACCCCCAAACAGGATGTTCTCCTCTAAGAATGCTCGGCCCAGGTATTGGTTAAAAGGGTCATTTCGGCCTCCGAAGATCGTCTGACGATCCTTGAAGAAGTCACGGTCTTCATCCGTGGCGCTCGAAATTCCCACTCGCGTGTTGAACTGGATTGGAAGGTTGTTGTCTTCGGACCAAAGCAGCGGGGTCAGGCGTGCGTTGGCGACTCCCTGTGAGTTTGATTGGTCATAGAGCGTGTCGAGATGGGCGAAAGAATCCGACAACGAGAAGCCGGCTTGCCGAGCCAAGCGATCGGCCCCACGACCGGGAATGACATCCCCAATTAAGTTGTTGAGCGCCGCCCGTGTGTCTGTGGGAGCGAACTGAGCATCCCCCACGCGGTATTCGGTATTGATGTTACGAAACTGCCGGTGATAGATGATGTTATTTCCGTTTTGGGGACGTCCCACGGTCGGATCGAAGCCAGCCAAGGCATCCCGGATTGCCTGGTATGTCGCCAAGACTTGGTTAAAGACGGTGGGATCGTCCTGAAGATCAAAGCGAACCACTCGCCATGCTACCGCGTTGTTCAATGTTGTCGCGAGAGGCACATTCGAGCTCGTGGAATCGAGAATGAAGTCGGTGTTTTGATTGTTTTGATTGTTCTGGCCGCCACCACCACCCTGCTGATTGATACCACCTCGGATCACGGCCGAAATCTTGACGACGTAGCCCACTGTGGTGAGATCGGGATAGCTCACCGGCAAAAAGTTGTTATTGCCAGTGCTTTGTGAGGGATTGAGAGTCGGATCGACCAGGAACACGGAATCTCCTGCATTCAGGAGTGTTCCGACTGAAATCCTGGGACGCTGGTTGCCACCACCGCCGCCGCCGCCCTGAGCTTGCGACTGCAACAACGTCGGGCTGGTCAGATTAAAGGTGCCCGGCAAAGACACCGGAGCCAGCACGGCCACCTTTTGTTTTCGTCCCGGTTTCCCATAGATGCTGTTGAAGAACGAATTTTTGCCGGCCACGATTTCAGTACGGTTGGCAAGCAGGAATTGAATTGCGAGTTCGACCTGCTGCTGAGCGACTCTGTGATTGAGCTGAATGCTGAGAGCCGCCGCCGACAACCGACTCGGATCGCCTCCGTTGGAAGGATCCAACAACGAGTCGAATTCCAAGACAGCCACGTCTTGGGGGCGAATGATTGAGTTGACGCCGGTCAATAATGCGGGAATTCCCGCATCAGAGGCTGGATTCGTTACATCGCGCGGGACCGTCTGTGTTTGAGCGAGTCCAGGCAGCGAAATCCCCAATGTGAGGAACAACGCCGCAACCACTGAAATGAAATTGAATCGAACCATGTCTGAACGTCTCCTCGAACCAAAACCAATTTCGTGACACACTCACGCGATTTTCCCAACCGAGACTAGCCGCTGGAACATCTTACGCAGGCCAAAAACCCACGGTCAAAGAGGAATCCAGGAAAGTTTGGGTAATCCGTTCGTTCAATTCGTTCCGCACCGCGCTTGCAGATCGGCCAAGCCCTTGCGATAGCAAAAATCTCCAAACGATTCTTGCGGATGCCGCTCTTCTTTGAAGTAGGAAAGGAGCGGTGACACCGAATGCGCGATTTCTTCCAACGGCACCTGATCTCGAAAGACGAACGCCAAGCGAGTTCCCTCCGCGTTGCCTCCCAAGTAGACCGTGTACTTGCCTCGCGATTTTCCCACCAAGCCGATGTCAGGTGTGTAGGGTCGAGCGCAGCCGTTGGGGCAACCGGTCATATGGACGGCAATCCGTTCGTCAATCAGATCGAATTTTCGCAGTTCGACTTCCAGGTCGTCGATCACGCGCGGCATGACTCGCTCAGACTCCGTGACGGACAGGCCACAGGTGGGGAGCGCCGGGCAGGCAATCGAATAGCGGCGGATTAACGTCAGCTCTTCCGCAGGAGCGATGCCGTAGTCGGTGAGCATCTTCGAAATGTCGGCTTGGTCTTGCGGCTTGATGTCGCAGAGGATCACGCCTTGCAACGCGGTCAGCCGGGTGTCCATGCCGTACTTGCCGAGGATCGCTCGCAGACCGGACTTGATCCGCAGCGAACCGTCGTCCTTGATGCGGCCGTTTTCGATGTTGATCCCCAGGAAGAGGCTGCCGTCTCCTTGTTCGTGCCAGCCCATGTGGTCGTCAACGTCCGTGATCGCGACGTCACGCGCCGGTGCCAGTTTGCGTCCAAGATGTGATTCGACCTTCTCGCGGAAGTAGTCGAGTCCGTGATTGGCGATCACGTACTTCAACCGAGCGAGCTTGCGATCCGCGCGGTTTCCGGTGTCGCGAAACGCTTTGACGACCGCACCGGCGACTTCGACCGCCTCTTCTGGCGAGCAAAACGCCATTCGCTTGGCGACCGTGGCAAACGTTTTTTTGTTTGCGGGTGTGACCCCTTGGCCGCCGCCGACGTAGACGTTGTAGCCTTCGATCGTGTTGCCGTTGTGGATCGTCACGAAGCTCAGGTCATAAGTCAGAGCGTCGATGCAGTTGTCCTCGGGCAGTGTGATCCCGATCTTGAACTTTCGAGGCAGATAATTCGCGCCGTAGATCGGCTCTTCGGTCGGCTGGAAATCGGCGACATTTTCTTCTTGACCGGTTTGTTCGTCTCGCAGCCAGATGTCGAAGTACGCGCTCGTGCGTGGTCGCAGATGTTCGGTGATGCGATCCGCCAACGCTTGATTGTCACGGCGAATCGAGTTGCCATTGATTGGAGCTGGGCAGCACATCAGGTTTCGGTTGACGTCACCGCAGGCCGCCAGGGTGGTCAACTTGATGCGGTTAATTTCACGAATTGTCTCGCGCAGATTGCCTTTCAAGACTCCATGAAGCTGAAAGCCCTGCCGAGTCGTGATTCGCAGCGTGCCGTTACCGAAACGGTCGCACAGATCAAGTTCGGACAGGAACTGAGCCGCCGTGACTTTGCCACCAGGCACTCGCGAACGGACCATCATTCCATAGGCTTTTGCCTCGCCTGTACCACGGCCGTCCCGGTTTTCTTGCTGATACGTTCCGTGATTCTTCAGGAGCTGTTCCATGCCTTCGGTGAACGGCGCATCGGGAGAAAGCAGTTCCTCGGCAATGGTGCCGCGAAGCTGGCGGCTGCCTGACTTGAGATGTTCGATCTTGCTAAGCTCCAGCGCGTCCGACATGAATCGCTCCATAGCCTGACTCTCCGAGTCGGGCCTTAACTGTTGTCAAAAATATCGACCGAATGACACCCGACTCAGAGAGTCAGGCGACTGAATGGCGAAAGTGTAGTTGCGGTGTTTCAGCATGAGTAGAGAGCCTTCCGCCAGTCAAAATCTGAACTTGCTTGACCGTTTGGCTTGGCTGTACGCGACTGGTTGCGGCATCGGCTTGGCTCCGAAAGCTCCGGGGACGTTTGGGAGTTTGCTCGGCCCGTTGGTGGTTTGGAGTTGGCAGTCTCTCGACCGACCGAAGTACGAAAGCGTGATCGTCGGTTTGCTCGGTGTCTTGTTGGGAGTCGGAGCCTCGCAGCGAACCGCTCGCCGGAGCGGACTCAGCGATCCTGGCTGTGTGGTGTGCGATGAGATCGCGGCCTTCGCGATCGTCTTCGCGTTGACGCCGGTGACGTGGACGACCGCCGCCATCGGCTTCGTGTGGTTTCGAGTCTTCGATATCGCCAAGCCGTGGCCAATCAGCCGGCTGGAACATCTGCCCGGCGGGTGGGGCATCATGGCCGACGACTTGCTTGCCGGAGTTTTCGCCGCGGCAGCTTTGCACGGGACGTTGTGGTTGCTCGAATTCGTCAGGTGAAATTTCAAATCTCAGATTTCAAATCGGAAGTACCCATGTCCGCGACACTGATTGATGGAAAAGCGACTGCCGCGCGAATGACGGCGGAGATTGCCGATGACGCGGCGGCGTTTCAACGTACGACGGGGATTGTTCCACAACTCGTTGCCGTCCTGGTCGGTGACGATCCTGCCAGCGCGGTCTACGTCCGCAACAAGCAGCGCGCCTGCGAGAAAGCCGGGCTGAAGAGCACTCTGCACCGGCTGCCGGCGGAGACGACCGAGATTCAATTGCTGGATCTGGTCGAACAACTCAACGGCGATCCGGCGGTGCATGGCATCCTCGTGCAGTTGCCGCTGCCAAAGCACATTCGCGAGCAAATCATTCTCGACGCGGTCATCGCCAGCAAAGACGTCGATTGTTTTCACCCGCACAACGTCGGGCTGCTCGTTCAAGGCCGGCCGAGGTTCTTGCCCTGCACGCCCGCCGGCTGTCAGCGATTGCTCGCCGAATACAAGATCGAGACCGCCGGTGCGCATGCCGTCGTGCTCGGCCGCAGCGAGATTGTTGGTAAGCCGATGGCCATGCTGCTGGTCCAGCGTGGAGCATTTGCTGACGCGACCGTCACGATCTGTCACAGTCGCACGCGCGACCTCGCTTCCGTCGTTCGCCAAGCCGACATCCTCGTCGCTGCGATCGGGAAAGCGCGCTTCGTCACCGCCGACATGGTCAAGCCCGGTGCCGTCGTCCTCGACGTCGGCATCAATCGAGAAGGGGACAAGCTGGTCGGCGATGTTGATTTCGAGCCAGTTTCGCAGATCGCCAGCGCGATCACTCCGGTCCCTGGTGGCGTCGGCCCGATGACCATCGCCACGTTATTGCGAAACACGCTGACGGCAGCTCAACTGTCCGTCGTGTAGCCGCGTTTCGCCAGAACGCGGGTGAACTGTGGCCAAAC
>CAMDPX010000131.1 GCA_945905295.1 Planctomyces sp. SH-PL62 | reverse complement strand
CCCCCGGTTTTCAGCAGCCATCGAAATCACCGGGGGGCTGACGCCGCCCCGCTCGCCAATTCCGCACTACGCAACGAGGCGGGATTCTGCTGGCTGACTTCCGGTCGATCAAGACTGTTCCTGGCTTTTGCAGAATCTTCACGATCGCGATAGGGTGAGC
Organism: Planctomyces sp. SH-PL62; assembly: GCA_945905295.1. GTDB lineage: Bacteria > Planctomycetota > Planctomycetia > Planctomycetales > Planctomycetaceae > SXKJ01. The sequence continues at coordinate 22,702 of CAMDPX010000131.1, read as the reverse complement.
GGCACTCCTGGTTTTGAATCAATACCCTCCGAGTCTGCCCACTGTGACTGACTCGTCAAAAAACTCCACACCTTCAAGAGCGGTCTCGCGAATGAATGACCAATCCAACTCGGATTCAAAACGGCTTCTCGGCGGTCAATTGCCACCGTGGGAGGTTGCTGAACTGCCCGAACCGCTCCCGTTTTCGTTTCGCAATGCGTTCAAGGTCATCGGGCCGGGGGCGATCATGCTGGCGGCGTCGATCGGTGGCGGCGAGTGGCTGATCGGGCCGGCGACCGTCATCAAGCATGGGCCGGGAGTGCTCTGGATTGCGACTGTCGCCATCGTGCTGCAATTGATCTTCAACCTCGAGGGGATTCGCTACACGCTCTACACGGGCGAGCCGGCGATCTCCGGGATCATGCGCTTGAAGCCCGGTTGCCGCTTTTGGGGCGGCGCGTATGTGTTGCTCACGGCGATGCAACTCGGAGTTCCGGCGCTCGCGCCGGCGGCGGCGGTGACCGTGTTCGGCATGATGATGGACCGTGTGCCGGTGGAGGCTCCCGAAGACAAGGAACTCCGAGAGGCCGAGAAGTCCGGTGATGCCACGGTCTCCGCGGGGCTGCAACAGCGACGCGAGCGAGCGGCCTCAGATCGTGGCAAGCTGTTGAAGATCACCTACGGAATCATCGTGGTCACGCTGCTGATGCTGATGTTCGGCGGAACCATTGAGCGGATGCTGGAATGGTCGTCGTGGTTCATGATCGCGTACATCTTCATCTTCTTGATCGCGGTCAATGTCTGGTTTGTGCCGTCCGAGCAGTGGTTGATTACGCTGCGCGGCTTCGTCAGTTTCGGCGAGTGGCCGCAAGGGGTCGAACCGTTGCTGATGGCGACGTTCTTCGCGACGGCTGGGTCGGGAGGCATCGGCAACCTGACGATCTCGAATTGGGTTCGCGACAAAGGCTTCGGCATGGGGGCGGTGGTCGGCGCGATCCCCAGCGCGGTCGGAGCGAAAGAGATCCGGCTGTCGCACGTCGGCAAGGTGTTCGCCATCACGTTGGACAACATGCGGCGCTGGCGAATCTGGTGGCGCTATGTCGTGATCGATCAGGTTTGGGTGTGGGCACTCGGCTGTTTCTGCGGCATGTTCCTGAACGTGAATCTTGCCCAAGCCATCATCAAGCCCGGCACAGACCTCTCGAAAATCGGAGCCGGCGCTTTTCAGGCTCAATACATGGCCGAGAACTTCTGGTCGGCGCTGTGGATTCTGGGACTGCTGAATGGCTTTTGGATTCTGTTCTCGACCCAGTTGGGCAACACCGACGTGTTGATCCGAACTCTGACCGACACGCTGTGGACCGCCAGCTCGCGAGTCCGCACTTGGCGCGATGGCTCGATCGCGAAGGTTTATTACTCGCTGCTGTTCGTGTTCACGGCCTGGGGGCTGGTCGCGGTGCATCTCGGCAGTGCGATGACGCTCTTCAAGTACCTCGGGACGATGGCCGGCGTGGTGATGGCGATCGCCGGCGTGCAGCTTTATCTGGTCAACACGCGGCTGCTGCCTCGCGAACTGCAACCGAGTTGGTGGCGCAAAGCGGCGCTGCTGATCTGCTCGCTGGCGTATGGCACGATGTCGCTGATCGCGATTACGGATGTCGTGCGGAAATGGTTCGCATAGTTGGTCTCGTTGACGCCGACGAAGCGGGAGGGCGAGGCTCCTGCCGAGCCGAAAGAATGGCATGCGTTTACCGAACCGGCTCGTCGGGAGCCTCGCCCTCCCATGACACCCAATCGAGCAACTGCCTCTGAAGCCAATCGCGGGACCGTTCGCCGTTGGCGGTCGCGAGGTAGCCGAGATGTCCGCCTCCCTCGGCGATGTGCAGCCGCACGTTGGTCGGTGGCGCGAGACGCTCGAAGGACGCGATCGGAATCAGCGGGTCGTTGCGCGAGGTGAGGATCAGCGTCGGGACTCGGATCGCGGGAATGAATTGCTCGGAGCTGCATTGCTGGTAGTAGTCGTCGGCGTTGCGATAGCCGGAACGCGGAGCGGTGAACTGGTCATCAAACTCGACGAGCCGCCGCGGTGTGCGAGCAAACGAGGGGGGCACGAAGTCGGCACGCTGTTTCTGAAGCTCACGCAGTCGCTGCAACAACTGTCGCACGAAGTAGGCGTCGTAATGCCGCAGCGGCCAGCGCGACAGGCCGTAGGTGCAACGGGCCAAGTCGATCGGCGGATTGATCGCGGCTGCTCGAACGAGTTCCGAGGGGACTCGATCTGGAGTCTCGCCCAGCAATTTCAAAATGATGTTGCCTCCCAGCGAGAAGCCGAACAACGAGATCGGCGAGTTGGGACACCACTCAATCACTGCTCGCAGTACGGCGAGCACATCGTCAGAGCAGCCTGCGTTGTAGGGTTTCAGAGCCAATCCGAAACCGGCTCCACAGCCACGCAGGTCCAATCGAAACGTGCGGACGCCGCGCTCGTTGAGCATTGCTGCCATGCGAACCAAGTAGGAACTGCGGTGACATCCCGCGAGTCCGTGCAGCATCACGACAATCGGACCGGCATGCGGCCAATTGAGCGGGCAGTCGTCGTGAACGGCCAACGTGTCTCCGTCGGGCAGCGGGATGTGACGAATCACGGCGCGTTCTTCGGGCAAACGGCCGGGAAAGAAAGCTCCCGCGAGCGTCTGGCGATGGCCTCCCGCCAAGGCCCAGTGTGATTGAAACGGCGGAATGGTGATGGTTGGCATACGGCCGGTATTCGAGCGAGTTCGTGGCCAGGAAACTATTGTGGCTGCGTTCCCATTCGTCGTCTCCTTCGATTCGTCGGGCTCTTGCTTTTTGAGTCATTCGTAAAGAGCCCGACGAATCGAAGGAGACGACGAATGGGAAAAACGATGCTGGGGATTCGCTCTTGCCAATCTACTACCCGGTTCGTAGATTTCGCCGCCTACTACCCAGGTCGTACATGCGAACTGGCGAGGTGTCCCAACGAAGGAGCAAGCGGACGATGGCAACGTCACACAAATTGGCCGAACTGCAATTGGCCATCATGCACGTGTTGTGGGAACGGGGCGAGGCGACCGTCGCCGAGGTGCGGGCGGCGCTGGAGCCGGCGCGGCAGTTGGCTCATACGACGATCGGCACGATGCTGACGAAGATGGAGGCCAAACGGCTGGTCGCACACCGCAGCGACGGGAAAGCGAATGTCTTTCGACCGATCATCAAGCAAGAGCGAGTTGGCCGCTCGATGGTCGCGGATCTGGCCGAGCGGCTGTTTGGCGGTGATGTGACCGCGCTGGTTTGTCATCTGCTCGATGAGTGCGATGTCTCTCGTGCGGAGCTTGGCCGGTTGAAAAAGCTCATTCGTCAAAAGGAGGAGGAGCTGAAACATGCCGAATAGCTTTGACGAGATGGGAGTGTTCTTCGTCGTGCTGGCGGTGACGCTGTGGATGCACTCGACGTTGTGGCTGACCGCGGCTTGGTGCGTGTCTCGCTGGCGACGGCTCGACCAGCCGGAATGGTCCGAGCGGCTGTGGAAGCTGGCCGCGGTGCTCGGCTTCTTCACGGCATCGGTTCAATTGGCGTCGCAATGGTCGCAGCCGGTTTGGCAATGGCGGATCGAGTCGCCGAGTTCGTTGATCGTGGTGCCGAACGAGATTCCGGCATCACCTGACGCGACGGAGGAACCGGAACGTGCGGACGTAGCCGCACTCGCCAGAGTGCGGGCGGACGTCGTGAAAACCCGCGTTCTGGCGAACGCGGCTACGCCGGAAAGTCATCACGGTCCAGCGCCCGAGTTGCAATCACGACAGACACCGATTGGCGAATCGTTCGTCATCTTGCCAGATGACTCTGCGAATGAGTCGGAGGAATGGAAGTCGTCGATCGTGATTGCTCCCGGCGAGACTGGGCTTCCTGCGGGCGCGAGACGAGTTGCCGAAGCGGTTGGCGATTCTGTGGGGCAGGTTTCCAACCTGTCCGTAACACCGGATTCACTGGCAGGTTGGAATCCTGCTCCACGTATGGTGTCGATTCGAATGCTGGCTGTGGCTTTGGTCTGTCTCGTGTTGGGCGGAGCTGCGCGTCTCGCATGGCAATCGTGGCGGTTCTCACGGCAATTGCGGAACGCGACGCTCGTCGACTGCGGAGCGACACGGCAATCGCTTGACCGATTGCTCAAACGGGCGCGGGTTCGACGGCGTGTGTCGCTCTTGGCGACGGAACGCATTGCCGAGCCGGTCGCATTCGGGCTCTGGCGTTGGACGATCGTTGTGCCGAGCGGATTAGACGCTCAACTCAGTCGCGAAGAGTTGCAGGGGGTGTTGGCTCACGAGGTCGCGCATTTAGTGCGCGGCGATGTGTTGTGGTTGTGGATTGGTCGTGTGCTGACGGCGTGCTTGGCGTTTCAGCCGCTGCACCGTATCGCGGTGCGTCGCTGGCAACACGCGGCCGAGTGTTTGTGCGATGACTGGGCCGTGCAGCAAGCGGTCTCGGCGGTAACGTTGGCGAAGTGTCTGACGCGTATCGCCGAGTGGCGATTGGAGCGGCGATTGCTGACGGGTGGTCTCGCTGCGATCGGCTCGCCCGGTTTGCTGACGGCTCGTGTCGAGCGGTTGCTGTCTGGCCAAGCGGGAGTGGCCTCAGTGAGGTCGCGACGAGTTCGTTGGTTGGTCAGCGTTGCGGCGTTGGGAATGTCGGTGGCCGTCGCCGCCTGGGGACCGTGCGCCGCGTGGCCAACACAAACCGACGGACGACTGAGCGGCACGCCGCTAGCCGCCGGTGTCGGTCGAAGTGAGTCACCGGCGGCTAGCGCCGTGCCGCTCAGTGACGCTGCTCTGTGGCATGCCTTGTCGAGCGAACTGCATGGGCTGAGCGACGACTTCGGCCAGATCGACGTGCTGCTCAAGCAAAGCGAAGCGGATGCGGAAGTGCTCGAAGCCTCATCGCGGTTGCGCGACAACGCGGCCGCGATGCGTGAGCGATTGCGGAAGATCAAAGAGTCAGTCTCAGTGGATCAGGTTCAATGAACAGGGACGTTCCTTTTCAACGGAGGTGAGTCATGGAGAGGTCGAAACTCAGGCGATGTTGGCTGGTCTTGTTGCTGGCCATGTTGTGCGTGGCCGCGGTGTGGCGTGCCACGTTTTGGATTCCGCAGCCAATCTTTGCTCAAGAGGCAGTGGAGCAATTGCGTCCCGTTGTTGAATTGGCCGCGCCCGCCCCGGTCGATAGCGCGAAACATCTCCTGTTGGACGGGGCACAATATGAACTCGTTTTGAATCTCGCCGAGGAACGGTTGTTTCGAACCGCTGAAAAAATCACACGAGTCGATGGCTTTGATCCGGCCATCCTGCAGGTCACTGCCCTGACCCCAAACACAATCGGGGCGAAAGCGTTGATCGCGGGAATGACCACGTTTGTCGTCACGGACGATCGGGGAGGCAAGTTCGCGGTGACGATCCGAGTTGATCCAGCCTCGCATGAACTTCAAGAGTTGCTGGATTGGCTGTACCCCGACGCTCGCGTCATGGTCATTCGAGTGCGGGAGGCTGTGCTTCTGCGAGGTCACGTGGCCGATGCGGAACAGATCAAACAGGTCATCGAAATTGCGGAGCAGTTCTTTCCGAAGGTCTTGAACCAACTCAAGGTCGCCGAGAAGCCCGAGCGCTCGGCGAAGCCCGCCGTTCAGACGGCGATCCCGCCCGGAGTGAAAGCCGCCATCAAGAATGGGGAGGAACTTCAAACGCTGGTCGATCGGCTCTATCCAACCGCGAAGGTCGAAGTCTTCATCGCACAAGAGGCCGTCATTCTGCGCGGCTCAGTTTCCGATTCGGAACACATCGAAGAGATCACGGACCTCGCCCAGCAATTCTTTCCGAAAACGCTGAACTACCTCAACATCACTTCTCGCGATGGCATCACACGCACGCGGACAGAACTCTTCGCGGCGGCCCTGAAGGAGCGGTTTCCGCAAACGCAATTGAAAATGAATCGTCCGAATCGTCGCTTGACGGTGATCGTCCCGTCCTCAATGAGTGAATTCGACCGAACCAAGATCGGGAATTTGGGACGAGAGTTCTCTCTGGGTGTCACTCTGGAAGTTGACGACGCGCCGCGCGACTCAGTCGTTCCAAAGGAAGAGTCACTCTCCGTCCTTGGGGAGAAAGTGGCGGCTCCATCGGGAAAGGTTTCTCCACCGACAGCCTCGCCCGTCGAGCAAGAGCTTCGCACACTGCACGATGACGTGCGCGAAATGCGACAAGATCTGCGGCGGTTGATTGAGAAGCTGGAGAAACGAGTGCCGGAGAATAACGTTCGAAAATCGTAGAAACGGGGGAAGGAGCCCGACGAATGAAAGGAGACGACGAATGATTTGGCTCAGGAGCGAATTCGTCGTCTCCTTCGATTCGTCGGGCTCTTCCCTTCCTCATGGGTTGCCTATGTGCCCTGCCAACCGAACTCTCTGTTGTCGCACGCTCGTCTTCCGATAGAGTCCCGCGCCGCTGATGGAGCGGGGAATTGACCTGTTGAGGAGCGACGATGCGTGCGACGAAGGTGTTGTTCTGGCTGGCTCAGTTGGCGGGCGTGGCGGTGACGATCTGGTTGTTGTGGGGCTCGGACCTGCCGCTGGGTGTTCCCAACGAATGGACTTGGGATCGCATTCAGTTCGATGACGCGACCTTCAAAGAGACTGCGTTGGGCTGGGGCATCGTTGGACTGGCGACCGTCGGTTATCTGCTCTTCTGCATTTTTGCGGATCGCCGAGTGCTCGAGGCGAATCGCTGGGAAATGACCGGCTGGCTGGCGGCGCTGGTCATCGGCGGCGCGACGTGGCACAGCATCGTTCAAGAATGTCCGCCGGAGCCGCATCGGTTGAACAAAGTCGGCTGGGTGCTGTGGTATCACGGCTTTCAAGGTTACTACGAAGAAGCGAAAGGCCGCGCGAGCGAAGAGCCGGACTATCTCGCCAAGTATGCCGAGCGGATGCGCGAAGGGGACGTCTTGCACTTCGGCACGCATCCGCCTGGATTCATTCTGTTGCACAAGTCGATCATCCGATTCGTCAGCCGCTTTCCGAAGCTGCAACCTTGGCTGCTGGAGTATCAGCCGGACTCCGTTCGCGAAGGCATTCAGATCATCGCTGTGAACTCGGCGAGGACGACAATGCCGCTGACGGACGCGGATCGAGCAGCGTTGTGGCTCTCTGGGTTGCTGGCCGCGCTGGCGGCGATGAGCACGGTGGTGCCGCTGTTCTTTCTCGCTCGTCAGACCTGCGGACGCGAGGTGGCGTGGCGCGCGGTCTGTCTGTGGCCGTTGATCCCCGCGTTGGCCGTGTTTCATCCGGTGTCAGATTTATGGCTGCCGTTCTTTGCGACATCGTTTCTCGCCGTCTGGGGCCGAGCGTGGTCTCAACGATCGATCGCTGCCGGATTGCTCGCTGGCCTGGTGATGTTCCTGGGGATGACGTTGAGCCTCGCGATGTTGCCGATCGCGTTTCTGGCCGCGTTGTGGACGCTGTCCGATTGCGCGTTCGGCGAAGCGATCGAACCGTTTGGCACTCGCGCGAAGGAATTGGCGCAGTGCGTCGCGGCCGCGCTGGCGACGTTCGCCGTATTTGTGGGGCTGACTTGGTGGCTGTACTCGCTCGATCTGCCGAGCGTCTGGATGCAGAACCTCCGCAATCACGCGGGCTTCTACGCGAAGTACCCGCGCACGTTTTCGTCCTGGCTGTTGGTGAATCCGATCGAGTTAGCTCTGGCCGCCGGCACGCCGGTGTTTCTCTTCGCCGTTTCGAGTTGGCTGACCAGCACAAAAGGCTGCCTCCGTTCCGGCCGCTCATTGGCGAGCTTTCGACTATGGTGCTTCGTGACATTGGCCGTGTTGTGGCTGACCGGCAAGAACTCCGGTGAGGCGGCGCGGTTGTGGATCTTCCTGATGCCGTGGCTGTTGTGGGTCTGCAGCCGCGAGCCAGAGATCACCGCCAAGATCGTCAACGGTCCTGGCCAGACACTTCCCGAATACACCGGCACGCCGGCACACGGCTGGCTGGTGCTGATGGTTCTGCAAGCGGTGGTCTGCACGGCGACGGTCAGTCGTGTGGATGGGTTCCACTTCAAAACGACCGTGCCAATTGAGCCACCTCAACGGGTACTTCAAACTCACGAGAGCAACGATCACTCTGGCTCGTTGCCGTTAGTCCGATAAACTGGCTTCGGCATTTCGCGAGCAAGGAGTTGTTTCATGTCGATTACGCTTCCTGAGCCACTGACGAAATTCATTCAAGAGAAAGTGCAATCGGGCGAGTTTGCTTCGGCGGATGAAGCGATTTGTCAGGCCGTCCAACTTTGGCACGACCAACAGCAGATTGATGACCGACATGCGCACGCCATCACCGAAGGGTTGACGGATTTAGAACAGGGTGACTACTCCGATTACGACACTCGTGAGTTGCGGGAGTTTTTTGGCGCTTTGAGTGAGCGAGCGGTCCAACAATCTCGCGGATGAAGTGCGGGGAATGTTGGAAATGAAACGCTTCCGAATCACTCGCGCGGCCAAAGCCGATCTGGCCGAGATCACCGACTACATCGCCGCAGACAATCCTCAGGCGGCTCAAAGAGTTCTCGGTGACATCCTTGATCGTTTGGAGCGGCTTGGCGGCATTCCTGGGATGGGGCCACGTTGCGAGCAATATGGCAAAAATCTGCGCCGATTCGCGGTTGGAAACTTCGTCATCTATTACAAGCCGACAGCCAACGGGATCTCGGTAATCCGTGTGCTGCATGGTGCTCGCAACGTTGACGACCTTCTCGGTTGAGGGAGCAGTTCACTGCGATTTAATTACCGCGCCGTCTCCAGCTTGCCGCGATAGAACTCCAACGCCTCGCGGTACTCGGCCAAGTCGGCGTCGCTGAGCACCTCTTTGTTGCGAGCGAGTTCTTCTTCGCAGCGCTGGATCAAGTAGCGAACTTGGTCGCGACGTGGACGCACTGGCGAGTCGGCGAAGTCCACGAATGCCGGAGCGGAATGCGCGAAGCGCGTGCGGCCGTTGGGCAGCGTCTCAAAGCAACGCAGGGCCACCCACATGGAATCGTCAAAGTGGATTGGCTCCAGGTCTGAGAGATCGGTCACGAAATGGCTGTCGGCTTGCCGTTCACTCTTCGGGCGCGAAGTCTTCGCGACTTCACCGTTGACGATGACTTCAATTCGCTCAATGGGGTGCTCGCTCTCAATCGTCCCCGAGACATAGAACGCTTCGACCAAGCCGTTCTTTCTCGCTTTCTTCCGCACGGCAAAACCATAGGGGGCGTCGCCGTGCTTCAGCATCAACATCGGCCCGGTGGTCACGAAGCTGCGCCCCTCGTTCAGTCGCTGCTGCCAGAGTTCTGGAGTGAATTTCTCTTTGCCAAGATCGACGTAGACTCGGCTGAAGCCGGCGGGAACCGGATGCACTCCGTTGGCGGTGCCGGCGGTCGGTCGCATTCGCAAGCCGCAGTTGAGCATCGCGTAGTACTGCTCCCAGCCGAAGTGCAGCCAGCCGGACTCGGTAAAGCCCTCTTTGTCGGTCTCGATGCGTGGGTTGTCGCGCCAGTTGTTTTCGATCGTCCAGGACTTGAACGCAAACTCGGTCCGCCACACGTGGTTGTTCGAGAGCGGATACAAGTCCGCTTTCATCACTGGAGCAATCATTGGCGTCCAGGCCCACGAATGCTTTTCCAGGTCCAACAACCCGCCTTGCTTGTGAGCCTCGTCCGCGACCGCCTTCACGGACGGGATGCCGAGCGGCAGCGGCGTTTTATGTCCCACGATCAGCACGGCACCGAGCGTGTGACGCTTCGCACCGACTGAAAAGATTTCGTATTCGGTATTCAGTGGCACAACGACGTGAGTCGGATCGGCAAACAGCGGCACGCTGGGATACGGGGTCGCATCGACGCGGCCTTTCTCCGGCAGCGTGTGCGAAACCGTGACCCACTGTGACATCGGATAGATCATGTTGAGGTCTTCGGCCAACGCGACGTTGGATAGCTCCGAGATGAGCCGATGCACGTGCGTGTCGCCGGAGTACCAGCCGCGCTCGGCCATGTTGATCCAACGTCTTAGTTTGAAGGAGATGACGACCGGTTTGTCCGCGATTTCGAAATCTTGCGTGACGGTCAGGTACTCCTTGCCTCGCTCGATCGTGAGCGTGTACTTGCCGGGAGGCAGTTCGGCGACGAACGGATGAGCCGACAGCGTCGTGTGCTTCTCGACGCTCTTCTGATCGCGGCCTTTGTCGTAAACGATCGCCGAGCCCTTCGGATCGGCGGACTTCGCGAAGAACCATTTCGCCCCGTCAGCCGACTGAATGTAAAGCCGAGCCGGCACGAGTTGGCCTGACTCGGAGTCGCGAATTTCGCCCTGCAACACTGCGCCAAATGACTCGTCCGATAGCGCCGGAAGCACGAAGCCAGCCAGGGTGACGATTAGCAAAACTCTCGTGAGCGACATGCGATGACTCCCAAGGAATGCGACGAAGAAATGTGATAAGTACTCGGAGGCTTCTTACGGAAGTTGACGGCGTTGTGTTCGAGAAAACCAAAGGATGGCAGAAAAATGGGGACAGAAAAAATCGGGCAGACTCTGTTTGTCTGCGTCCCCGCACAACAGAGATGGTTCTTGTCTTTTTTTTCTGCCCCCATTTTTCTGCCAGTCCTTTGAAGCCAACCAATCACACCGTCACCCTGAGCGAGACGTGAAGGCAGATCAATCGCAGGCAGGATGAGGCGAGCAATTGGATCGATACCACAAATAGGCGATGCGAAACGGTGGCGAGAATTGATCCGGCGATCGTTCCAGCCACTGGTCGATTTCCTTGAGGTCATAAAACGCGCCGCCGGCGATCTCACCGGTATCGAATTGCGGCGGAGCATCGGTGACCGTGCGATAGAGAACCGTAAACTCGTTGGCCGTCTCGGGGCCGGCCGGGAACTTGGCGAGCCGTTCAACAGGAGATGTCAGGCCGAGCTCCTCCTGCATTTCGCGCGGAGCGGTCTCGTCGTAATTCTCTCCGGCGGTGACGTGTCCCGATGCCGAAGACGTGTAGCACAACGGGTACTCGTCCTTCGTGGCCGATCGTTGCTGCAACAACAGTTGTCCGCGCGAATTGAAAACGAAGATCGACACCGCTCGGTGCAACAGCTTCTGGCGATGCACCTCGGAGCGAGCCATCTGGCCGATCACTCGGTCTTGGTCATCGACAATGTCGAAGAGTTCTTCGGACATGGCATCTCGCTCGCAGTGACCGCGCTCGTAGTGACCGCATTTATGCGGTCGAACTGAAAAGCCCCGATCAATCGGGGCACGACAACAAGCTACGGCACTTGGTCCAGCACGCTCGAATCCACATAGATCGGCAGGTGCGGGTCGTAATGGACCGCCAGAGCAACCGCGTCGCTCGGTCGGCTGTCGACTTCGACCAGGTTGCCTCCCTGGCGAATGATCAACTTGGCGAAATAAGTATGCTCGCGCAAGTCGTTGATGATGATGCTTTCGATTTCGCCACCGAGCGCCTCGACGGTCGCCTTGAGCAAATCGTGAGTCAGCGGGCGTTGCGGATATTCCTTTTTGACTCGGCGGTCGATGCTGGTGGCCTCGAACAGGCCAATCAGGATCGGCAGCATTCGTTCGCCATCGACCTGGCGGAGGTAGATCACCTGCTGGTCGCTGACTTCACTGATCATGATGCGGGCAAGTTCCATCTGCACAAGCACGGGACACCTCTTGAGAGTAGGTCGGCCGGCAAGATGTTTCCGGCGAGTCGGCGGATTATAGGAGTCACCTCCACAACGCGGCAGCGTGCCGACTTCTGCGATCCAAGCGACGCCGGACCATTGATTGCCCACCTTCCGAACGACCGCTAGAGTCTGCCGCGACTGAGAGGACTCAGTGCGACAGAACCAGCAATCGGAGTTTGGGGGCTACATGAGCGACGACCGAGCGGCGATCGAGGCGGCAGCAGGGGATTCCATCCAGAAGTTGAGCCAAGGCTACCGAAAAATCCGCGAGCAAATGGCACAAGTCATCGTCGGTCAGAATGAGGTCATCGACCAATTGCTGATCGCGCTCTTCAGCCGCGGGCATTGCTTGCTGGAAGGTGTGCCGGGACTCGCCAAGACGTTGATGATCAGCACGCTGGCCCGCTGCTTGTCGATGTCGTTCGCTCGCATCCAGTTCACGCCCGACTTGATGCCCGCCGACATCACGGGCACCGAAGTCTTGCAGGAAAACAAAAGCACCGGCCAGCGCGAGTTTCGCTTCATCACCGGCCCGCTGTTCCACAACGTCATTCTGGCCGACGAAATCAACCGCACGCCGCCGAAGACGCAGGCCGCGTTGCTGGAAGCGATGCAGGAACGCCAAGTCACCGTCGGCCAAACGCGGCACATCCTCGCCGACCCGTTCTTCGTGCTCGCCACGCAGAACCCCATCGAGCAAGAAGGCACCTACGCGCTACCGGAAGCTCAGCAAGACCGCTTCATGTTCAAGGTCCACGTCGGCTATCCGAACTTCGCCGAAGAGAAACAGATCGCGAAGCAAACGACCGGTATCCACAACGACGCCGTCGAAGCAGTGCTCGACGATGACGACATCCTCGAACTGCAACGGATCGTCCGCCAAGTCCCCGTGACCGATCACGTCGTCGAATACGCGCTCGCCATTGCCCGCCAAACACGAGTCCGCCAAGAGGGCACGCCCACCTTCATCAACGAATGGCTTAGCTGGGGAGCCGGCCCGCGCGCCGTGCAGTACCTGTTGCTCGGCGGCAAGACCCGAGCGTTGCTCAACGGCCGCACGCACGTCAGCACCGACGACATCATCGCGATGGCCAAACCGGTCCTCCGTCATCGCATCGTCCTGAACTTCGCCGCCGAATCCGAAGGGATCACTCCCGACCACGTCATCGACAAGCTCATCGAATCGACCCCGGCCAAAGAAGGCGAACTCTCCCGCGACCCCCGCTTCCAAAAAATCTTCGCTGCGTGAACTTCTCGTTCCGTTTTCAAGTCTGAGGCTGCCATGCCACAAGCGATCGTTCTCGCAGGACCAAATGGTGCTGGAAAGACGACTGCCTCACGGTCGGTCTTGGCTAATCGGCTCAATGTTGTCACGTTTTTGAATCCCGACATTATCGCACAGGGCTTGAGCGGCTTTGCTCCTGAAGCCGCCGCCTACGAAGCCAGTTCGATCATGCTTCGACGACTTCGGACGCTGGCTGATGAGGGCGAAGATTTCGCCTTTGAAACCACGCTGGCCGCGCGAACTTACGTCCCTTGGTTGCGACAGATTCAAACTCAAGGCTATTCCGTCTTGCTGGCATACGTCTGGTTGAATAACCCCGACCTCGCCGTTGAACGTGTCGCGATGCGCGTTCGTTTGGGAGGCCATCACATTCCGGAACAGACCATTCGTCAGCGGTACGTGCGAAGTTGGCAAAACTTCTTCGAGCTGTATCAACCACTGGCGGATCGCTGGCTGGTGTTCGATAATTCTTTCGCTGGTGCTCATCGCATTATCGCCACAGGCCACCGGCTCAACGTCCGAGAAATTCTCGACGCCCCCACTTGGGAGCGGTTTTCCAAAGGGCCTCCCTCATGATCCAAACAGTTCAACCCGCGTCCGTGCCATTCGACGAAGTACTGTCTGCCGACCTGGAGCACGCCTTTCAAATTGGTATTCGCGAGGCTTTGGTCCGCAACGCCAAGCTCGGATTCCCCGCCGTTGGATGCGAGAACGGTCAGATCGTCCGTTGGTCTCCGGAGCGAGTGCTTGCGGAGTTCGCGGCGGAAGTTGCCACACCAAATGTCGGTGGCTCCAACTGATGCCCCTCGATTTCGTTGGTGTCGGGCCTTTGCCACCGTTCCGCTCCTTTCTAGCAATGCTTCCCATCTCGTCTCCACGCGAAAAAAATTGAAACCAGCCTTCGATGCCCACGACGACTCACAAGCACCTGCGTCCCGAAGTCATCTCGCGAGTCGCTCGTTTGGAAATCCAAGCTCGGCAAATCGTCGAAGGTTTTCTGTCGGGCGGACATCGCAGTCCTTACTTCGGCCAGTCGGTCGAGTTCGTGCAGCATCGCGAGTACGTCCCCGGTGACGACGTGCGGCGCATCGACTGGAAGGTCTGGTCGAAAACCGACAAGGTTTATGTGAAGCTCTACGAAGAAGACACAAACCTGCGGACGACACTGATCGTGGACCTCAGCGAGTCGATGCAGTTCGGCAGCGGAGCGTCACGCTCACCACACGGACTGGCCACGAAGTACGACTACGCCTGCACGACCGCCGCGACGCTCGCGCACTTGCTGCTGAGACAGCAGGACTCGGTCGGACTGGTTGCGTTCGATGAGGGGATCCGCGCGCAGATCCCGCCGCTCAGCAAACGGACGCATCTCAATGACATCCTGCTGGCCCTCGAAGCCGAGGAACCGAAGCAGAAGACAGACATCTTCGATGTGCTCCGCCACGTCGCCGAAGTGCAAGGCCGCCGAGGCATGGTTGTGCTGATCTCTGACTTGCTGGTGCCACGGCCGGGGCTGTTCAAAGGACTGAAGCTGCTGCGGCATCGCGGCCACGACGTGCTCGTGTTTCATGTGCTCGACGATGAGGAACTCGACTTCAACTTCACCGGCACGACGAAGTTCGAGGGAATGGAAGAACTCGGCGACGTGCTCTGCGATCCGCGCTCGCTGCGCGACGGCTATCTCGAAGCGATGCACACGTACTTGGACGAACTCCGCCGGTTTTGTGCTCAGCAAACGATCGACTACCGCACGATCCGCACCAGCGAGCACATCGACGCCGTTCTGCTGGCCTACATGCACCACCGGATTGGCATGGTCCGGCATTGAGGTCGGCTGAGGATTCATGAATGCTTCCCAATGGCGTCAACGCGGTCGTTGAAATTGAGAAGCTCACGAATTATTGCCTGAGCCCCGAACACCCGCGCGGCCGGAATAAGGCTCGGGTTTTTGCGGCTGCGACTGGGTTCACGGCTGAGCACGCGGACCAATTGCGAGAGGCTTTGTTGCAAGCCGCCCGTACTCAGATCGCCGTTCCCACCGAAGTGGATGACTTCGGCCAACGCTTCGTGATAGATTTCTGGCTGGATGGACCTACCGGCAGCGCCGAAGTGCGCAGCTCGTGGATTATTCTTACCAACGACGACGTTCCTCGTTTGACCAGTTGCTACGTCTTGTGACCCAGGAACCAGCCATGACTCGCCCGATCCAACTGCTCGATGTGGTTGCCCTGACGGAAGACATTCCCTCTCGCCATCTCAATCGCGGACAGGTCGGCACGGTGGTCGAATGCCTCGATGCCAATCACTTTGAGATCGAGTTCTCGGACAACCACGGACGCACTTACGCTCAACTGGCTGTGTCCGCCGACAAGCTGATGGTTTTGCACCACCAACCGGTCCCCGTGGCGTCGTAAATGATTCGGATGGTTGCCCCGCCAACTTCGCCTTCCACGAAAGCCAATCACAGATGCGCTCGACATTGTTATTGATCGTTGTTTTTGTGGGACTTGTTTCCGGCATGTCAGTGGCGGCGGAAGACGCCAAGCCGGTGGGGCCGGACTTCAACACACTGGTCGCACCGATCTTCAAGAAGTACTGCAACGGTTGTCACAACGCCGACGAAAAAGAAGGCGGGCTGATTCTGGAGTCGTTCGACTCGGCGCTGAAAGGTGGCAAACGCGGAGCGGTCATCGTCCCCGGCAAGAGCGACCTCAGCCGGTTGGTGCTCAGCGTCGAGAAGAAGGTTAAGCCGGTGATGCCGCCGGAAGGGAATGAAGGCCCCAAGGCCGACGAGATCGCGGTCCTCAAAGCGTGGGTCGATGCCGGAGCGAAAGGGCCTAGCGGGAAAGCTCCTGACCCGACGTTGCTCGTCACGCCGAAGATCGCGACGAAGGGACAGGTGCGACAGCCGATTCAATCGCTCGCGTGGTCGCGCGATGTCGCGACGATCGCGGTCGCGCGGCAGGGCCGGGCCGAGTTGCTCCGCATCCCTCCGACTCCCGGAGAAGTCGCTCGTGGAGTGCCGGACTCGAAAACGCTCGTACGTGAACTGACCGGGCTGCGCGGCGTCATCAACGATATCGGTGTGGCTCATGATTTGAGTTTCGTCTTCGTAGCGGCCGGTGAGCCGGGTGTGTTTGGCGAAGTCCGATTCTTCAAAGTCGTAGACGGTTCTCCGATTCGCACGCTTCAAGGACATCGCGATGCAATCTATGCGGCGGAGTTGAGTCCCGACGGCAAGCTGTTGGCGACGGGAAGCTACGACCAAAAGGTGAAACTCTGGAACGTTGAGACCGGCGCGGAAGTGCGGACTCTGCACGGCCACAACGATGCGGTGTACGACGTCGCGTTTCATCCGAACGGGCAGATTCTGGCGAGTGTGTCGGGCGACCGAACGGTGAAATTGTGGAACGTCGCGACGGGTGAGCGGCTTGATACGCTCAATCAACCGGAGAAAGAACAGTACGCGGTCGCGTTCAGTCTCGACGGCAAGCGAATCGTCGCCGGTGGTGCCGACAAACGGATTCGCGTGTGGGACATCACCGCTGGCGGCAAAGAGGGGACGAACCCGATCGCGTTCGCGCGGTACGCTCACGAAGGGGGAATTCTCAAGCTCGTCTTCTCGCCAGATGGGAAGATGCTGGTCTCATCGGCCGAGGATCGTCGGATCAAGTTGTGGGAGACGGCGTCGTTCACGCAGCTCAAGGTTTTGGAAACTCAGCCCGATTGGCCACAGGCTTTGGCAATCTCGCCGGACAGTTCAACGCTGCTGGTCGGCCGATTGGACGGATCGTTGCAGTCGTATCCGATCGCGAATGCCGGCGCGGGACTGGTCACTTCGACGCCGCTGACGGGTGATCCGATCCCTCCACCTGTCGGCGATTCGGCAGCGATGCAAACCGTCGAGGAAGTCGAACCGAATGATGCGTTCGCTCAAGCTCAAGCGGTCTCGCTGCCGGTGACCGTCAACGGAAAGTTCGCGATGGCCGGAGATCGCGATTTCTTCCGCTTCGAGGCGAAAGCCGGGCAAGTCTGGATGCTGGAAACCAACGCCGCTCGCAAAGGCTCACTGGCCGACACGAAAATCGAAGTGCTCACCCCAGATGGAAAACCTGTGCAACGACTCGTCCTGCAAGCGGTGCGTGAGACCTACAACGAGTTCCGCCCGATCGATTCAAACGGCCCCGATATCCGCCTGAAAAACTGGGAGGAAATGGAGCTCAACCAGTTTCTTTACATCGGCGGCGAAGTGCTCAAGACATTCCGGATGCCGCAAGGCCCGGACTCCGGCATGCAGATGTACGCCAACGGCGGCAAGCGAGTCGGCTACTTTGACACCAGTGCGACGATCCATGCGCTCGACGAAGTTTGTTACATCGTTGAACCGTATCCCGTCGGCACGAAGCTGATCGACAACGGCCTGCCGGTCTTTCCTCTGAATTATGAAAACGACGATGACGGCGAACGGAAATTTGGCAACGACAGCCGCCTGCGATTCACAGTTCCGGCCGACGGGACATACCTCGTCAAAGTCATCGACACACGCGGCTTCGGCGGGGACAAGCACGACTACTCGCTGACGATCCGCGCGCCGAAGCCCGGTTTCACTCCGTCTCTGACCGGAGGCAAAGACGCGACGGTCTCCGCCAGCAGCGGCACGCGAGTCACGTTCCAGATCGACCGCACCGACGGCTTTGACGGCGATGTCCGCTTCGATGTCACGGGACTGCCGGAAGGCTTTTCGATCTCGACTCCGTCCGTTGTCCAAGCCGGCCACACTCAAGCCCGCGCCGTCTTGACCACGTCGCTGGATACGAAAGAGAAAGCTCCGCCGAAGGAGGCTTGGGCGAACGTGAAGATCACCGCCACTGCGAATATTCACGGCCAAGCAGTCACGAAAGAGGCCGGCACGCTCGGCGAGATCAAGCTGGGGGACAAGACGAAGTTCGTGGTCTTCCTCAACCCTGATCAACAGCCACTCAAAGCTGCGTCGCCGGCCGACTCGGCAGTCGCTCCCGATGGAATTCCGGAACTGGTTATCACTCCGGGGACGACCATCACGGCGATGCTGCGAATCGAACGAGCAGACAAATTCAATAACGAGCTACGCTTCGACGTCGACAACCTGCCGCATGGCGTGATCGTGGACAACATCGGGCTCAGCGGCGTGATGATTCGGCAAGGAGAATCCGAACGCCAAATCTTCCTCACAGCTTCAAGCTGGGTGCCGGAGTCGACACGCTTGATCTACGGCATCTCTCAGCAAGAGGGGAATCAAGCGTCGCGCCCGGTGCGGTTGATCGTGCGCAAGCCGCCACAGACCGCCGTGAACTCCCGGTAGCCGCACTCGCCAGAGTGCGGGCTGCCCGCGTTCTGGCGAACGCGGCTACGGTGTGAAAACCCTGCCGTTGATCAATCGAACTACGAAGACAAGATCGCGTAGTAGGTCCAGCCCGAGGCGATCGACATCGCGATCAGCGTGTAGATAAACAGAGCCGAGAGCATTTTGCAGATGGTTCGCCCGGCCGACTGGTCGGCGGCGACGAACTCGGCAAGTTCCGCCTTGTCGAAGAGTTCAGCGGAGGTCTCGGTCGACTCGTGGCTATGAGTATCGGACATGGAACAGGCTCCAGAATCATTGATCGTTGAGAAGGATCGAAGCTTATCCCGCAGACGAATCCGCAGGCTTGAAAGCGGGCGGATTCTGAGGAAATCATAGAGACGTGTCGAGTTCAGCAGCGACTTTTCCGCGTGTCGCGTAACAATCCTGCTGGAGCGGATAAAACTTGCCCGTTCGATGCTGATCCGAGAACTGGTCGCTGGAATTGGAACGAGGAGGTCACCATGCCTTTGTACGAATATGTGATTCTGAATGATGACGGCTCGGAGGGAGAGACCTTTGAAGTGTTGCAACGCATCAGCGATCCACCGCTGAAGAAGCATCCGGAGACCAATCAAAAAGTCCTCCGCATCATGTCGTCGCCGAGCGTCAAGAAGTCCTATCGCGGTGGGAAAATCACCGGAGACACCAGCAACAAGAACCTGGAGAAACTGGGTTTCACCAAGTACCAAAAATCCAAGACGGGGACTTACGAAAAGGTTCTCGGATCAGGACCGGATCTGATTAAACGGGATGCTGAGTAATCCAATCGGAATTTGATCAGGAGATTGATCGTGAACTGTTTCCGCTGGATGGCCTCGCTGTTTCTGGTTTGGGGATTTGTCTCTTCCGTCTCCGCTGCGGACGCGGTCCGCCCCAACATCGTCTTCATTCTGGCGGACGATCTCGGCTACGGAGAACTCGGCTGCTTTGGGCAGACGAAGATCAAGACGCCGAACCTCGACAAACTGGCCGCCGAGGGAATGCGGCTGACGCAGCATTACTCAGGCAACGCGGTGTGTGCTCCGTCGCGGTGCGTGTTGATGACCGGCAAGCATCCGGGGCACGCCTTCATTCGGAACAATCGCAGCACGCCGCCGGAGGGGCAGTATCCGATTCCGGCCGACACCGTCACGCTGCCGAAACTGCTTGGCAAGCAGGGCTACGTTTGCGGTGGGTTCGGCAAGTGGGGGCTGGGCGGGCCGGGGTCCGCTGGCGAGCCGCTCAAGCAAGGGATGAACCGCTTCTTCGGATTCAATTGCCAAGGAGTCGCTCACAACCATTATCCAACGCATCTGTGGGACGATGACAAACAAGTGCGGCTCAACAACCCGGACTTCGATGCGCATCAAAACAAGCTCGCGGCCGGAGCCAATCCGAATGATCCCGCCAGCTACGCGGGGTTCATCGGCAAGGAGTTCGCTCAAGACGTCATCATGGAGCAAGCGTTGCGCTTCGTTCGCGACAACAAGAGCCGCCCGTTCTTCTTGTATGTCCCCAGCACGATCCCGCATCTGGCCATTCAAGTGCCGGAAGATTCGCTGGCCGAGTATGCCGGCAAATTCGACGACCCGCCGTATGTCGGAGGCAAAGGTTACTTGCCACATCGGCAACCACGAGCGGCTTATGCCGCGATGATCACTCGATTGGATCGCGACGTGGGACGGATTGTGTCGCTCGTGCGAGAACTCGGCCTCGAAGAGAACACGCTGTTCGTATTCAGTTCGGACAACGGTCCGGCCTATGACGGGATCGGCGGGACGGATGCCGACTTCTTCAGCTCCGCCGGTCCGTTGCGCGGCAAGAAAGGCTCGCTGTACGAGGGAGGCTTCCGTGTCCCGACGATCGCGCGTTGGAAAGGGAAGATCCCTGCGGGCAGCTCGCGTGACCGAGTCAGCGGCTTTGAAGATTGGTTGCCGACGCTGTTGGATGTCGCCGACGCGAAGGACTCGACCCCGAAAGAGATCGACGGTCTCAGTCTGTTGCCGACACTGCGCGGTGAAGCTCAAGCAGAGCGTCCGTTCTTGTACCGCGAGTTCCCGGACTACAGCGGCCAGCAGAGCGTGCGTGTCGGCGATTGGAAAGCCGTTCGGCAGAATCTCAAGCCGAAGGGGAAGGCCAGTGTTGCCGATTCGGAGAAGCTCGTGCTCAAGACCGAGCTTTACAACCTGAAGGATGATCTCGCCGAATCCAAAGATGTCGCGGCGGAACATCTCGACGTTGTCGCCAAGCTCGAACGGCTGATGCGAGATCAGCATGTTCCGTCAGCCGAATTCCCGTTTGCCGCGCTGGACCGAGCGAAGTGATTCTCAGGCGATCCAAATGAAACAGGCGAGCGGGGCGGCGTCAGCCCCCTGGTGGCGCGGTGAGCAGTAGCGGGATGCTGACGCCGCCCCGCTCGCCAATCGTTTCGACTTTGGCAGCGGAGCGGCATCGTGTTGAATGCGTCTGGCCGAGGAGTCGAGTTAGTGAACGAGGCTCTTGCGCAATTCCGCGAGAAGCTGGTCGACCTCTGAGGGATCATAGCCGGGCGGGGTCGCGTAGTTCGGTCGGTATTTCAGTCGCGTCCGCAAGGGAATCAGTGCTTGCGAATCGCTCGACGGCGGGAACGGCGTCTTTCCCGTGAGTCGTTGTAGCGATTGGCTGGCTGCGGCGATGGCGAGATACCGCTGCATCTGGCCGTCCCAGTTGGGTTGCCACTCGGCATCCGACTTCGCGTCGATCACGCGATGCAACAACTGCATTGCTTGTGCGGCGTCGTAGCGAGAGGACTCCAGCGAGCGCAACCAACTTGCCAGGTCATCGCTGGCTCGTTGAGCGGCCGCGTCGACTTCATTCGCTGGGGCAGAACGCAATCGTGACTGCCCCATCACCGCGAGCAACGATTCCAGAGATTTTTCAGACGCTGTTCCTTGAGCCAGGAATTTCGCGGAGGGAACCGACCACGATCCCCAGCGCGGAGTTCCCAGCGGTTGGCGAAGCGTCGGACGTCCGAGTGTCGGTTCCGTGAGATCGTGGTGGCAGGCATTGCAATCGAACTCGGCGAAGTCCGGCAGAATGTGAGACGCCTTTTCGTGAACGGCCTTCTTGGCTCGTGCGGCGGCGATATCGGACATCGCTTTGGCCGAGGCGGCTTGGCCAATGGCCCAGAGTCGAATCTCCTGTCCCGGATCTTGCTGAGTTTCGAGCGTGGCATCCCAGTGCCTTGGCAGCATCGAGTGGAATGACGACATCTCAAACGCCAACCTCGGATGTCCCGCCGCGATGAGATCGTGATCGACCGTCGCGGCCGGTGAGCCGATATGGCAGGCGACGCACGTTTCCGCACGAGTGGTCAGAGAACCCAGATTGCGAAAGCCCAACTCCGACTTCTGTGTTGTTGAGAGAGATTTCCAAGTGCGAGTGGTGTGCTTCGCGATCCAATCTCCCGCTGCTCCGTGGCAGCTTTCACAGCCGACGCCGTATTCGAGGGCGAACCGATCGCCATGATTTGGTTTCTGATCTCTGGAAGACGAGTGACACGCCAGGCAGCGAGCATGTTGGTGAGCACCAATGCTCACTCCCGCGTCGTTCTTCAGATCGAGCTTCTTGGCCATCGCGACCGAGACGTCATTGAAGAGGATCTCGTAAGCACGTCGGTGCATCGTGTCGCGTTGCTGCCAGGCTCCCGCTTCGCCGCCAACCAGCGAGCGTCCGCCGTGACAGCTCACGGCATTGCAACCGGCGACTCCGATCAGTTGATGACCAAGCCCCTCGGAGTTGCTCGCTGCCGGAGCGGGCGGTACTGCCGCTTGCAGCGAATCTGCCGCATGAGCGGTCAACGCTTCCATCGGTGCCGTTACAGCGCTCGCCACCACCACTAATCGGAGTATCCAATTCATCGCGTGCTTCCTTATGACAGGCCTCAAGTCCACCGGGGAGTCTCACCTATAGATCGAGCGGTGTGTCGTGGATTTCGAGAATTCAACGGCGATTCTGGTGAGCTTCCCGTAGATGGCTCGCGCGATGCGAGAAGTCGTCACTCCGCGACGAATGAAATGACTCTTCGTAACCCGCACGTTGAGAATCATCGCGACAACTCATAGGCGAGCGGGGCGGCGTCAGCCCCCCGGTGTTCAGTGGCCCTCGTGATCACCGGGGGGCTGACGCCCAATGGTGCTGACTTTGATTTTGCGTTGGAATTGTCCGGACCACGGCATGGGGTTTGCGCGTAGCTGTCAGATTTCCTCACGGAGGTCATTCTGGCATGGTCAAGCACGGTAACGCGGGGGTTTCGGG
>CAMDPX010000130.1 GCA_945905295.1 Planctomyces sp. SH-PL62 | reverse complement strand
TGTCTCGATCGTCAACCGGGGGGCTGACGCCGCCCCGCTCGCCTGGTGCATTTCGGTTGTGACCGGATTCTGCGGATGTCATGGCGTGGCCTCCCAGAGATAAGGTTGGATCGCGAACTCATCCGTGACAAACGAGGGATCGGCGTAGTCTTCGAAGTGAGCCGTGCCTTGCAGTGTGCCCGACTCGCGGCCAACGAGTTCGATCTCTTCAAAATCCTTGCGCCGCACCGAGAGGTTGGTGTACTTCACGCGATCCGGCGGCTTGCTGAGCACAAACTGCAACAACTTGGGATCCTGGTTGTAATAGTTCTGCCCGGTGAACTTCGCCGCCTGCATGCGGTGGTCCATCGTCGTGTCGAGCCACTTGCCGCTCCGCGCGATGCCATCCACCAGTTGCTGCACCTCGGCGCGATGGTCGCGGATCACGTCTTCATGAACCGCCAGCACACACGAGATGAATTCCGGCCAGACGTCCTTGGTCAAAAAGAGCACGCGACCGTAGCCATCCATTTCGGACTGCGCCATGAATGGCTCGCCGGAGATGATCGCATCGACCGCGCGAACATGCAGCGCGGCCGGCATGTCCGGAGGGGGCATCTCCAACAGCGTCACGTCGTCCATGTTGAGGCCACGCTCTTTGAACGCCCGAAAGATGATGAGCCGCTGATTGGAGAAGCGATTGGGCACGGCGACTTTTTTGCCGCGCAGATCCTCGATGCGGAAAATCTCCGAGTCCTTGTGGACCATCATCGTCGTGCCGTCGCGATGTCCGAGATAAACGATTTTGATCGGCACACCTTGCTCGCGCAGAGCCATTGCCATCGGAGCCAGAATGAAGCTCGCTTGCAGGTGCTGCGACAGGAACGCCTCTTTCAATTCCGGCCAGCCGTTGAACCGCACCGGTTCAAAAGTCCCGGACCCAGTCATGCTCTTGTTGATGAAATGGGTCACGGGACAAGTCAGGTGTCAGGTGACCGGCAGGAAACCGACTCGAAATTGCGGTCCGGTCTGCGCCGTGGCGACGGTTCTCGTCTCGAATGCGGAGGTGTTGAGCCACAGGTGCAACAAAGTCACCGTCGTCAACCAGCCGATCGCTGCCAGCAGAACTCTGCGCTGTAAAGACATGGAGACTTTGTCCGGAATAGGCTGTAGGTTGGGACTCCGTCCCGACCGATCGATTTGGGTCGGGACGGAGTCCCAACCTACTTTGGTGCAGTGCCGCCTCCCTACTTGCTCAGGATCTTTTTCTGGTTGGCCAGGATCTTGTCTTGGTTGGCCTCAATGCGTTTCTGATTCTTGAGGATCGCGGCTTGATTGCTGAGCACTTTGTCGAGCTTGGCCTGATTGGCCTGAATCTTTTTCTGATTCGCCAAGATCGCCGCCTGGTTGCCAACCACTTTGTCGAGCTTCGCCTGGTTCTCCTCGATCTTCGCTTGGTTGGCGAGGATCTGCGCTTGATTGCTCAGGATTGATTGCTGATTGCTGATGACGGGGTCGGCCATGTTCGTTGCTCCTAGATTGGGGTTTCAAAAGAATCGGATACGAATTGATTCCGAGGTCAGCCTACTTGCCACTTGGTGGATTCGCACTCGCTTCGCTGGTCGTGGATTTTGTCGGTTGGGCTTCGTCCAGCAGTAGCATGATTAGCGTCTGTTCCAGCTCGCGCGGCTTGTAGCCAAACGGACCTCGGCCACCTTTGTAGGCCACGCGGCCTTCGCGGTCGATTAAGTACAGCCGATCCGGGAAGCCGCTGTAGTCGCGGCCGACCGCGTCGTCGATACCATCGACCAGCAGAGGCAGCGCCATCTTGAGCGAGTCACAGCATTGGACGGCCACGCGAGTCCGTTCGGCGGCGGTCTTCGGCTGCGCGACGTCGATGTTGACTCGTTTGTTGGAGGCCATGCTCCAGCCGTCCGAGGGATGTGCTTCGCGAATGTAAACGGAATAGAAGTCGGCTCGGTCTTTGAACCGAGCGAACAGCTTGTCGATGACCCCAGACTGGGATCGATAGGGGCCTCAGGTAAAGCTGCCGAACACGAGCACCACCGGCCGCTTCCCGAACGAATCGGAGAGCGTGACCTGGGCAGTGCCATCGTGTTTCGGCAGCGTGAAATCCGGGGCGGCATCGCCCAATTTTGGACCGGCCGTCAACCACCCCATATCGCCGCGCAGAAACATTTTGAAGGCGGCTGCTGGAGTGGACGGGCCGGCTGACGCAGGATTGTTGTCCGGTTCGCTAACAGGTTTCTTGGACGGCGGAGGTTCCATCGCGAACCGCAGGTCTTCCGGGGTGAGGAATTCGAGTTCCTCCTTGTCGCCGTAGCGGAAGAACTCGGCCAACTCCTGCATCGTGACGCGACCATTCGAGTCCTTGTCGAGCCGGCTGAAGAGTTGGTTCGACATCCTGTCTTTCATCGCGGCCATATTCATGGCCATGTTCGCCGGGTTCTGGTCGGTGAAGTCGAAATCCGCTGGCATGAGTTTGCCGTCGCCGTCCCGATCCAGCCGCTCGAACAGTTGCTCGGCCTTGGCCACATCGCTGGGCAGCTCGTCGCGATCGACCTGGCCGTCTTTGTTCGCGTCGAAGCGTTCGCTGAGCCAATTCCAGTCGTAGCGTTTCACACTTGGCTTCCACCAGCCGGAACCGGGGCGCATGAAGTCGTCTTTCAGGATCGCGACCGCCATCTCGCCCCACTCAGGCCGCTCTTTCCAATCTTTGTCGAGCATCTCACCGAGCGACTTCATGTGCTCGGCGCTGAGGTTGCCGAGCAACTCTTTGGTCAAAGCAAACTCCGACGGGGGAGCTTCGGGCTTGGGACTTGAGCTTTGAGGTTCCGGGCTCGCCGATTCCGAAGCGTCGGCCTGCGGTGTTTCGTCGGACCTCTTCGACTTCTTCTTCCGCTTCGTTTTCACAGCCGGCTCTGAATCGTCCTTGGCCGACAAGGCGTTGCCGTTCGCCAGCGGAGGATCATCGTCCGCCCCCCACAATGGGGTGCCCAGCAGGCTGCCGACACCAACAGTCGCGCCACAGGCGAAGACTCGAAGCCACGGACTCATTTTCATCGGATCACTCCCGGTGCGATGCACTGTTGAGGCTCACGCGATCATCCTTGCGAATCATCTCCCATCCCGGCTACTTGGCCACCGAAAACTTGTGGACCGTCGTCTGAGTATAGGACTCACCGGGATTGAGTCTCGTTGTGGGGAACTCGGGGCGGTTCGGTGAGTCCGGAAAGTGCTGCGTCTCCAGACAGAACGCGCCGTGCTTGGCGGCGTTACCCGTGGCGGGAGTCCCCTCCAGAAAGTTGCCCGTATAAAACTGAATGCCCGGCTCGGTCGTGGAGATTTCCATCACGCGGCCTGACTTCGGTTCGACGATCTTCGCCGCCGACCGCAGTTTGCCAACCTTGCCGTCCACAACGTAACAGTGATCGTAGCCCCCGCCTCCATTAACGGTCTGATCAATCCGCGCGCCGATCTTCTCCGGCTTGAGGAAGTCCATCGGCGTGCCCGCAACATCCGCCAGTTCGCCCGTTGGGATCGACGTTTCATCCACCGGCAAATACTTGGAGCAAGACAGCGTCAGTTCGTGATCGAGGATCGAGCCGTCGGGCGCTCCGGCCAGATTCCAGTAAGCATGATTCGTCACATTCAGCACGGTCGGCTTGTCGGTTTCGGCGTGGTACTCGATGCGCAGCTCATTCTTATCGTTCAGCGAATACGCGAGGCCGAACCGGACCTTGCCGGAATAACCTTCTTCGCCATCGGGGCTGATGTACCAGAGGTTCACGCCAACGGCCTCGTCGTTTTGAAACCCCTCGGACTTCCAGATTCGTTTCATCAGGCCGGTCTTGCCGCCGTGCAGATGATTCGGCCCGTTGTTGACAGCCAGTTCGTACTCGGTGCCGTCGAGTGTGAACTTGCCCTTCGCGATGCGATTCGCATACCGCCCACAGGCTCCACCAAAGTACGGAGCATTGACGAGATACGCCGCCGCATCGGGGAAGTTCAAAGTCACGTTGGCGAACTTGCCGTCGCGATCAGGCACGTCGACCGACGTGATGATCGCGCCCAAGTTGAGCACGCTGACTTTCATACCGTGGCTGTTCCGCAAGTTGTATCGAACGATGTCATCGCCTTTTTCGTTCTTGCCATACAGCTCGCTTGTCACTGACGGCAAGTTGTCTTGAGCGGAAACTTTCTGTGCCGTGGTCGTGGGGCCGGCTGCGCCGCCAAGCGGAACCGGCTTGTCTGCCTGAACCTCACAACCAACAACGGCCAGGCTGCCACCGAGCAGCATCGCTACCACCAGCATCTGTCGAAAGAACGTCTTCATGGCGAGCGACCCTAAAAGTTCCTGACTCTAACGAATTCCAGTTGCGGCCACCGTCGGGCCTGTCCCGTCGGGGCCATGACTGGAGAGCTACCGAAGATATTTTCTGCAGATCGCTCGCTCTCCGTGGGGCTTGCCCCCACGGGAGCAACGACTTCGAGCTCGACAATCATTTGCTCCGTGGGGACAAGCCCCACGGGGGCAGAACGTACCACAAGCGGCTCATGTAGCCGGTCAGTCATTGCTCCGCCGGGACAGGCCCGACGGTGGCGAACTCGCACTTGGAATCCGTGAATGCCTAAAAAGTCCAACCAGTCCGAAAACAAAGTGATGCACTACTTCTCCACCCGCAACCCGGCAGCCTCCGTAATGCGGTTGAAGGATGCTCGGTTCGTCGTGTAGCTGATGAGTTGCACGGCATCGCGCGGCCCCACCAGCTTCACGGCGTCGGTCGTTTCAGTGTCGGTCAACATGATCGGCGACGCGGCCAACTGCCGAGCCAAACGGAACTGAGCACGCTCGGCCGGAGTGAACTCCGACCAGTCGCCATCGAGCTTGAAGATTTGGTCGTCCGACCAACCCAACTCGCGAAGACGCCGCTGAGCTTGTCCGAGCGCGTACCACGCTCGGTCTTGGCGAGCGACGATCCAACTGACTTGAGCTTTCAACAGCGGCTTGAGGTCGCCACGAGTTTCGGCGGAATGAATGCTGGCGATGCGGCCCTTGCCGCTCGTCGGAAACGTGGCCAGCAACCGCACCCACTGCGGCAATGCTCCGTCGGCAAGACCTTCGGGCGCGAGTTCTCGCGCCGCGGCTTCGTTCACCAACGGCAGATGTGGTGTCCGCTGCCGCGCGGTGGCCAACGCTTTCTCCGTATCCGCTCGCGATTCCAGCGGAGCACGGCGGAAGACCGTCTGCGTGGAGGGCTTTCCGGTTTTCTCGTCGATCATCAACGGCACGACCTTGGTGATCACGTTTTGGAATTTCGGCGATGTGGGCGTCAGGTAATTGTGAGGCCTTTCGACCGGACGCTCAGTTTTTTCGACCGGTTTCTCTGCGGCTTTCTCGGCCCCTGTGATTGCAACTTCAGGTCGTCGGGTGCCGAAGTTGCCGCCGCTGGAGGACTGAGGAATACCCGCTCCCTCTTTCCAGCGGTTCGTCGAGTTGTAGCCAGCGACGGACAAGATAATCCCCAGAATTTGCTTGTCGGAGTAATGCTTGCGGAGTTCGACGATGTCCGCGTCGCCAAGCCGATGCGGTTCGTAGGTCAGCTTGCGAGTAAACGCATAAGCCGCTCGCTGTGCCGGTGTGTGTTCCGCCCAATCACCATCCAAAGACGCGATCTGATCTTCGCTCAAGCCCGCGACCGCGAGCTTCGATTCTTGATGACCCAGTCAATACAGGCAGTTGTTGGTCCGTGAAACGAGCCAGAACAACTCCACCGTGAAGGCATAGTCCAGGCCCATATCGGGATCGCTGCTGCGTCCGAACCCAGTTCCGCCGGTTCCGGTCCCGCGACCGGAACCTCCCGATCCTTGCCCTTCGTAATACGGCATGTAGTGATAGCGCAGCCGACTCTCGTAGCTCGTGGACCGCTCGCCGAGTTTTTCTTTATCGGCCTCGGTCAATTCCGGCAGAGGAATGCGCTCCTTGCGTCCCTTCATGTCCTCCAGCGCCTGCTTCATGACTGGCCGAGTCAGCGGCACGGGGAGCGGCGCATTCACCGAATCCGCCGCGACGGACAACGCCGCAGATGACACCGCGACGCCAAGTAGAACGGTTGTCGAAAATCGCATGGAAAATCTCCTGAGAAAAAACAGTGGATGTCGCTTAATCGTCATCGCGAAGCACAGTGACCACAGGAGCGGTGCTCACGGCGTAGTTCACCGTGGATTTGGACTCGGCACCTTTGTCGTCTTTCAGCGTCAGGTTCACCGACAGTCTCAGCCGGGTTCCTTGGTTGGCTTCGTCGGACTGAACCTCAAAAGAAACGAGCTTCATTCCGGCGTTCCATTCTCGGTCAGCGCCAATGATGCCCGGTTTGAGATCCTCGGCTTTCTTGCCGTCCTTCCAGGCCTGGAGGAACGTCTTCAAGACGTCCTTGGCCGTCGCGGGATTGACGGGCCCACCGCGTGGTCCACCGCAGCCCACCGACACCACGCACAGGAGAACTAACATCAGCAGCCGACACGGCCACGTTGTCATCGAACGAATCGTCATCGGGAAAACCTCAATCACAAAAGGGCCTCAAGGGAAAGCGCGGAACCTTGTGCCAGCGCGAAACAGAAAACGGGATGCGCACGCCGTCGTGCGCACCTTTCGAGAGCAAAGCGGTCGGCACTCGAAGAGCGCCGACGATCGGACACACATCCTTACAATCGGGCACCAGGCTCCTTGCCAGCTCGCGTGCCGAGGGCTCGCCAAACCGTCACGTCGATGCTGTTCGACGCGAAATTCACCGAGCCGTCGCACATCAGGACATGCACGCCACCCGTGTGTCTGCTGTTGACCGCTGACGCCATGCGGCTCGGCGGGTACATACACCCGCGCTTATTGGGCGGTATGGACGTGTTGACAAACGTGGATTGATTCCCCGCCCCCAACCAAGAAACACAGTTGAAGGATTTCCCCTGCTGGGTCAGGTCGTTCACGTTCGCCGCCTGGCAGAACGAGTACGCTTCGGCCTCGTTCGCGGGATAAGTGCCGGGCTTGTAAGTGTCCGTGTCCGGAGTGCTGATCGCGTCGCTGCCGTCGCCGATCAATTTTTCAGAAAACAAAATCGTGGTACTCGTGCCATCAAGAATATCAGTCATCTTAATGCGGCTAAGTTGGTACATGGGCCCGTTCGGCATCGGCATGCCGTAGTTGGTCGACCCAACCACCGTCCCGGGGAGACTCACCACGACACCGGTGCCGTAATTGGACCAGTAGTTGTTCCGGCCCCCCACCAGATTGGCATCGCCAACGCTCGTGTCGTTGTCCGAGGGACATCGGAATGCTGGCAGAGTCTTGACCCACGCGGCGGCGTTACCGGGATCAGCGGGGATGGTCGTCGCTGAGACGCTGACTTTGAAATTCAGTGTTTTGAACAAGGGAGCCTGATCGAGATACGGGAGAAGTCTCGCATGGGGCGAAAAGCCGTTTCCGCCGGAGGCCATTGGTAAACAGCCGGCATCGCTGGCGTAGGAGTGCAGTGCGAGTCCCAGTTGCTTGAGATTGTTCTTGCACTGCGCCCGTTGAGCAGACGCGCGAGCTTGCTGCACGGCGGGCAACAGCAGCGCGATCAGGACGGCGATGATGGCGATGACGACCAAGAGTTCAATCAGTGTGAAACCACGACGAACCGATGTGGAACGAAGAGATTGAGACATCAGAGTTCTCCCAAAAATGAAGATCAGAGAAATAAATCACTGAAACGAAACTCCGGCGACATGTCGGCACGGAGATGGAACGAATCGGGTGTCATCAGCCTTCCGGTCTTGGCCCCAACGGGGACTGACCCGAAAGCCCAGGGCAACGCCCTGGGTGAGTCCACACCAAACGGTGTTCAGCCCCAACGGGCAACGCCGTTAAGTATTTTGAATTCCGAAAAACGCGGCGAATGATGCGTAGCCGAAATCGTGAGATTTCGGAGGTGTGGCACGAACGACCGAATTCTCACGAATTCGGCTACAAGAATCCTTAACGGCGTTGCCCAACGGGGCGAGACTCGCATGACATCCGTGGAAGTGACGCCCCTTCAGGGCTAATGATTTTCGTTCGACTGATTCACCCAGGGCGTTGCCCTGGGCTATCGAGTCACGCCCCTTTGGGGCTGAACTTGAATCCGTCTGAAACACGAATCAGGCAACAAGACGCAACACGATCTCGCCGCTTGGACGAGAATGCGCAGGGACAAACCCAGCATCAGCGCGTGACCCCAGACGGATCGCTTTTACCCTCGCGGAGGGCGATCCAGCAGTTGGCTCAGATGCCGAGCCATGAGCGGGGCAGACTCCAGCGACCAGCGACGGGAATCGTCGTCATGGCCGCGAATCTGTTCGATCACGCAAAGCCACTCCACCGAAGTTGTCTCGACTGTCGGTCGAGTCGGGAGTGGCGGGGTCTCGGAACGGCGGGAGCAATTGGCTCCTCGGCACGGCGTGGCGGGCATCCCGTGCGGCGCGTTCGACGAATCGGTCGACTGCGTCTGCGTGCCGTGATGAGCCAAATAATCGCCGCAGCTCGCCTGGCAAGTTTGTTCGCTGACCAACCACAAACCAAACAGCGCAGCCACAACCGCAAAACGGCTGATGCGGAGCAGTGGATAGGTTCTGGCGAGCGACATGGCGGCGGATGATAGGGCGGTGGTTCGCAATCTGTGAAACACAAAAGGAGAAGAATTCAGGTTTCCTTCAGACTGCGATCCAACAAGTCAATCAGGCGAGCGGGGCGGCGTCAGCCCCCCGGTTGTGCGGTGAATGCACCGGGGGGCTGACACCGCCCCGCTCGCCTGTTTCATTCGTGGCCGCGCGGGGTGGACATCCCAAAGTCGATCAGTATCGCAACGACGTCTGGATGTAGAGCTGAGTCGCGTCTTCGAGCAGTGGGCCGCCGGGAGTCAGCGTCGCATTCGCGCCCTTGAAATGCGAACCATACCAGAACCAGCTATACCCGAATTGCACATCGAAGTTCGGGTTGTGGGTATAGGTCGTGACCAGATCGAGTTCCTGGCCAAGGTTTCGACCCGTATTCAAACCGCCCACCGGAGAGCCCGCGACGTTGTAGACATTGTCACCGCCAGACACCTGATTGAACCAGTGGAGCGCCGCCAACCCGGTCAACTTCGCGTGCGGCTTCACGGTGGCTTGCAGAGCGTAGTCGTTGAGGTTCTGGCCGGCGAGACTATCGATGATGCCCCAATACGCATGATTCAATGGAATCAGGACGTCGTAGGTCGAGTTCGTGCCATCACCCTTCTTCTTGTCGCCGGAGCCGTAGTAGTAGAGGACGCTCAATTGCGGGGTCCACGGCAACTGCGAGAACGTCGATCCGAGTTTGCTGGTGAAGAAACCGGCCTGCACCCGTTCGTCGTTATCTCGGCCGAATTGATACGCCCCTTCAATGTCCGAGGCGAAGACGATCCACGGTTGATCGCATTCATCTTTGATCGGCTTCGTCGAAGTCCAACGCAGGCCGAGCGTATGCCGATTCCCGTCGGCCCAAGTGATGTCGTGCTTGCTGGGATCGGTTTGCAGCCAGACGTAATACGGTTCGATCGTGTTGTCCTTGATTCCTTTGTAGACCATGTAGGCTCCGCTGAACCAACGCGAGCCATCGGCGTGATCGAATTGATGGTCCCATGTGTTGACCGCCGCAGTCGGTCCAGCCGCTGGACGACCACCTTTCGGTCCGGTTGGGTTGGCCGTGTTGACCGGTTGCACGGCAAACAGATCGAGATCCCACGTCTCCCCTTTGCTGAACATCTTGAAGCCCTCGAAATTCCGGCGTGTGTTCGCCCAATCCAACGGCGAGATCACTTGCTGACCGGGGCTGACGGCGCTCGGCGCACCGTAGAGCAATTCTTGGCGGCCCGCGCGGAAATACACCGGCTTGCCATCTCGTTCCCCGACCTTCAGATCGAAGAACGCGTTTTGGATGTCCCAGCGGTTCTTATCGATGCCGGTGATCGGCAGTTCGGCTCCGAAGATCGAAGCGTCAATTCCCTCAACGTAGACACGGAACTCATCGCGGTACTTGAGGTCCACATACTGACGCCAACGATACAAGTCGTAGTCGGTACGTCCCGGCCCCCCCGGCCGCAGGCGATTGTCTTCGTTCATATAGCGGTGCCGAATCTCGCCGCCGGCGGACAGCGTGATCCCACTCGGTTCGCAGTCGCAGTCGAACAGCGGAATGTTCTTCAGCTCTTCACCAAGGAAGTGCGGAGCGTTGGGCTTGGTCTTGTACGAGAAGTCGTTGTCGAAATAGAGCCCCTTCCAAGGCAGGATTGGTGCCGGTGGTTTCGCGGCCGGCTTGGGATTGCAGATCGGGCAATCGGGCCGACCACACGGTCCGGACTCCGGTGCCGCGAGATGCTCGCGAAACGCCACCGTCAACGGAGCTTCTTCGGCGGGAGCAAGCTTGAACTCGGAGGCGTCCGCAGCAGCGGATTCCGCCGCAGGAACGGAAACCACTGGAGCATCCTCGGTACGCCCAGCTTGTGGTGCGAACCACATCACGGCCGACAGCGCGGACGCGGAGAACCAACGGAATCGCAATTGAACTCGAGGCATGATCTCGAAACCTTTCGGAGCCTTAGGGGAAAAGAGCGGAACGCTCGCTTCTGTTGACTCGATTCGGACAGTTTCGAGAGAAAGATTCACTGGCGACGGTCTGGCGGATATGTCGGATTGGTGATCGAGTCATTGCGCCGGCAATCGTTAATCAACCGGCACAACCAGTACGTGGCTTCCTACGGATCAGCCAGCAGCGCGGTCGCCAATGAAACAGGCGAGCGGGGCAGAGTCAGCCCCCCGGTACGACGGCGAATGCACCGGGGGGCTGACGCCGCCCCGCTCGGCAGAGTCATTCGGTCGCGACGACCTGTTGGATCAAACAAGATCTGCCGATTGTGCGGGGCAGCGCGCAACCGCATCTTGCACCACCGGTCGCCGTCTTGGTCGATTCAGGTGCTAAAGTTTTCCGACGTGTTTTTGTAGGTCAGCCTTTCCAGGCTGACCCGTCGGACCAACAACGCTGACCGGAGCATTCGGGTCAGGCTAGAAAGCCTGACCTACGAGTCGGGGAGTCTGTTTCGTGACAACATATTTGGTGACCGGCGGCGCAGGGTTCATCGGGTCACACATCACAACTCGATTGGTCGAGGAAGGGCATCACGTCCGAGTGCTCGACAATCTCTGCACCGGCTCACGCGAGAATCTGGCTCATCTGAAAGACGGCTACGAGTTCTGGCACGGCGATGTCTCGCATCCGATCGCGGTGCGACGCGCGGCCGAGGGAGTCGAAGTCGTCTTCCATCAAGCGGCACTGGCGTCTGTGCCGCTGAGCGTCAAAGACCCGATCGCCGTTCACACGGCATGTGTGACCGGAACCATCACCGTGCTCGACGCCGCCCGACAAGCCGGCGTGCGACGTGTCGTCTATGCCGGATCAAGCAGCGCGTATGGCAACGACCCCGTGATGCCAAAGCGCGAAACACAGTTGCCGCAGGTGCTCTCGCCCTATGCCGCCGCGAAGCTGGCCGGTGAGCTGTATTGCGAATCGTTCGCCGCGGTCTATCCGCTGGAAACAGTGCGGCTGCGATACTTCAACATCTTTGGCGAGCGACAAGACCCAGCCAGTCCGTACTCGGCGGTGATCCCGCTGTTTGTCTCCGCGCTGCTGCAAGGCCGACGTCCGACGATCTTCGGCGACGGCTCGCAATCGCGCGACTTCGTTTACGTCGGCAACGCGGTCCACGCCAACTTGCTGGCCGCGACGGCGAGCAACGTCAGCGGCAAAGTCTTCAACGTCGCCTGCGGCCAATCGCTGAGCGTGATCGACCTGCTGCGCATGATCTGCGAGCGGCTCAACGTCCCCTTCGATCCGATCTTCGCACCACCGCGAGTCGGCGACATCCAAGATTCTTGGGCGGACATCTCCGCCACCGAACGAGAACTCGGCTATCGCCCGCAGATCACATTGACCGACGGGCTGCAACGAACCATCGACTACTACGCCAAGGTGTACGCGTCGGTCTAACGTCCGGGGTCGGGTGTTCGGTTTTTCGAAATTGGCGGGAATTAGGTTTCGATTGCAAGTGACGCTTAACTCCCGCCAATTCCGAAAAACCGAACACCCGACCCCTAGGCGAATTTGAAATCTGAGATTTGAAATCATGAAGCCCGTCAACACCGACCATCCGTTTGAGTTCCTGGACCCCTCTGCGCCGCCCGAAGCGCCCGACACACCGGCTCGGAAGAAAACCGGACGACGCAACAGCGACCAGCCATTCGAGTTCATGAACAAGATCACCCCCGCGTCGGACGAGGCTCCGCCGCGCGAGTTTGACTTCGTGCAGATCGCCAACCAATACAAGTGGTTCCTGCTGATGGGGCTGCTCGGCGGACTCGCGCTCGGCCAAGTCGCGTTCAACCGGCTGGGGCCGGAGTACAACGCGGTCGCGCAGATTCTTGTGTCGCGGAAGGCTCAAGTCCCAACTCGTGAGACATTGAATCAAACGCTGCTCAGCGAGGGACGCGGCGAACACGTCGCAATCATCAAGAGTCCCAAGATCATCGACAAAGCGATCGCACTCGGACGACTCAACGAGCTACCGACCTTGCAGCGGTCAGACGATCCCGTCGAAGACATCCTGGACGGCCTGGATGTCAAACGGACCGCCGGCCAGGACAACTCGACGCTGAACGTCTTCGAGATCAAGTACCGCAACAAGCAACGCA
Organism: Planctomyces sp. SH-PL62; assembly: GCA_945905295.1. Taxonomy (GTDB): domain Bacteria; phylum Planctomycetota; class Planctomycetia; order Planctomycetales; family Planctomycetaceae; genus SXKJ01. The sequence continues at coordinate 10,086 of CAMDPX010000130.1, read as the reverse complement.
CGGACGCGCGCGCCGTCGTCAACGCCATCATCGAAGCCTACAGCGAATACATCGCCGAATCGCAGCAGAGCGCCACCAGCGAGTTGTCCCGGCAAATCTCCAAGATGGATGACGAACTGGCCAAGAAGATCGAACAAAAGCAGGCCGAACTGCTGGAGTTTCGCAAAGAGGCTCCGCTGTTGTGGCGAACGGCTCCGGGAGACAAGCGGCAGCCGGGCGATGTCACCAACGTGCATCAAGAGCGAGCCGTCGGAATCGAACGGGACCGCACCGCCAACGTGCTCCGCCGCGTTGAGATCAACGGCAAGCGGCAAGCGTTGCAGAACGCGATCGACGAAGGCCAATCGCACGAAGAACTCGAAAGCGTCGTGCGGCTGCTGATCGCGACCTCACAAGCGGCCGGAGGCGGTCAAGCCGCCAACGGCCCCAACGGGCTGCTCGGCGGACCGAACCCGGCGGAACTGGCTGCCACTCAACTGCTGCCGCTGCTGATCGAAGAGCAGAAGCTGCTCCGCGATTACTCCGACGATCATCCCGATGTCCTCAACGTGCGCCGCAGCATCGCCAAGCTCAAAGAGTTTTATGCGGCTCGCGGCGTGTCGCTCACCGAGCTGACCGGCCGCAACGGCAAAGGAGAAAAGATCGACGTCGTCGCCGGCTACATGCAGTTTCTCAAGCAACAACTCGAAGAGCTCGACCATCGCGATACCGAGCTGACGACGCTCTACAACTCAGAAACGAAAGCGGTCAAAGATATCGCCAAGTTCTTGGTCGACGACCAATACCTCAACGATGAACTGGAACGGCTCAAGGCTCAGTGGAACGCGATCGTCAGCAACGTCAGTAATCTGGACATGACGCGCGACAGCCAGGACTACTCGATGACGATCTTGGCTCCAGCGCGCGAAGAGTGGAGCGTGAAGCGATACCTCAAGATCGTCGGAGCCGCGACCGGATTCGTACTGGCGATCTTCGCAGGCATCATCTTCCTCCGCGAATGGCGCGACACGACGGTGAAATCGGTCTCCGATGTCCGCAAGCTGATCGACGGAGCACAAGTGCTCGGCAGCGTTCCGCAGTTCGACGCCGGTCTCACGGCATTCGATCCCGATGTCCCGCTGCAACCGTCGCTGTGTTACTTCCATCGCCCCGGTTCCATCGAGGCGGAGGCGTATCGCAACGTCCGCACCGCGCTGTTCGTCGGGCTCAACCCGAAACAGAAAGTGATCCAAGTCAGCAGCCCCGAACCGGGGGACGGCAAATCGACCTTCATCTCCAACCTGGCGATCGCACTGGCACAATCGGGCAAGCGCGTGCTGCTACTCGACGCCGACCTGCGGCGGCCGACAATTCATCGCCTGTTCCACGCGCGGCAAGACATCGGCACCACCGAAGTTCTGTCGGGCGAGATTCAGCTCATCAATGCCGTCCAAGATTGTCCGGTCCCAAACCTGTGGCTGCTGACCGCTGGATTCAGCCCGTCCAACCCCGCCGAAACGCTCTCGTCACCTCGATTCGATGCCTTGCTGGCGGAAGCACGCCGCGAGTTCGACTTCGTGCTCGTCGATTCGCCGCCGCTGCTGGTCGTCAGCGATCCGTGCATCGTCGCGTCTCGTACCGATGGATTGGTGTTGGTTGTCCGCACGCACAAGAACTCGCGGCTCGCACTGCGGCAAGCGAACTATCTGCTCCGGCAACACGACATCGAACTCTTCGGCGTCGTCGCCAACGGAGTCACCGATCCCTCCGGCAAATACACGACCTACGCCGGCAACTATGCCGACTACCTGCAACCCAACCAACCCGCCTTGCAGCCAGCACGGCCACAACCGGCGTCGGTCTAAGAATTGGTTCGCGCCGAGAGATTCAGGCAACACTTCTTGAATTTCTTTCCGCTGCCGCACGGGCACGGATCATTGCGGCCGGATCGGGATGCTTGGCGGAGGGGAGTTCCGGCCGGCAGATACAGCGGGGTCTTGTCATCCAGGATCTCGCGATCAAGATCATCGAGGTATCCAGCCGGTTCCTTGAGGGAAGGACCGAATAGGTCTTCGCCCTCAAGACCGGACGCCATCGCATTCATGAGCCGCTGCAAAAACGCTCCAGACTCCGGCAAGTCCGATCTCAGGCGATCGTCGGCCGCCAGAATCTCCTGTTCCCATTGCTCACGCTCGGGAAGTTTCCACTCCGACAGATACGAGAAGGCCACGAGATATCCTTGAATCGTCCTGCGTTCGCCGTCTTCTGGATTCTCATTCCACAGACGCAGAGCGATCTCCGCCGCGCGATCATCAAACTGAGCGGCCGCGGCGATCCCCAACTGACCTCGCAGGAACTCGTCGTCTTCACCGGGAATCAGCTCTTCGAGAGCCGCAATCGACTCTTCACAACGAATGTTCTCAAAAACGTTGTGGGCATAGTTGCGGACATACCATTCGGACTTCGGATAACGCTCACGAGCCAACTGCACGACGGATGGCGTGCCGATCCGCGTCAGCGAATACATCACCTCTTCGTTGTACCAATCCCAATCCGCCTCCCAGCGATCCCAGATCAGCGGTGCCGCTTCTTCCAATCGCAGGTGGCCGGCCAGAATGATCATCAAACCGATGAGCCATTCATCCGGATGCTGTGAGTTGGGCTCTGGCTGCGGACGCCGCAAAACTTCCATGATCTGCGGAACGAACCGATCGCCAGCTTTCAACAACGGCTCCAAGAGCCGAGTCGCTTCGGGGATATTGGCTTCCTTGAAAGCCTCGAACGTCGCGGCTCGGCGGCAATGTTCTTCCACAGACCGCCAGCACTCTTCCGGATCGGTCTCAGCCAACTCAATTCGACGCATGACGATCTCGCGATCTTCGAACTGCATCGAGTCCATCGCCAACAGCCGAGACTGATGACGAATCAAAAACGTGATCTCCGCCTTGGCCAACATCGCCGAGAGATGCCATCGCAGAGCCTGAACCGGAGCCTCCGCGTCCGTTCGTTCGACTTGTTGGCAAACCCACTCAAACGCAGCGTCTTCCATCAAAGGCAGATCGCAAAACATGTGCGACCAAGTGAGGAAGTCCTTCCAGCCATACTGCTCGACACCACGAATCGCCCACCGCGTGACATCCGGATCGCGTGAGAAGGACTCGGCGAAATGAGCCGCAATCGCTCCCCGCACCACTCGACTGGGATGCACGAACCCAGCCTTCAACTGCTCGCCTGTCAAACGCATGGCGAATCCTTTCTGAATCAACAATTATCAAATCCAACACTCGAACGGCGAATCGATTGTTGCGCATGACCCGCCAACTTTCCAGCAGCGAACTCGATCGGTGCTGTGGCGACTCTGTGACCGCTTCCGAGCCTTAGTAGCATGCGTCCGTGACCTTGGCGATTCATCGGCCGATCCACGCCCCATGCGGCGCAGCGTCTGCGCAACAACGGTGTGCTCACGAATTGGGAGGCTCTCTCATGTTTCGCCGACTTTCGATCCTCGTGATTGCGTCACTGTGCTTGGCAACGCTGGCGGAGGCCCAAGCGAAGAAACCGGCGATCGGCATTTTCCCGTTCTGGTCAGTGCCCAAACAAGAGTTCGCCGATCAGCTCGTGCCGGGTCTGAATGCGGCGCTGCTGCTGTCCGACGAGCAGATCGTGAAGCTCCAGGAAGCTCGGCGGGAAACGATCGATAACGAACAACTCCGCGGAAAGAAGATCGGTTCTTCCGAGTTTTGAGTGGCTGGTTACAACGGTGAGAGAGTTTGAAAAAAAGGTTTTCGAAGGCATCGCAGAGATGCGTCAGGCCTGCTTTGATTGATCCGTGTGTGAGCCGATCCGCGTGCGCAGTCCGTTCGAGAAGGCTCAGCGCACACGGATCAGCTCACACACGGATCATGAAAGACGAGAATCACGCAACTCGGCGATTCCTCAGAAAATCCTTCTCCATGAAACACCGACGTTTCACCTCTGCCACTTGAATCCCGGAAGAACCAACCAAATTGGGACAGCGACAAATCGATTCGAGGAATGTCGGAGAAATCTTCTCGCTGTGAGACGAAATCAAACGTTTGCAGCACAGAGGAAAACAACACAACATTGGCCTTGTTGTTTCCCGTCAACTCACGGCCACAATCGCCAGTCTCCCTCGCGAGCTTCCGGGCCGTTCTGTTTGTCGTCAGTCACTCGGCCCTGCTCATCGAGTCGATTGCGGCCGACGGAATACACCAGCGGCTGACCATCGACGACTCGGTAGCGCAACGGTTGGCCATCGAAGCGGTCCAGCGGCACCTCCGGCAACAGGTCGGGGCTGAGTTGCTCCAGTCGCTCCGGCCATTCGCCGTGTCGGCGGTGATAGACTGTCAGCGCGATCGCGACCAGCGTCGCATCTCGATTCTGATTGGCAAACTCGGCGGCTTGCCAAGGGCGGTAAGGATTCGGAGTTTTCTCCATCGAGATCAGCGGCTGCATGATTCCCAAGAACGGTTGCAGTCGCAGACGCTGCCACTGTGAGCGATACCATTGCACCATCAACTGTTGCCCCGGCGATGGCTCATCGAGAGCTTGTTCCCACAACGGCTTCGCGGACTCCGACGCTTCGAGATCGAAGTACTGCTGCTGTGCTTGCTGCATCTCCGCGCGTGATGCGATGACGCCGGAGAGCGCGGACCATTCCAGAATCGTATCCAGTCGACTGGCGTCTCTTGATGGCGTCGTCTTTCCGAAGAGTCGCGCGGCATCTCCCAACATGCGGAAATAGTCTTGGGTCAGCCGGCCGTCTCCGTCGCCATCATCGGTGTAGAACCGTTGCAGCAAGTCCTCGCCGAACTCTCGATCCACTCTCAGCCGCAGCCGCCCGCCTCCCTGAAAGGCCGCGATCCGATGAGCCACCTGTCGCAGATCGTCATCCGTCAGCAACGTCGGATCTTTCGCGAGCACTTTGCGCAGCCAACTCCAGCTTTGACTCGCATAGAAGAATCCGGTGAGTTGAATGACGGCGCAGTCGGACGGAAGTTGCTCGGCCAGAGACAAATTCGCCGACCACGCTCGCAGCCAGCGAACTCGATCGTGTTTGCTGCGAGCCTCCTCGGCCTCAACCGCCAGCAAGAGCTGAAGCTCGCGCATTTCTTGGATGTGCGGGAGCAGAACGCCGACTAACAGACCGCGGGCACATTCTTGGTGCCGGCTGAATCCCTGTGGGTCAAAACCGTTGGGGCCTTGAGACTCCAACCACTCTTGATTCGAGACGTCGCGATACACAAATCCGAGCTGCCGTTTCTTCGCTCCTTGCAGCGTCAACGCCAGGGCCTGCTGGTTGGACTCCAGGTGCTCGCGCCAAAACGACCAGTGCTCCGAGCCAGCGCCGGCTTCCAACGATTTCGCCAGCACAGCCCAATCCATCTGCGTCTGCGAAGAATTGTCGAGAAGCTTCGCTTTGTGAAACCTCATCGACGCCGTTCGGTAAAATGGCCACGCCCGATCGTTTTCGGCAACCGCCTGAGTTCGCTGATCCCACTCCCCCACGAAGTCACGCTTGACCGTGGGCTCGGCGGTCACGAATCGAATCAACAGCCAGATCCAGCAGACAACGACGAACGCTGCGAAGACGCCCGTGGCTTGCAGCATTCGCCGAGACGCTCGCCACGCCCACGGTCGCTGGCGCAACTTGGCTCGGCGAATCAGCCGAGCCACCGCTCGCGGTTCGCCAAACGTCGCGACGAGTTCTTCGCTTGCACGCCCCGCCTGCACGCCGTCTTCAAAGTGAGCGATCAGCTCGCGAGCCACATCAATCCGCTCGCGCCTCCACAGCCGAGTCCGCCGCACGACATCATCAATCAGTTGGCTGACCGGTGCCGGCAACGCGTGAGCCATACAAACTCGCGCATCCCCCAGCCGCTCGAGCGTCGGCAGTGGCATGGCCACACTCGTCGTGCCCGCGAAGCCGCGCACCAATTCCTCGGCGAATTCCCTCTTCTGCTTTCGTCCCACGCGAGCCACGCTGATGATTCGCCGCACTGCCGCTTGAATCGGCTCCGGCAATCCCGAGTTCGCCAAGATCGCATCGACCGAATTCTTCGAGAGACCGAACTCGTCTCGCATCCATTGGCGAAAACCGCGTCGCTCAGACAACTTCCCTGTGAGTCGTCCGCGAATCGCGTCTCGCCACGGCGTCGAGTTCATCAGTCGCCACCACTCGGACCAACTTCGCTTGTGAGGATCGCGTGCCTCGCTCATGACGACGCTCCTCCCAATGCAGGCCGCGACGATTTCTTGCTGCCCGTGCTCGGCAGAATGCCCAAGCCGACGAAGGCTTGAGCCAACGCCCGCCACTGTTCGACACCTTCCGCCAGACGCCGCTTGCCGTCCGCCGTCAGCGAGTAGTACTTCCGCTGACGCCCGGTGTCCCCCTCTTCCCACGACGCCTTGATGTAACCCTGAGCCTCCAAGTTGTAGAGCATCGGATACAGCGTCGATTGCCCCATATCGAGCACCCCTTCGGCATGCTCGGCCAACGCCGTGACCAACTCGTATCCGTACTTGGCCCCATCCTCGAGCAGCTTGAGCACGGCCACCGGACCGGCCCCCCGCATCAACTCCCGTTCGATCCGCATGATTCACCTCCGAGACTCGACCGCACCACGCATACTGTGTGTGGCATAGTATGCGTGCCGGAGGCCGGAGCGTCAATTCAATTCTGAAGCTCATCCGCGGCCGTGTCTGAATCCGCGGGGTGAAAATCGACACCCCGCGGATTCAGACACGGCCGCGGATGAAACAACACAGGACGTTGCCGCGCCGATAGCCGAGATTATTCATGAGTGGGGGAGAATTCCCCGCAGGCTGTTTCACACTAATCCGACGCGCAAGCGAGGCCATGTACCGACGCGGGCCTCGCTTGCGCGTCGGGTTAGTGTGGAGCCATGAATAATCCAGGCCAGCACTTTTCACGCACCGATCAATCGGCCTTGGATGGAGCGACTTCGACATAGCCCTTCGAAGTCTTCTCGGTGACGAGCTTGTCGTACTCCGCCTGCGCCTTCTCCGGCGAACCAAACGCCTTCGTTTTCGATTGTCCCTCGCTGCCGATGCGGCCCCAGCGAGTGGTCACGTCGAGACCGCTGAGCACGATCTCCCAGAACTTACTCGACGAAGCGTCAACGAACTCGAAGTATCGCGGCGAAGACGCTTGAGCCGTTGAAGCCCCCGCATCACTAACCCGAAGCGTCAGCGAGGGCGAGCGCTTCCCAGCGCCAGGTTTTGGATCTGACGCGCCTGACTTCGGACTCTTTGTGGAGCGTTCGCCCTCGCTGACGCTTCGGGTTAGTGATGCGGGGACGATATCTGTCCGCGCACCGACGTAGCTCGGAAAGCGCGGGATGCCGGCGTCGGAGAACTCTTGATAGCGAAACTGAATCAAGCTGCCGATCGACGGAGGATTCTCGCGCTGCTTATCGGAGAACCCGGTGCCGACGGAGAACTGTTTGCCGTTTGGCAGTTGCACGGACAACGCACCGAGCCGGCCGGCGTGTCGGCCTTTGCCGGGCTCATGTCCGATGACGATCGCTTCGGCGTCGTGAAATGTTTTCACCTTCAACAGCGTTGAGGACCGGCCAGCAACATACGTCGAACCCGGCTGACGCAGCATCAAGCCTTCGCCGCCGAGCGCTTCGATCCGCTGCAACTCTTCGCGCAGATGAGCCACGTCGCGACACAACTCATGCGGATGCACGGTGACGAAACCGTTCTTCCAATCGCGAACGCTCTCGTTCAGGAACTCGATTCGTTCTTCAAACGAACTGCTCATCGCGGGAGCGTCGAAGACGAGATAACGGATACTCTTCCATTGCTCGTTCTTGTCCTGCCGCCGCACGATGCTGACGGTCCTCTGGAACGCCTTGCGATCCATCCACAACTCGCCGTCGAGCGGCACGTTCGGCAAGCCATCGAGAAACCAATCCGGGGCGTGATAGACGTTGCCTTGCCGAGACAAGAACTGTTGCCCGTCCCAATACGCTCGCACGCCATCGAGCTTCTCGCTCATCCACCAGCCGGACAGATCGAGCGAGTTATCCCACGACTCGGCCAGCAAGATCGGAGGCTCAGTCCCGGCGGCCTCGTCTTCGCCGTCGCTCGAACTGGCGGATTTGCGCACTGGCTTCTGGGGCAAGGCCGACCCGATTCGCTCGGTCTCCGCAGCGTCACCGCGATATTTTCGCAGGTGTTTGCAGGTCCGCTGCTCAATTGCGATCGACTGATTCCGCCAGGCAGGGCACGAACAGGAATAAACTCCACCCGTGTTCTTGAGGACATACGGCTTCGCGGCCGAACCTTGAATTTCCACGGACTCGCCATCGGCCAGATCGGACATGATGTTTCCAACATGGAGTTACAGAAATGGTTGGTCTGCAGCGTGAGCGATGTCAATCGCTTCAAGAAACTTCGAATTCACCATCGTTCAAAGTGATCGCCCTCGCTCACGCTTCGGGTTAGTGTCGGTAAAACGCCGCAGACATCAATCGACTCTGTCACTACTTCGACGCCGAGTTAAGATGTCTCTCGGTTGAGGAGATTCATGTCCCGAGCGACGCCTAACGCGGCGATGTGTCAGCGCAGCAATGGTGTGCTCACTTTGGGGGAGGCACTCTCATGTTTCATCGACTCACAATCGTCTTGGTTGCGTCACTGTGTTTGGCAACGCTGGCAGAGGCCCAGGCGAAGAAACCCGCGATCGGGAATTTCCCGTTCTGGTCTGTGCCCAAACAAGAGTTCGCCGATCAGCTCGTGCCGGGTCTGAATGCGGCGCTGCTGCTGTCCGACGAGCAGATCGTGAAGCTTCAGGAAGCTCGGCGGGAAACGATCGACAACGAACAACTCCGCGGCAAGAAGATCAAAAACCCCAATGTCACCGTGTCGGATGCCGAACGCGAAGCGCGACAAAAGGCGACTCAAGAGGCGTACGCCAACCTGCGAACCAAAGTCTCCAACCTCCTGACGGCCGAGCAGCGGACGCTGATCGAACAAATCAACGCCGCTCACTTAGAAGTCACGAAGGCCGCCGCGGACGAATTTGCTGTGCAACTGACGTCCGCCAAAGGCAACGACGATTTACAGAAGACGCTGCAACAACAGAAGCGAGACCGCATCGCCTCCAATTTCAAAGCCAAACTGGATGGCATCCTTTCCCCCAACCAAAAAGCCGCCTGGGAAAAAGCTGCCGCCGAGGAACTGGCGAACGCCGCGAAACCGAAACCCAAGAAATAGAAATCCTGCGTCGCCGTCACCGCTCCGCGTGACGAGCCGAACGCTTCGCCGACGTGGATTGGCAATTCGGCTCATCACACTGAACGATGATGGCGACGTACTCGCGACGATTCGTTCCGGATGGGCTCGGACTCTTGCAGGAGGTTTCTGATGCTGGGATCAACGTGGTTCATCAGACGTTCGACGTGCGCGACGATGGTCTTTGTCATGGCGATCAGCGGCGCGAGCGGATTGTTCGCGGAAGACCCGTCCACCGAAATTCCCGCAGCCGTATCAGCGGCGTTCAAGAAGGCCGATCGCAACGAAGATCAATCTCTGTCGCAGGAGGAATTCGTGCCCGGCCGTGGAGCGGCCGATGTCGCGAAGCGGGACTTCAAGCTCTACGACTTTGACGAAAACGGCTCGCTGAGCTTGGACGAGTTTGCGAGCGTGCGAACCGCTCCAGCGTTTGATCAACCGGGCGCGGTGCCCGATTACTTGACCAAGGCGGCCGATTCGTCAGTCGCGGCGATCGACAAGGCGTTTGGCAATTGGGATCAGAATCCCGAGCAGAGGGTCGACACGGATCTGTTCTTGTCGCGGTTCATTCAGGACATGCCGGCCGTGTGCGCACTCCAGGACCATGCCTTAAGTTGGGCCGGTCGTGGCGGCTCGGCGTTCAGCTCGGCGGGCGGTTTTTCGGGCGTAGCGGTCGCGGCGGTATTCGCGGATGGCTTCGGGATGCGCGGCGGCCCATCGGTCGGGACGCAGTGTGGCGTAGTCCGTTGAGCCTGAGAGCAACGCGTCCAGCACGGCTTTGAGATACACGTAGACGTCCAGGTCGTTGCGCAGCGCGCTGCT
>CAMDPX010000129.1 GCA_945905295.1 Planctomyces sp. SH-PL62 | reverse complement strand
CATCTGCACCGCCTCTTGCTTGAACTCCTCCGTAAACCGACGACGAATTCGACGTGACTTCAACTTCTTCTTCACAGACATCGGACAGCCTCCTTTTGGCTGCCGAAAATAGTGACTCACACTGTCCGTGAAACACCGAGCACCTCAAGGCGCTAGCCGCGGGTTCTGGATGCGTTCAGCACCGGCGGCTAGCGCCTTGCCGCTCACAGTCATCAACACGAATGGCGGAGAGCAGTTCTTCCGTAACTTCAGCGCATCCTGCTCGCATCTTTGTACGACGGACTTCCAGTCCGTCGATCGGCGCGACGGACTGGAAGTCCGTCGTACCGCCTTGTTGAGGCCATGCTGCGGTAGGCAGTTCCTCATGCCGCCTGAAGGCGGAACTACAAACAACACCTACTTCGTTGACTTCTTGTTGGCTTCGAACTCCGCGATCGCCTTCTTCAGTTCGTCGGCCGCCGGACCGGTCGCGGTGCTAGCGATTCTCGCCGCCACATAGCTGTGGCGCTTCACGATTTCGGCGGGAGTGATTGTGGTGATCTTCGCGTCGGGATGATCGGCTCGCAGAAGCTCCAGATCGGCGGCGTTGATGAGGCTCATCGAAAGGTCGAGCGACTTCAGCCGACCTTTCATCGGCAGCAGATGCTTGAACCCGCCTTCGTAAGTGATGAACGCTTCGTGAAAGCCGACATGCTCGACCTTCGGCATCTTCGCGATGGATGCCATCGCTGCTTGCGAGACGTTGCCCATCTCGGCGACCGAAAAGGATTCAAGTGTTGGATGCCCCTCGAAGAATTTCACCCCGGCTTCGCTGACTTGTGAATGCACCACGGTGAACGACTTCAGCCCTTTGATCTTGGCGGCTTGCTCCATGCCCGCGTCGTTGATGCCGAGCGTCAACTTGATCTCCACCAGCTTGGAATCGGACAAGGCATCAAAGCCAACTCCGCTGTAAAGCGGTGACTGGGGATGATTCCTCAAGAATCCGTTGTGATCGAAGCGAATGATTCGGAGTTCCGGCATCCCCTTGAGGGCACGGAGACTCTCGTCTCTCAGCCAGGGGCCGTTGCCGGTGAGTGCCAGCACACGCCCATTCGAGTCGTAAATGCAACTGAACGAGACTGCCTTGTTCTTCGTGCCGCACACACCCCAAGACTTTAGGTTGGCACTATCGATTCCGAATTCCTTGAGACGATTGATGACGCCTCCCTTGACCCAACCCGGCACCTCGGCCACTTCGACCGTATGTCCTTCGACGGCGATGATCTGCTCGACGATCTTTGCCTCGGCGGGATGTAACGGAATCTCCAACGCCCGCGCCGCCTGCTGCATGCCGAGCATCACGATGATTGCGATCCAAAAATGCTTGCTCATGAGTCACTCCTCGTGGGATAGGCTTCCAGCCTGTCATGTTTCTTACTTAGCACCGCCATCCGCCGTGTGGCCGAGTCGCTCTGCGACTCGGCGTCGAGTTGCGGAGCAACTCGCCTACAAATTCGTCACGGGCTTGTCCCAACCAACCATCACTGCAATCAAGACAGGCAGGATGCCTATCCCACGGTGTCTGTCGTCGAGACGGCCGGATTGCCAATTCCGTCAGACAATGCTACCGTGGCTAAGCCACTGCATCAAGTCCCTCAGGAATCCTCGCCAACATGGATACGTCTCTCGTCCGCAGCCCGGTGTATCAGCAGCTCAACCAGCGACTGCGCACGGCGCTGGCGGCGGAGTATCGCTCGGGAGACCAATTCCTCACCGAGCGTGAAGTCGCCGAGAAATTTCAGGTCAGCCGCGCCACCGCCAACAAGTCGCTCGCCAGTCTGGTGTCCGAAGGCTTTCTGGAGTTTCGCAAAGGGCTAGGCACCTTCGTGCGGCGTGACGTGATCGACTACGACGTGCGCTCGCTGGTCAGCTTCACCGAGAAAGCCCGCGCCGCTGGAAAGAAGCCGAGCACCGAGCTACTCACGTTCGGCAAGCTGACCGCGGCCGAAGTTGGCGAAGCCTTGCGCACCGCTCTGAGCGCCGAACCATCCGACGAGTTATGGGAACTGGATCGCATCCGTTTGGCCGACGGCGTGCCGGTCATCTTCGAGCACCGCTACGTCGTGCAGCGTCACTGCCCGAAGCTGACGAAGTCGCAAGCGGAAGGCTCGCTGTATCGCACCTGGACCGAGACGCACGGCCTCAAGATCGGCGGAGCGAACGAAGTCATCCGCGCGGTTCTGCTGACATCGAGCGAGGCCAAGCACCTTCAGACAACCGCCAAATCTCCGGCATTGGAAGTCGTCTCCGTCGGCTACCTCGAAGACGACTCACCGCTGTGGTGGGAGCGGACGCTCTACCGCGGCGACCAATACGAATTCCAAAGCCGCCTCGGCCCGATCCAGTCTGCGACTCCCGCACGCGGAAAACTCCGATGAGATTACGAATCGAGAGTCTCTCGGCTGCTGTGGTTGGCTTCTCCGCTCCGTCACCGTTTCCGACGTTTGCCGACGGTCATCGGGAGATTCTGCTGTGCGAAGCCGTGCTGCGCAGCCATCGCGAACGGCGCTGGGTCTCGATCGAGGAGAGTTGCTGATGGCAGGTCTTCTGGCTGGAGTGGACCTCGGCGGAACTTCGATCAAGACGGCACTCGCTGACGAATCAGGTCGAGTTGTTTCGCGCGAAGTGATTTCCACAGAGTCGCATCAGGGACCAGACGCGGTCCTCGCCCGCATTGCGGACTTGATTCAACGTCAGCTCGCGAACATCGCCAACGAGTCGACATCGTCGCACTTGCTCGGGGTGGGAATGGGCGTGCCGGGACTCGTCGATGTGCAGACTGGGACCACGAAGTTCCTGCCGAATTTGCCGACGCAATGGCGCGATGTCCCTGCGGCGGCCACGCTCAGCGAGCGACTGGGTTCTCCCGTGCGGTTGTTGAACGACGTTCGCACCGCGACGCTCGGCGAACTGCGGTTTGGACATGGTCGCGATCGGCCTCGGGTGACTCTTGCGTTCTTCTCAATTGGTACAGGAGTCGGCGGCGGAGTCGCGATCGATGGACAGCTGCGACTCGGGCCTTTGGGAGCTGCCGGAGAACTCGGACATCAGACTTTGATGGCCGATGGCCCGCGCTGCGGGTGCGGAAATCGAGGTTGCCTCGAAGCACTTGCCAGCGGCCCGGCGATCGTCGCCGAAGGAGTGCGGCTGATGCGAACGGGGCTTGCTCCGCAGCTGCATCAGCTTGTTGCCGGGCAATGCGATCGAATCACACCGCGAGAAATGCTCGCGGCAGCGGACGCAGGAGACGAACTGGTGCGCGAGGCTTTGCAACGAGCCGCGACATGGATCGGTATTGCGGCAGCGAATGTGGTGACGGTGCTGCATCCGGATTTGGTCGTGCTCGGCGGCGGCGTCGCGGAACTGGGCGACTTACTGACCTCTACGGTTCGGGACGTTATCCGCAACCGCGTCGGGATGTTCCCGACTGACTCCGTGCAAGTCGTTCGCTCGCAACTCGGCGAGTCCGCCGGACTCATGGGAGCGATCGCATTGGCTCATTCACCCGTGGGATAGGCTTCCAGCCTGTCAGTCTTGTTGCAGTTCAGATTGCCGTCACTGACAGGCAGGATGCCTATCCCACTTCTAACACAATTTCCCAATCGAAGGATGACTACATGCAATACACCTACGAAGAACTCGCCAAGATGATCGATCACTCCTTGCTGCATCCCACGATGACAGATGCGGAGCTGGAGGCCGGTTGTCGCCTCGCTGTCGAATACAAGGTCGCATCGGTGTGCATAAAGCCGTATTTCGTCGCGCGAGCGGTCGAATTGCTGCACGGTAGCGGAGTGCTGGTTGGCGCGGTGATTGGGTTTCCCCACGGCAACAGTTGCACGGAATCGAAGCGTTACGAAACCGAACTGGCCTGTCGCGACGGGGCCGCCGAGATCGACATGGTGATCAACATCGGCAAGGCCCTCAGTGGAGACTGGGGCTACGTGCAACGCGACATTCAAGCCGTCTGCGACGAGGCACATCGACACGGAGCGAAAGTGAAAGTGATCTTCGAAAACGACTACCTGACGAACGGCGGCGCGGGCCTGAGCAGCGACGACTTCAAACGGAAACTGTGCGAACTCAGCGAGCGGGCTGGAGCGGACTGGGTGAAGACATCCTCAGGCTACGGCTTCGTCAAGCAGCCCGATGGCTCGTACAACTACAAAGGCGCGACCGAGCACGATCTCGCATTGATGCGAGCGAGTGTCTCGCCTCGCGTACAAGTGAAAGCTGCCGGTGGAGTCCGCGACCTGGACGGCCTGATCAAAGTCCGCGACCTCGGAGCCACCCGCTGCGGAGCAACCGCAACGGCCGCGATGCTCGACACCTACCGCCAGCGACAACAGTCTTCAGCACCGTCGTCCTCCCCGGCCTCAATCGGCACCGGAGGCTATTGAGCATTGAGATACTCGCGAGCTTCGTTCAACCGCGATCCGTCGCTTCCTTCGGATTCCTGCGGATTCCTTCGGATTGACCGAGTGGCACGATCAATACAAAACCACAAAGCGATGCAAGTCACCGATTGAGCAGCTTCTTCAGCGCTTCGAACTCGGTCTTGTCGAGCTTGCCGTTCTTGTCCGTGTCGAGTCGATCGAAGACCGGGCCGGCGGCGTTCGGGTTGTTGGGCAGTGCGGAGCGGACCTCCTCGCGAGTGAGCGCTCCGTCGCTGTTGCCATCCAGCCGCTTGAAGAGCGCATCGCCGACGCCGTCGCGAACGGCACTCGCGGCGGCAGCTCGGCGTCCGCCATGCAGCGACGGCGATTCTCCGGGTTTCGCGCCGGGGACGAAGTACTCGACGTAGCCGAGGTGCATCTCGTCGAATGTCTGCGATCCCCAGCGAACGGTTTTGGTGGGGTCGGGATTGGCGGGATTGTTCGCGCTGTTGTCGTACCAGACGGTGAACTTGATGGCGTCGCCCTGTTGCAGCGCGAGCGGCTCGAAATAGCGGTAGAGCAATTGCCAATTGAAGTCGTAGCGGGGAATGTCGAGCGCCGTGGTGGTCTCGCCGTTTTTCGTGACTTCGTAACGGCAGGCTTTGGCTCGCAGGTGCATGTGCGGCAGAAAGCCCATGATCTGCGCATCGAGCGGCAGTCGCAGCGTTGCCTCTTCGAGATGGTTGTCGGCTCCCGGTGGAATGCTGATCCGCGCGTTGACGATCCCCGCGACCTTCACCTCGTGCAGCGGCGGTGCCTTGGCAAAGATCAACCCGATGCGAGACTTGTCGGTCGTCGCGGTGCCGTTGGGCGTGTAGTGCATCTGGAAGCGAAGCTTGGCTCCCTTGGGAATACGCTTGGCAAAGCCGTCGGGATAGACCAGCGTGCTTTGGCCGGGAACATAAATCCCCCAGAAACCGCCGCGCTCGGCCGCCGCATCGTCGCGCGACCCTTTGTCCTTGTCGTCGGAGCCTTGTACGAAGACCAGCACATGATGCACGACGCCACGATCGCCCGGCTGGACTTCAATGGCCTGCACCCATTTGTCTTCGGTGAGGTTCGTTTCCACCACGATGTTTTGGTACGGCATGGTGCCAGTGGCTTTGATGGCCAAGGGCTTGGCGAACTCGAAAACGGCGTCGGGCTTGCCGATCAGCCAGCCGTCCGCGAACGGGCGTGGGCGCGGAGCGTCGCGTCGATCCCCTTGCGGCTTGCCTCCGGCGATCCAAGCCAGTAGGTCTTGCTTCTCGGCCGTCGCCAAGGAGCGATCGTTGGCCCATGTTGCATGGGACGATTTTGCGTCACCCTTGCCAGACGAATCGGCCGCGAACCAAGGCGGCATGACTCCGCGATCGACGACCTGCTTGATCATTCCGGCATGGGCCACGACATCGTCGAACGACGCCAGCGAGAACGGTCCCACGCCGCCATCGCGATGACATTCGAGGCAGTGCTGCTGCACGATGCGTGAGATGCGGTTGTGATAAGTCACTTCGGTCGTGACGGGTGCGGCGGACGGCCGGTCCAGAGTGCAACCGGGTGCCTCCGTCGCGGCCACCAGCGGCTGTTTGCCAGCGGAGAGAGCCGAGAGAGCATCGGCCAGATACCGATACCGCGGCGCATCAATCGAATAGCCAAAACCGTATTGGTCATCGATGGCACCGTGGTAGACGACGGTTCGAGCGGCGTCGATCACAACCACATCGGTTGTCGTCAGAGCGCCGAGCGACTGAGCCAGCTCGCCATCACGATCATGCACGTAGATCGCCTTGCCTTCGAACTGTTGAGCCGCCGTCTGCATCTCCGCCGTCTTGTCGGTCGCCACCGGATTGACGAGTACCCAGGCGACGTCGCCCGTGGATGCTTTCACGAGTTCAACCAATGTCGGCAAATACTTCTTGCTGATCGGGCAACTCGTGCTGGTCATCGCCACGACGATGGCCCGCTGCTTCGTGAATTCGCTGAGCTTGTGCGTCTTCCCCGCGACGTCCGTAAACGAGGCGTCCGGCACGAGGCGACCGACACCGTGATCGCCCGGACGGACTGGCTGCGGCCCCTGACGAACCGGAGCCTCTGGCGGCGTCGGTCCTGTGGGAGCCGGAGTCACGGGCTTTGGCTTGGTGAGATCATTCATCGCGCCGCCAGCGAGCGCCTTGGCCGCCTCGGGCTTGGTGATCTCGCCATTGCCATCCAGGTCGAGCCGTTTGAAGAACTCGGCAGCGGGCAATTCATCCTTGGTGATCTTGCCATCGCCGTTCTTGTCGAGTTGATCGAACCGCTTCTCGACCGCACCCTGTGCCCAGACGCGCTTGGCGATGCCGCCAATCACGACAAGTGCTGTGAAACTCAATCCAACAACGATCAATGTTCGTTTCATGTTCACGGTCAGTTCCTACGTTTCGAGGCTGTCATCTGGAATATCGGTTGGCGATCGGCGTCATCAGTTCGGCGTCGCCTCTCCATGCGGATAGCGGTAATCGGCCTTGTCGTCCGTCGAGACCTGTTTCGTCGAGCCATCGGTCAGCGTGTAGAGAAACAGCTTGCCGCCGGCGTGGTAGACAATGGCCGATTCGTCTTTGGTCCAACGCGGATAGGCGAACCACACTTTCTTCGCTTCCTCGTTGGCGAACGGCTTCGCGTTGGTGATGGTTCGCTTTTGCACATCAAAGTCGGCGACGTAGAGCGTGCGGCCAACCATGTCGTACTTGAAGCCCGGCTGATACTCGAAGCAAATTCTTGTCTCGCTCGGCGAGACGCTGACGCGATCCAGAATTCCCTTTTCGGCCAGCTCGCACTCGATGCGTTCGAAGTTGGGTTGCCCACCAGGATTTGCTGTCATCAGAAAATAGCCGCGACCGGTTTTCGGTGGCGTGGAGGCCACCAGCAACCGGCCATCGCTGACTGCCGAGTGGACCCACGAACCGTAGCTCTTGTCGGTCAGCGCGACCTCCTCACCGGGCTTGCCGCCGACCTTGCTGGCCATGATGTAGTAGCCGCCCGTTGCCGGATTCTTGCGATTCCAGACCGGCGTGTTCTTCCCGTCGCGAGTCCAGGTCGGATTGAAATCGGTGTAGGTCCCATCGGAGAGCTGATGGAAGCCGGTGCCGTCCGCGTTGATGATGCACATCGCGGTAATCCACTTGCCGACGTCGGGGTCGTTCTTCAAGCGACGAAAGAAGACAAGCATGTCGCCCGTCTTCGACCACGACGGCTTGAAATCCCAATGCCCGGTCGTGATCGGCTTGTCATCCGATGTGCCCAGCACGTTCACATGCAGCTCGCCGTTCTTGTAATACGACGAGCGGTGACCGTCGTCAGCCAACGCCGAGGTGATGGCGACGCACATCAGCAGCCCCGGATAGGCCATTCGTAGGATAAGTGACGTGTGAGGCTTCATAGTTCATGCTCTCTTCATCGGGGGTTGTTGCGATTTCGGAAGTAGGTACGCACTTCTTCGAGCGTCGCGAAGCCATCCTTGTCGGCATCAACGGCACTGAAGACGCCGGGTTGCGGGTACTCTTCACGAGTGAGCTTGCCGTCGTTGTCTTTGTCGGCGGCTTTGAAGGCTTCCTCGACGCGCGCGGCAGCGGGAGCGCCGCGCGGTGAGGTGCTTTGACCCGCGTCGGTCTTCAGCTTCCCGCCCGGTTCGGCGTTCCGTTGGTCTTGCCGGACCCACTTCGCCGGTTGAGTCCCTTTCTCCCACTCGGCGAATGCGGCTTGCAGTTCCTTGAGCTTGTCGGCGTGACTGGCCGCGAGGTTTTTTGCTCGCCGACGTCATCCTTGAGATTGAACAGCATCGGCGGTGCGTTCCGTGTGTTGACGAGTTTCCAGTCACCAACGCGCGCGGCATGTTGCTGACCCGCTCGCCAAAGGAGTCGCTCGTGGGGGCGGCCCGATCTTTTGCCCGTCACGAAGGGAATGAGGTTCACGCCATCGAGCGGCTTGGCTTCAGGCACGGTCACTCCGGCGACAGCCAGTGCCGTCGCGTGGCAGTCGAAGCCCATCACCGGTTCGCGGTAGGTCTGACCGGCTGGGACAAAGCCTTTCCAATGCATCGCGAACGGAACCCGAATCCCGCCCTCGAACATCTGTCCCTTGGTGCCGCGCAGCGGATCATTGCGGCTGCTGGTTTCGGGAGTTGGCCCGCCGTTGTCGCTGTAGAAAAAGACAAGCGTGTTCTCCTCCTGTCCCAGTTCCCGCACCTTGGCCATCACGCGACCGACAGCGTCGTCCAGCGCACTCAGCATTCCGGCGTATGTGCGGCGCTTCTTGTCGGTGATGTGCGCGAATCGGCTTTCGTACTTTTCACTCGCTTCGAGTGGCGAATGCACGGCATTGAAGGCGACATAGAGGAAGAACGGCTTGTCGCGCGAGCGTTCGACAAACCCGGCCGCTTCCCGCGCGAAGGCGTCGGTGAGGTACTCCTTCTCACCCTTCACGACCTCGCCGTTGCGGAGCAGCGAATCGAGTTCACGCGGGTTGTCGGGGTAGTAGCTGCGAGCACCGCTCATGAACCCGAAGTGAAATTCAAACCCGCGCTCGTGCGGTCGCAGACCCTCTTTGAAGCCAATGTGCCACTTGCCGACCATGCCCGTCGCGTAGCCGGCGACCTTGAGCTTTTCGGCCAGCGACGGCACGTCGCGCGGCAGGCCGAAGTTCGGAGCGGCGTAGCGTTCCGGCCCCGAGTTGTGCTCGAAGCCAAACCGATGTTGATACAGGCCGCTCATCAACGCAGCCCGCGAAGGCGAGCAGACCGGATGGGCCACATACCCATCCGTAAACCGCACGCCGCTCTTCGCGATGGCGTCCACATGTGGCGTCGGAATGTCTTTGCATCCGTTGACGCCAATGTCCGCGTAGCCGAGATCATCCGCAAGGAAAATGATGATGTTCGGCTTGTCCGCTCCAGAAGCGGACGCCGTCAGGACGAGCGAGCAAACAAAGATCAACGCTGGTCTCAGTGCTGCCCCTGAATTCCGAATCGCACACTGAACGAAGCTCATTCGGCGGCCTTCTTTCGGGCGGCTGCGAGCTTGCGCACTTCTTCCGCATCCAGGACGCCGTCGGAGTTCTTATCGACCTTGTCGAACCACGGGGCGTCGCCCGCTTCGGCCTTGGTGATCTTGCCGTCGCCGTCCTTGTCGAGTCGCTTCAGGCTGGCATCAACCTGCCCACCGGCCTTCCCATCCCCCTTGTTGGCCCCCATCGCCTTCCGGGCCTTCTCCAATTCCGCAGCGTCGATCACGTCGTCCTTGTTCTGGTCGAGCTTCGCGAACCAGGCGGCATCCCCCGCTTCCGCTTTTGTGATCTTGCCGTCGCCGTTTTTGTCGGCCTTCTTCAGCAGCGCCTCGAACTGGCCGGCTCCTTCGCCGCCTGCTGCTCCCATTGCCTCGCGGGCCTTCTTCAGTTCCGCGGCATCGATCACGTCGTCTTTGTTCTGATCGAGCTTCGCGAACCACGGTGCATCACCGGCTTCGGCTTTCGTGATCTTGCCGTCGGCGTTCTTGTCGGCCGCTTTGACGAGCGCATCGAACTGACTGCCCGCCTTTGCGCCCGGCTTACCCGCGTCCGGCTTACCCGCGTCCGGCTTACCCGCGTCCGGCTTTCCGGCTCCGGCGAATTCCTCGCGGGTAATGACGCCATCCTTGTCCTTGTCGAATCGTTCGAATGCCTTTTCGTTCGGCAACTCTTCCTTGGTGACCTTGCCGTTACCGTCCTTGTCGAACTTCTTGAACGGATCGCCGCCGTCGGGTGCCTGACCGAAGGCGGCTGGGGTTGCGAGTGCAAGCAACACGGGGATCGAGAACGTCAATAGTGTCTTCATGGGAATCGTTCCTTTGAACTTGAGAGAGTGTCGGGATTAACTGAGGATGCCTTCGTGGACCCGCCCCTTAACATCGGTCAGACGCATGTCGCGGCCGGCGTGGCGGAAGGTGAGGCGTTCGTGGTCGAGGCCGAGCAGGTGCAGGATGGTGGCGTGCCAGTCGTGGATGTGGACTTTGTCGATGACCGCTTCGTATCCGAAGTCGTCGGTCGCGCCGTAGCGGAAGCCACCTTTCACTCCCCCGCCGGCCATCCACGTCGTGAAGCCGGTGTGGTTGTGGTCGCGACCGTCGGCGATCTGGGCATACGGCGTGCGGCCGAACTCGCCGCCCCAGAGGACGAGTGTGTCCTTCAACAGGCCGCGTTCAGCGAGGTCGGCAAGCAAACCGGCGATCGGCTTGTCGGTCGCTCCGGCGTGCTTGCCGTGGTCTTCTTTCAGATTGCGATGCTGGTCCCAGCCGCCGTGGCAGACTTCGACGAAGCGCACGCCCGCTTCGAGCAGTCGCCGAGCCATCAGGCATTGTCGCCCGAAGTCGTCGGTCTCGGTGCTGCCGATGCCGTACAACGATTGCGTCGCGGATGACTCCCGGCTCAGGTCGATGACCGGTGGGAGTTCCCCTTGCATGCGGTGGGCGAGTGCGTGGGCCTCGGTCAATCCTTCCACGAAAAGGTTGTTCCGGTCGCGTTCCTGGGCCGAAGCATTCAGTGTCTGAATGAAGGCCAACTGTTCTTCCTGCGTGTCTTTAGTGCGTGGGCTTTTCAGGTTGGCCACCTGTGCCCGCGAGATTGGCAACCGATTCGTGCCGATCTTCGTGCCCTGATACGACGCCGGAAGAAAGGCACTGCCGTAGTTCGTCGAGCCACCGACACCGGCTGGGGCGCTGACCGTGACGAAGCCCGGAAGGTTGGCGTTCTCGGAGCCGAGGCCATACAGCACCCAGGCTCCCATGGACGGCCGCGGCGAAGTCGAAATGCCCGTGTGCATCTGGATGAACGCCGGTGGGTGAGCCGGGATGTCGGTGTGCATGCTGTTGATCACGCACAGCTTGTCGGCCTGCTGACGGACTTCGGGAAAGAGGTCAGAGATCCACAGCCCCGACTCGCCTCCTTGTCGGAACTCCCACGGCGATGGCATCAGCTTGCCGTTGGGCACCTTTCCCTTGCCGATTGATTGACCCGACCGTTTGGCCAGTTCCGGCTTGTAGTCGAACGAATCAACGTGCGACGGAGCTCCTTCCATCGTGAGCATCAGAATTCGTTTGGCCCGCGGCTCGAAGTGCGGGGCCTTGACCGCGAGGGGGGACTCGGCGGCGTGCGTGTCTTGCCGTGTCATCGCCGCGAAGGCGACGGCACCGAAACCGTAGCTCACGCTGCGGAGAAACGAGCGACGAGATGTGAACGAGTACTCGAATGGAGTCATGATCGTGGTCCCTATTTCCTGACGAGGAATTCGCCGCTGGCCCACAGGCTTTGACAGAACGCGGTCCACGCCGCGACTTCGGGGCCGCCCGCCGAGCGACCATCGTTCTTGGCCTTGTCTCGATAGCGGTCGAGGAACGCGAGTGCCCCGTTCCGCTCGGTGTCGCTAGGAGACCGGCCAAACCAGCGCTGGTACGCCAGATCGATCCGATCCGTCGGTTCGCTGGCTTCCTTCATCAACCGCTGGGCGGCAGAGTTGGCGAGTCCAAGCACATACGGGCTGTTGAGCAGATACAGCGATTGCGACGGGACCGTCGTTTCGGAACGCTGACCGGTCACGACGCTGCCATCGACGCCATCAAACTCGGCCAGGGATTCGAAGACTCGCCCGCGAATCGCCGGCAGGTACACCGACCGGCAGTTGAAGCGTTGCTCGGCGAGTTGGCCTCCGCGTTCGATTCCCCCTGTGTAGCCTTCGCCGCTGTTCGCTACGGCTGATCCTACCGGGGGCTTCAGGTCGAGCTTGCCCGCCGTCGCCAGCATCGCATCGCGGATGGCTTCGGCATCGAGGCGGCGCGGCGACATCCGCCACAGCCAGACGTTCTCCGGGTCCTTCTCGAAGTTCGCGTCCACGAACGTCGCATCCAGGCGGTAGACCCGGCTGAGAACAATTCGCCGGATCAGCTTCTTGATCGACCAGCCGTCTTCCACAAATGTCACGGCCAGATGATCGAGGAGTTCGGGATGGCTGGGAGTCTGTCCCGAAACACCGAAGTTATCCGCGGTGGATACCAATCCCCGGCCGAAGAGGTTGAGCCAGACGCGGTTGACGAACACGCGGGCCGTCAGCGGGTTTTCAGGGGAGGCAATCCAGTCCGCCAGTTCCATCCGCCCGCTGCCCGACGACACTGCGGGCGTTCCAGCACCGCAGAGCACCTGCACGAACCCGCGCGGCACTGTTGCTCCCGGCTTCTCGACCTCGCCCCGGATGAAAAGTTCCGAGTCCTTTGCGACGGTGCGATCACGGACGCCCATCGCCAGCACCTTGGGTGTTCCGTCGGTTTCATACGCCTTGAGCTTGGCTTCGAGAGTGTTGAGGAGGATGCCGTTCTGCACGAACTCCAAAGATGCGAACTGCTTGTTCTTGGCCAGTTCCGTGCGTTTGGCTCGCACATCGGCGATCTGTTTTTCGAGTCGCTCTCTCTCGGCCGAGGGCAGGGGCGGGACACCGGCCGTCATCCCGGTCCCCTGCGGCAGAGTCAACAGGTCCGAGGGATTGTTGTTCTGAACGACGGGGATCGTGCCGTAGAGCGTGTCGGTGCTACGGAAGATGCCTGCCACGGCGTAATAGTCCGCCTGCGGGATCGGGTCGAACTTGTGGTCGTGACAGCGAGCACACGCCACGGTCAGACCGAGAAACGCCTGGCTGACCGCGTCAATCTGCTCGTCAACGAGGTCCATCTCGAACTGCTTCTTGTTCCGTTCAATGTGCGACTTCGGGCCGAGTGCCAGGAACCCCGTGGCCACGATCTGTTCGGCTCGCTGGATGTCGTCTTGGGCAGGCACCAGATCGCCAGCGAGTTGTTCGCGGATGAACTGGTTGAAGGGCACGTCCGCATTGAACGAGTCAATCACGTAGTCGCGATACCGCCACGCCTGCGGATAACTGAAGCTCGTCTCCTTGCCGCTCGACTCGGCGTATCGCGCCACATCGAGCCAGTGACGTCCCCAGCGTTCCCCGAAATGAGACGAGTCGAGCAGCCGATCGACGGTCGATTCCAACGTGCGCTGAGCGTCGGACTGCCAGTCGCGGACGAACTCCCGTACCTCGTCCGGTGTCGGCGGCAAACCGATTAGGTCGAAATACAAGCGTCGGACCAGGGTCTGGGGGTCGGCGTCGGTGACGACCGTGACGCTGTTCTTTTCCTGCGCAGCCCGGACGAAGCGGTCGATCTCCGTGAGCGGCCAGGACCGGTCCGTGACCGTGGGCAGCACTGGCTTGACAGGCCGCTGAAAGGCCCAGAATTGACGGCCCTTTTCAATGTCGATGGCCGAGGCGGACTTCGCCGCTGCGCCGTCGCGGGGATCAACCGCGCCAGCTTCGATCCACTTCTCGAAGTCGGCAATCTGCTCGTCGCTGAGTTTCTTCTTCGGCGGCATCTCCAGTCCATCCTCGTGACGAATGGCCGCGATCAGCAGGCTCGTTTTCACGTCACCAGGAATGACCGCCGGACCGGAATCACCCCCTTTTCGGAGACCGGCTCGCGTATCGAGCGTCAGCCCACCCTTGATCTCCTTCGAGTCCGCCGCATGACATGAGTAACACTGTGCGACGAGCACCGGCCGAATCTTCTTCTCGAAGTGGGCCAGGTTCGCCGCTTCGGTCGGGGCCGACTTCGACGCTCTCTCCGCCGACTTCAACTTCTCCGCCTCCGGACGTCGCGGTGTTTTCGTCGGCGAATTCGTCGGTTGCTGGCGCCCCTGCGTTCCGACCTTGCGATACTCCTCCAGCGTCAGTTTGCCGTTACTATCAGCGTCCAGGCGTTTGAAGAACTGCGAGATCGCCTGCGGATTCTCGCGGAACGCCGCCACCGACTCCTTGAGCTTGCCGACTTCGGCCTCGGTCAACAGGCCGTCTTTGTCAGCGTCGAGATACTTGAAAGCCACTTCGGGATCGGTGCGACGAGCGGCTGTCGCAGATGTTTTTGGCGACTGCGGAGTCGCGTCATCCTTGCCCGGAGCCTGCGGGTTCGATGCGGGAATTGGCGGCTTTGAATTGCTGTCCGCCTTCTGCGGCTCGGTACTTGGCGTTTTGGCGGGCGGCTGAGCACTCGACTCTTTCACTGGCGGAGCGTCAACCGAGAGGTGCTTCTGGAAGAACGCCAGTTCGAGCTTCGTCGCTTCGTCAAAACCTTCGCGGTAGATGCCGTAGTGCGTGATCCCCTTGATGACGTGGTAGGCCGACGGCACGCCGCGCCCGAGCAAGCCCTTGTGGACGGCCTCGACGGTGGTGTTGCTGCTCAGCTCCTCATTCTCCGCGACGATAAAAATGATGGGGGACGTGATGCGCTCCGCCGCTTCGACCGCGCTGAAGCCGACACTCTTCGCCGGGTTCACGCGCATGTTGGAGTAGCGTTCCATCTTGCCCGTCATCTTGCCGGTTTCGATGGGGACCGGCTCGATCTCGCCGCGCGCCTGTTTCGTGTGCAGTTCGAGTGCGGCGGTAACGGCTCGCGGGGTGCGTCCGCCCATGCCGGGCACCTGTGCGGCAACGCATTTCACCCGCGAATCGAGCGCTGCCATCGTCGTCACCAGACCGCCGCCGTAGCTGCTGCCCCACAGCGCGATACGATCCTTGTCGACGTTCGGCTCGCCCGCGACGAAGCTGATCGCGGCGCGGACGTCCTCGGTCTGATCGGTGGAATTCATCTGCCAGCGCAGCGCCTTGACCTTGATGGTCATCTCGTTGTTCGCGTCGGGCTTCGGCTGTCGTTCGACCGCCATGAGCTGGCTTTCGCTCTCGCCCCAGCCGCGATAGTCAAAGGCGAGCACCACAAAGCCGTTCTTCGCAAAGAGGGGCGCAATGCGCGCCTGCGTACCGCCTTTTGTTCCACCCGTGCCGGCGCACAGGACGATCGCGGGAAACTTTTCGTCCGGCTTACGGTTCTTTGGCAGATACAGGTCGCCCGCCATGCGCGTGCCGTCGCTGAAGATGGTGACAGATCGCTTCTCGACATCATCCAGCGATGCTGTTACTGCGGTCGGATCTGCGGCAATCGGCTTCGTTGCTGTTGGATTGACCGCTGGCCGCTGCCCGGACCCAGCACGCGGGTTCTTGGCAGCCCACGCCTGAAACTCTTTGAGCGTCACGAACCCATCGCCGTCAGTATCGACATCGCCAAAAACATCCTTGTTGGGAGCTTCATCGCGGCTCAGCTTTCCATCGCCGTTCTTGTCGGCTTTGGTGAACCATGATGGACTCTGGCCAGCCGGTGTTGCTGCTTTCTCAGCCTCATCGGCCGCGATGACCGGGATCGCCGCGACGCACAAAACAAGGGGCGAGAGCATTCGCAAGTGAGTGATCATTGTGGTTTTGTCTCCGGAGTCTTGATCCAGCGTTCGGCAGTGGGGCCGAACCAGTTCGTCATCAGTTCCCGCCGCTTGTCGGGCTGCGTTTCGCGAGTGAGCAAACGGAACGGCTCGGTGAGATGCCCTTCGGGGCGGTACTTCGATTCGTCGGGCGTGCGCGAGTCAACAAGTGTGAAGGTGACCGTGGACGCGCCGTGTTGGGGAATGTCTCGTTCAATCACCAATCGACGTACGGCTTTGGTTTCCCGATCCACCTCGATGGTGGCCTTCCGCAACCAGCCTCCGTTCCAACGCCGCCTCGGAGTGGCTGTGATCGAATGTGTCGCTCCCGGCCCCTCTGCATGGGACAGCGTGCAGTGTTTCAGAAAGTTCTGGAGCAACGATTCGAGATTCAACGTGTAAAGGTTGCTGATGTATTGCAGGGGCAGTCCGCACTCATCCTGGTCGACGACAATCGCCCGTCGCGGTCCCATCGTCAGCCAGATCGCTCCGTCGGCGTCGAGTCCCCAATACCAGCGCCGCTCGCCCTGATTCATTTCGACGTAGAAGCGGTCCCCCTGGGTGGCGACGCGCACATCGCGCGGAGGATTGAACCCCGCATCCCCGGTTGCAGACCGTTCGGTTTGTACGATGTAAACCCGCTCGACAGGTTCGGCATGGGTCACCATCGCCGCCCGTACTACAGTGGCGGCATCGGCGAGGGCCGTGCTCTCCCAGCGGCCCATCACAAAGGCGACGACAATCGCAGCCACGACTGCCGCGCCTCCGAGTGATTGCCAGAGCCGCCGTTTACTACGCGGGAACCGCAGAACACTCGTGGGCGATTTCGCGGACTGCGAAGTACCGCCGCTCGTTGTATCGTTCGACACAAGGTCCACGAGCGCGGTGAGCGATTCGGAACCCAATTCTTCCGACAGCAACGAGTCCAACAACAACTGATCGACGACCTGTTCGGCCTGCTTCGGATCGGATTTCAAGTGCTGATTCAACTCAGCGGCGTCTGTTACAGACAACTCGCCATCAATCAACTCCGCGATCAGTCGCCGTGTTCGTTCGTCTGGAGTGGGCTGGTGGTTCATGATGGCTCCCCTCCCATCGCCAATTGACGCTCGATGCACGCTTGGAGCGCGGCACGAATGCGATAGAGCGTTTGTCGGACAGAACCCGCCGGTCGACCGATCGACTCGCCAATCAGCTCAATGGTGTGACCGGCCGTGTAGCGCAGATCGATCAACTGTCGCTGCGGAGGCGGAAGCTGCTGCAAACAGTGGTCGAGTGCCGCCCGTCGCTGATCCAGTTGCTCCAACTTGCTGGAGGCAATCTCGGCCAGTTGTTCCAGAACCGAGTCGTCGAATACGAGCCGCTCGCGCCCGAGCTTGCGGACGTGGTTCAGTACCTTGAACCGAGCAATCTGACTGGCCCAGGCCCAGAAGTCCGTCCCCGGTTGGAACTCGTCGGCCTTCTCCCACAGGACGGCATTAACTTCCTGAAGGATGTCATCCACATCGGCAGACCGGACAAGCAGACAGCGCACGAACCCCCGCAACCGCGACTGATGCCGGGCGATCTCTTGGACAACCTGATTTCGAATTTCCTCGCTCACGACAAGAACCTCCACTTGGCTAATGTCTTCAACCGCGAAATCGTC
This sequence comes from Planctomyces sp. SH-PL62, assembly GCA_945905295.1. GTDB lineage: Bacteria > Planctomycetota > Planctomycetia > Planctomycetales > Planctomycetaceae > SXKJ01. The sequence continues at coordinate 5,423 of CAMDPX010000129.1, read as the reverse complement.
AACATACAATTTTCGCGAGAGCGGAGCGGTTGCCGAAGTCGGCTCCAGCACAAGTGATTGTGAGAGAGTCAATTCGGTGTCGTGACAGCGTGATTTGAGTGGCGACGAAAACCGCAAAACAGACGGACTCAAACCAGCGTATGTCAGCGTATCTCAATGTGGAAAAAAGACTTGTAGCACTTGGTGGGCGGCAGGCAACAAGTCGGCCGGGACGGTCGCGAGGCTTGTGATACCACCGCGAAGTAGCTCATCGGAAGATGGCCAAACGAAAACCCTCGGCCGCATAACAACTTGCGACCGAAGGTTTTTTGGTTCTTCGCGAAATGTTGGGGGGAGGGTTGAAGAAAGCGGGCATGTGGTCTCCGATGGGTGGGTTGTTGAAGTCCACGGTTCCCACGAAGTCGCAAGCGGAGGGCTCGCTCTATCGCACATGGACCGAGTCGCACGGCCTCAAGATCGGCGGCGCGAACGAAGTCATCCGCGCGGTGCTGTTGTCTTCGAGTGAAGCCAAAGATCTTCAGACCACTACGAAGTCACCGGCACTAGAAGTCGTCTCGATCGGCTATCTCGATGACGATTCGCCTTTGTGGTGGGAACGCACTCTCTATCGAGGCGACCAATACGAATTCCACAGCCGCCTCGGCCCCATCCAATCCGCGACTCCGGCCCGCGGCCGCTTACGCACGACCGAATAGCAACCCGCTGCGTGTTGCCAGAACATCCGGGGCAATGTGTTTCATCTGTGTTCGATCCGTTGCCTTTAACTCAGGAATCCCCGGATTACCGGATGAGCGTCATGAAATTCACCCTGGCCACCCTGCTGATAGTCGACAGCGTCCGGTTTAAGATGAGCGAGATCGACGCAATGCTGAACGACTAACACCGGGAACTAAGCCATGAAACTTTCCCTCACACTCCTCACCGTTCTGTTGTTCGCGCTGCTGGCGCTGCACTCAGTCGAACTCGCCAACGCTCGTGAGTTGCCGCTGTCGTTTGTCAAACAGCATTGTGTGGAGTGTCACAACGATTCCACTTCCGAGGGCGGCTTTCGAGCGGACTTGCTCGGGAAGGACCTGGCGGACTCGGCGAGCCACAAAGCGTGGGGGCGAGTGCTGACGCGGGTGCAAAGCGGTGAGATGCCTCCGCCGAAGGAAGCGGAACGCCCGGCGGAAGCGGAGGTCAGCGCGGCGCTCACGGCATTGAAGACGGCGTTTCATGAGGACGCGCGAGCTAAGCACGGTGAGGCCGGTCGCGTCCGCGTGCGGCGACTCAACCGGCTCGAATATGAAAACACCGTCCGCGATTTGCTCGGCATCGACACGGCGCTGCGCGATCTCCTGCCGGAGGACGATTTGCGTGATGGCTTCAGCAATCAGGCGGGCGGACTGAGCATCTCGCCGATTCACATTCAGCAATACATGGCGGCGGCGGATCGGGCGATCGAAGCGGCGAGCGTTCGGCAAGCTCGGCCCGAAACCAAGACGCACCGGTTCTCCTACACGCACGAACGGGAAAAGGATTTTCACGGGCACGCTCACAACAAGCTGCAATGCAACCTGCGCGGTGAGGACCTGCATTTCTTTCTCGACACGCACATCGAAGTGCCCGCTTATCTGCGACAGTTCGAGGCGGTGACTCGCGAGACGCCGGGGCGGTATCGCATCCGCATCACGACCGAATCGCGCGACACGACCGGCGGTGAGGATCTCATCTTCAGCGTTTGGCTCGCGGCGGGCGGCAAGCGGCGCGAGTTGCTCGGGTACTTCGACGCGCGGCATCGAGTCGAGAGCGTCGTTGAGCTGACTCGCCCGTTCGAGCGCGGCGAGACGATCATCGTCGCCCCCTATCGCATGGCAAAGGTGCGGATCGACTCGGGCTACAGCGTCTATCTGCCCGACAAAGAGGACAAGATTCCGAAGGGTTGGCACTTCATCAGCAACCCCAATCCGCCCATCCCGACGGTCGGCCCGGCGATCGTGGTGAAGCCTGTCGAGATCACCGGCCCGCTGCTTGAGAACTGGCCTCCTTCAGGACATCGGCTGCTCTACGGCGACGACGCCGAGTTGGCCCCACCGCCGAGATCGCCAAGACAGCGCGGGTGCCCGATTCGATTCTGCGTCCGGTGCGAGCGGACCGATCGCTCAAGGATCCACTCTCGGTGCGGTTGCCTGCGGACAAGATCGAAGCCGCCGTGAGCGAGGCGCTCACACGCTTCATCAGCCGTGCCTTCCGTCGCCCCGCGACGGCTGACGAGGTCGAGCTGTACCAAGCGATGGCTCGCGAACGTCTGGCAAAAGGCGAGTGCCTCGAAGTCGCGATGAACGCCGCGCATCGCGCCGTGCTCTGTTCGCCGGATTTTCTCTTCCTCGTCGAGCACGGGCCGAAGTTGAACAGTCACGAGTTGGCTGCGCGACTCTCTTACTTCCTGTGGCGCACGGCTCCTGACGACGGGCTGCGCGCGCTGGCTGAAAAGGGCGAACTCACCCAACCCGAAGTGCTGCGGACCGAAGTCGCGCGACTGATTGCCTCGCCGCGTTTCGAGAATTTCGTTTGGGACTTTCTGGCTCAATGGCTCAACCTGCGCGAGATCGACGCGACGACTCCGGACCGCGATCTCTTCCCCGAGTACTTCGAGGGCATCCATGACGGACGGCAGGACGTGCTGCTGCATGATTCGATCGTCGGCGAGACCCGCGCCTTCTTTCGCGATCTCGTCGAGCGTGATCTCGGGGCCGCGACGCTGGTCTCGGCGCGGCATGCGTTTCTCAATCAACGACTCGCCGAGCACTACGACCTGCCGTCAGTAAAAGGTGCCGGCTTGCGTCGAGTGGACTTGCCTGCCGACAGCGTGCGCGGCGGCTTGCTCACGCAGGCGAGCATTCTGAAAGTCACGGCCAACGGCGCGAACACCTCGCCCGTGCTTCGCGGAGCATGGCTGCTGGAGCGAATCGTCGGCACGCCCGCTCCGCCCCCGCCGCCGAACGCCGGCGGCATCGAACCCGACACACGCGGCGCGACGACCATTCGTGAGCAACTCGCCAAGCACCAGTCGGTGAAGACCTGCGCCGGCTGCCATCAAAAGATCGATCCGCCCGGCTTCGTGCTCGAAGCGTTCGACCCGATCGGCCGTTACCGCGACTACTACCGCACGACCGAGACCGGCCAAAAACTTCCCGAGGCCCGAGTCTTCTACGGCGGCCATTACGGCGGCGTGAAATATCTCCAAGGCCCGACCGTCGATACTCGGAGCCAGCTTCCCAGCGGCGCGGAGATCGCCGACGTGCGAGCCTACAAAGCCGCCCTCGCCGCGCATCCCGAAATGCTCGCCCGCAGCCTGGTTCGCAAGCTGGCGACCTTCGCCACAGGAGCCAGCGTCGAGGTCGGAGACGAACTGATCGTCGATGCCATTTTGAAAAAGTCCCAAGCGACAGGCTTCGGTTTGCGGACCTTGATTCACGAAGTCGTGCAGAGTGAATTCGTCACGCGGAAGTAAACGGTCCGAATCAAACGAGGTAGTTCCAAATTCGTGGTCAATCGAGTTGGGCTCACCAATTCTTTACTCCGAAGGAGTTGTGTCTCATAGGCCAGGGTTGCCCGCGCACGCGGGCTACCCTGGGAAACAGAACGGAGTGGCCAGCTACCCTGAAAGGGTTGGGTCATTCGCGAAATGCCGATGACGGAACCCCGTTGGGGTACATGAATCCTTGGGACCGTGTTCCCAGGGTAGCTCGCTTCGCTCCCAACCCTGGGCTATGAGACGCAACTCCTTCGGAGTAAAGGCGCATGCAAACCTGGCAAATTTGAAACTACTGAAACTAGGAATTCTTATGACACCGCTCCCACGTCGCCTCTTTCTGAAAAGCACTGGTATCGCCATTGGGCTGCCGCTGCTGGATTCGATGCTGCCTTCAAGGAGTCTCGCTGCCGAGCCGGCTGCTTCGCCGCGTCGCTTGGTCTGCATTGGAGTGCCGTTTGGCTTTGATCCGGCGGCCTTCGTGCCAGTCACGACGGGGCGCGATTACGTGTTGCCGTCGCACCTCGCTCATCTCGCGGATTTTCGGAACGACTTCACGGTGATCAGCGGCTTGAGCCATCCCAACACCGGCGGCGGCGGACACAAGGCCGAGGCCGTGATGCTCACCGGCGCGCCGTATCCCGACTACTCCCACAACCTCAAGAACACCGTCTCGGTGGACCAAGCGTTCGCCGCCCGGTTTCGCGGCGAGACGCGCTACGAGAGCCTCGTGCTGAGCACTCAAGGCCAATCGCTTTCGGTCACTACGAACGGCGTTGCGATTCCCGCGCTCGACCGGCCTTCGGAGGTGTTTAAGAAGCTGTTTCTCGCCGCCACTCCCGCCGAGATGGATGCGGAATTACACCGCATCGACGAAGGCCGCAGCATGCTCGACTTCGTCGGCGACCGGGCGAAGAACCTCAACCGTCAGATCAGCACCGCCGACCGGCAGCGCATCGACGAGTATTTTGAATCCGTCCGCGACGTCGAACGCCAACTCAAGATGGCGCGCGAGTGGGTCAACCGACCCAAGCCCGCAGCCATCGGCGGCGAACCGCGCGACGTCGCCGACAACCAGCAGCAAAAGGCGAAGTTCCAACTCATGATCGACATGATCCACCTCGCGCTGGTCACGGATTCGACTCGGGCCATCAGCCTCATGACGTTCGGCATGCATCACGATTTGTCGCATCACGGCAAAGAACCGAAAAAGCTCGCCGCTTGCCGTCAGGTCGAAGTGGAGCTGATTCAGGCTTTCGGCGGTCTACTCGCGAAGCTGAAGAGCGCGAAGGAAGGCGGCTCGACGTTGCTCGATTCCACGATGGTGGTGATGACCAGCAACCTGCGCGACGGCAATACGCACTGGACCTACAACCTGCCGACCATCCTCGCCGGCGGCGGCTTCAAGCACGGCCAGCATCTCGCCTTCAACCGCCCTTATCTGGACGAGGTGAATCAGGAACTTACTGCGACACCGGACTCGAAGTTCAACCCGGAGAAACGAATACCGCTCATGGGTCAGGATCAGCAGCCACTTTGCAACCTCTACACCTCAATGCTGCGAAATGGCGGCGTCGAGATCGAGCGTTTCAGCACCGCCACCGGCTCCCTTCAAGGGCTCGTGTGACGGACGGATGACCGGAAAAACAACAACCATGAAACTCACCCTCGCTCTTCTCACCGCGACACTGCTTGCTGTTTCGGGCGCGTCCGCCGCCGAACCACCCATGCCGCGTCCTGCCCCCGAACGGCTGGACGTTGGCTCGCGGCGCGAGTTGTTCGTGGAAGACGCGCTGGTCGAGCGGCTTGTGGGCAAGGCCGACTTTCGGCTGCATCATCCGACGCCGCGTGAAGTGGTCTTGGTCCATGACGCGCCCTGGGAAGGGAACAACACGACCTATCACTGCGT
>CAMDPX010000128.1 GCA_945905295.1 Planctomyces sp. SH-PL62 | reverse complement strand
AGGGGTCGGGAGTCTTTTTCAGGCCGCAGCATCTGCCGTGTGTAATTCACGTTTGACGACGTGCGGCCTGAAAAAGACTCCCGACCCCTTAACTCCAAGCGAACGTTTCGCCGGTCAGGCGTTCAAACGCTTCGATGTATTTCGCGCGGGTGCGGTCGATGACGTCGAGCGGCAATTCTGGCGGCGGACTGTTCTTGTCCCAGCCGGTGGTTTCCAACCAGTCGCGCACGAATTGTTTGTCGAACGACGGCTGCCCTTGGCCGGGCGAGTATTGATCTGCGGGCCAGAAGCGCGAGCTGTCGGGAGTCATCACTTCGTCGATGAGCCACAACTCGCCATCGAGTTGGCCGAACTCAAATTTCGTGTCGGCGATGAGAATGCCCTTCTCTCGCGCGATCTCGGCACCGCGCTGATAGATGCTGAAGCTCAAGTCACGCAGTTGTCGCGAGGTCGCTTCGCCGATCAGCCGGCACATCTCGCCAAACGAGATATTGATGTCGTGGCCGGACTCGGCTTTGGTCGCGGGCGTGAAGATCGGCTCGGGAAGTTGGTCGCTCTCGCGCAGACCTGCGGGCAACGCGATTCCGCAGACGGAACCACTCTGCCGATACTCCTTCCAGCCGGAGCCGGAGAGGTAGCCGCGCACGACGCATTCGATCGGGACGACCTCAGTCTTGCGGACCACGAGGCTGCGGCCAGCGAGCGAATCGCGGTCGGTGCCGGCGGGAAGCGGGACGTCGTCTAGGTTTTGGCTGAGCAGATGATGCCGCACCGACAAATGCTCGAACCAAAAACGACTGAGCTGCGTGAGCACTCGGCCTTTGTCGGGGATTCCGCTGGGCAAGACCCAGTCGAACGCGCTGATGCGGTCTGATGCGACCATCAGCATCCGGTCGCCAAAGTCATACATATCCCGGACCTTGCCCCGCTTCGCGGTGTGTCCGGGAATCTCACTGGTCAGGAACGCGGGGCGCATCAGCGGCCTCAAGATGATCCGTACCGCGACCGTCAGGGAGCGGCTCGCGTGGGCCGCTCCCTGACGGTCGCGGTACGGCTGTTGGTGAAGAATCGTGGTCGGAGTCTAGTCGTGTAACCGCTGCTTGAACAACCACTTCTCCACCAATAGACTTCGCCCCTTTGCCGGCCTGAAGACCGGATTAAGAAGTGGCGTGCGACATGCCTGGGACCAAACTTTCGCACGCTCAAACTCGAGGTGGCAACCGCTGAAGGTGCGAGGATTCGCGTGGGTGTCATGAAGTTCCAGGTCTATCCCGACAGCCTGATGTCGGAATGGCCAGAAGCTCAGAACGCATACATCACCGGCTTTGACGGCCGCGTGTTTCCTTCGCGTGTCGAGATCGATGAGAACACGGTCGCCTGCCGCCGTCCCGCTTCCGACAGCGGCAAGTTCAACATCGCTTGGCCCGTCCCCGGTTTTGGACGTCCCGTGTTGACGACCTCCAGTCTGCGCGAGCAAGAAGGGACTTATCTGCTGGCTGTGGAATTGGCTCGCGGAAAAATTTGCCAGGTCCGCAATCAGGTCGCGGGTTGGGAACAATTGGGAATGCAGATTCCCGTCCCGTTCGGAGAAATTCATAAAGCGGCCCATGTGCTGTTTGCCAAAGCGGTCGGAATGAAGAGCGATCCCGCCACCGCCAGCGACATCGCCACGCAAGCGATCTCGAAAGCCTGCGAGGCGGCCGAAGTGCTCACCAAAGCCTACACCGAACAGCGGCTGGCGATTCGCGTGAAACGGACGGCGCAATTGCCGATTAGTCTGGGTTGCAACTTGGCTCAGGCGACCCCGGACGCGAGTTGGGATGCCTGGTTGCTGGGGACGTTCAACACGGCGGTCGTCCCCATCGAGTGGCGATTTATTGAGAAAGAAGAAGGCAATTACAATTGGGATTGGCTCGATGCGCAGGTCGAGTGGTGTCTCCAGCACAAGTTAGTGATCAGCGGCGGCCCGTTGCTCGACCTGTCTCTGAACGGTCTGCCCAAGTGGCTCGACCAATGGGGACACGACTTCTTCAACCTGCAAAGTTTTCTTTGTGACTTCGTCGAGACGGCGGTGCAGCGGTATGCCGGAAAGATTCGGCTCTGGGAAGTCTCGTCACGCGTCAACACCGGCGGAGCGTTGAACCTGACCGAAGAGAATTGTCTGACGCTCGTCGCACGCACGTTGGAGGTCGCTCGCCGAGTGGATGAGGAATCGCAGTTCTTGATTCGCATCGAGCAGCCTTGGGGAACGTACCAGACGCGCGGACAACATCGACTTTCTCCCGTGCAATTCGTGGATGCGTTGCTCCGCTGTGGAGTCGGACTGGCTGGAGTGAATTTGGAAATCGCTGTCGGTTACGGCGAACATGGCTCGTCCTCGCGCGATCTGCTCGACTTCAGCCGGATGCTGGATGTCTGGAGCGGTTTGGAAATCCCGCTGCACATCACACTGGCGTTCCCGTCGTCCCTCCAACCCGATCCGCAAGCCAACCCCGATTTCGTTCAGGAAGCCAACGGTTGGAAGACGCCGTGGAGCGAAGAGGCTCAAGCCGCTTGGATCGACACCTATCTGCCGCTGCTGATCGCCAAGCAATCGGTGACCGGCATCTATTGGTCGCACTTGAGCGACGCCGCTCCGCATGATTTCCCGAACGCCGGTCTGATCGATGCGACTGGCCGCCCGAAGTTGGCCCTGAAATCGCTCGCCGAGCACAGCCGGAATCACTGGCAGTAGCGCAGGGCATCGCCTGACTCCGTGAGTCGCGGAGCGTTGCAAGTCTCGGCTCGGAAAGTCAGGCTACGGTCGTTGCCCGACGTCCGAGGAAGGAACCGAAATGCCCAAGCTGACCCAAGCCGATCTGATTGATCTGAATCAAACATTTGAAGCCCGCTCGCCGCAAGAATTGCTGGCGTGGTCGAAGGAAGTTTTTGGCGACAAACTGGCGGCGATCTCCGCGATGCAAGAAGCGGGCTGCGTCGTCTGCCACATGATCTCAACCGCGAAACTCGATATTCCCGTGTTGTTCGTGGACACCGGCGTCATGTTCCAAGAGACGCTCGACACGCGCGACCGGATCATCAAAGAGTACGGCGTGGACATCATCACGCTGCAACCCAAGTTGACGATGGCCGAACAAACCGCCAAGCACGGCATCCTGTACCTGACCGTCGAAGGTCAGAAGGAATGCTGCCACATGCGCAAGGTCGAGCCGATGAATGAAGTCGCCGGCAAGTATCACGCCTTCATCGGCAGCCTGCGTCGCGGCGAAGGGGGCAAACGCTCGCTGTGCCCCGTGCTGCAAGTCGATACCGAGAACAGCACCATCCGCATCAACCCGCTGGCGATGATGACCGACGAGCAAATGGACGCTTACGTCGCCGAGCACAACGTCATCCTGAATCCACTGCATGAGCAGGGCTACCCGACCGTCGGCTGCAATCGCTGCACGACGCCGGTCATGCCCAACGAACCGAAGCGAGCCGGCCGCTGGCGGCATCTCGGCCCGTGGGCCGTTTACTGCGGCATCAATCCCTCCGACCGTGAAGCCGGAGCCAAGCAGGTCATCGACCTGCCGCAAGACGTCATCGACCGGATGCTCGGACGCGAGACCGACTTCGCGATCTAACTCAGTTTCCCAACTTCGTAGCCACGCTGGCCAGAGCGTGGAATGCTTTCACCCGTTCTCCCAATCTCTGGCGAGATTGGCTACGCCCCTCACTCTTGGAGTTTCTCACCATGAAGCGACTACTGACCTGCGTTGTGTGTTTCTTGTCGTTGGCGATCTCGGCCGCGCGCGGCGAGGACTCCAAAGAGTTCTTCTTCAAAGCCGGCGACCGAGTCCTGTTTCTCGGCGACAGCATCACCGAGCAATATCAGTACTCGACCGACATCGAACTCTATCTGACCACGCGGTTCCCCAATTGGAATTGCCTGTTCCTCAACGCCGGCATCAGCGGCGACACGGCCGGCGGCGGAGCAGGTCGCTTCGCATCGCACGTCCTGGCCGAGAAACCGACCGCGATCACGATCAACTTCGGCATGAACGACGGCGGTTACGGGGCCTTCGATCAGAATCGAAACAACGGCTTCGTCCAGAACACCGAGAAAATGCTGACCGACGCGAAGGCCGCCGGCGTGCGAGTCGCCTTGTGCTCGCCAAACGCGGTCGATCGCCGAATTGCCGAACGCTTCAAGCTGTACCTCGAAACTCAGAAGCAGTTCTACGAACCGCTGGCCGGATTGGCGACCAAGCACGGTGTCCGATTCGCCGATCAATACGCGATCACGCGCGGCGAGTTCGAACGGATGGAAAAGGACGAGGCCAAGACTGTCATCCCATTCGGTGACGGATTTCACACCTCGCCGAGCGGTGGCATGATGATGGCGCACGCGATCCTCACCGCGTTGAAGGCTCCCGCGCTGGTTAGCGATGTCAGCGTCGATGCCGCAACGAAGGCCACGAAGACACAGGCATGTGTGGTCTCGAATGCTTCGGTGGCGGTCGATGAAGTCGAGTTCGATCGGCTCGACGAAAGTTTGCCGCTGCCGATCCAGAAGGATTGGGTGACGCTGCTGCCGTACCTCAATGACTTGAAAGACCTCAACTGGTACGGCCTCAAAGTCGCCGGCCTCGCCGAGGGGAACTTCAAGCTGTCGATCGACGGCGTCGAGGTCGGCAAGTATTCCTCGAAGCAATTGGCGGAAGGAGTCAACGTCGGCAACGCCACCTCCGGCCCGATTCACGCGCAAGCTCAGAAGGTCTTCGACGCGATCAACGCCAAGAACGCTCTCGTGCATCAGCGATTTCGAGGCGTCGTGATGTTCAATGCTCCCGACTGGCTGGCCGACGTCGCCGCCGAACGCAAACCCGCTGAACTCAACAAACGCCTTGAATACATCAAAGCCAAGCAGGCCGAGGTCTACGAACTCGCGAAGCCAACGAAGCATCACTGGAAGCTGGAACGAACTGCCTCTTAATCGTTGCCTCTGGAAGTAAGGCCGAAACATGAGCCGCAAGCCGGATTTCCCGGATGAATTCTTTGACGTCGACGCAGGTGTGCGATCTACAGACGCTCAAGCGAAGTCGGCGGCGACCAACGATTCGCTCGTCTTTGTTGGATTCAACTCCCGCGTCGTGGCGCTCAACCGAAACACGGGTGAACTCGTGTGGGATTGGAAGTCACCGAAAGGGTCCGGTTTTGTCGCGGTGCTGCTGGATGGCGACCGGCTGATCGTGTCGATCCAGGGATATACCTATTGCCTCGATCCGAACACTGGCATTGGGCTGTGGTCCAATCCGCTGAGCGGGCTGGGAGTCGGTATTCCGTGTCTGACATCGGCTCGTGGTTCAACGCTGGCGTGGTCGAATCTCGCACAGATTGCCGCCGATGAAGAACGGGCACGTCGACAACAACACCAGTCCGGATCACATCACACCCATCATCCGCCAAGCTGACACAATCGACCCAACCGCTGGCCAGAGACAACCGCCATGTGTGGTGATGCCTCGAAGATTGCCGCAGCGAGTTGGACGCAACGAACCCCGCGCAGTTAGTTAGTCTTCCTTCAACTTCACCTTGTAATTGCCGCGAGCCTCGTCGTATTCGAGGCGGATCAGGCCGCGACTCTCGGCGTCTTTAATGAGGTCCGTGAAGCTCTTGTAGCCGTAGTACGCCTCGTTGAAGCCGGGGTGAACGCGGCGGATCGTCTGCTTGACCTGCGAACCCCACAGAGATTCGTAGTCGGCCTGTTGAGAGCGGACGATCTCGCACAACCAGTCGATGGCTTCCTGCTTCTTGTCGGTATCTTCCTTTTCCTTCGGAGTTTCCTTCTCCTTGTGGGGATCCCTGGGTTTCGGCGGCCGAGCGGCGGCCTTCGCCTTTTGCACCATGCGAACCAGGTCGTCGTAGTAAATGAACTCGTCGCAGTTGGCGATCAGCATGTCGGACGTCGAATTCTTCACGCCACAGCCGATGACTCGCTTGTTGTTCTCCTTCAGCTTGCTGACCAGCGGCGAGAAATCGCTGTCGCCCGACAGCAGCGCGAACGTGTCGATGTGGTTCTTCGAGTAACACAGGTCGAGCGCATCGACCACCATGCGAATGTCCGCGCTGTTCTTGCCGCTCTGCCGCGTATGCGGGACGTCGATCAGTTCGATGCCGTGCCCGTGGAACTCACGCACCGCGTGGTTGTAACCATTCCAGTCGCAGTAGGCTCGCTTGAAGACCAGCCGCCCTTTTTCGAGCAACCGCTTCAGCACCAACTGAATTTTGAACTCCCCCTGGTGCATATCCTTCACACCGAGCGCAAGGTTTTCAAAATCGACGAATACGGCGATGAGACTTTCGTCAGCGACGGACATGTGGAACTCACTTTCTTTAGGGCGGTTCGTCGAATTTCTAATTCAAGGACTGCCAGGTCACTTCACGAAGAACGTTTCGCTCGAAATCGCGAACCGCTTGAATCACTTGTTGCTGACGTTGCGACGGAACTCTCGATCGAGATCGTAGTCTGCCGCGTTGCGTTTCGCCCGAAGTTCCGAAAGTTCCCGAGCAACTTTCTCGTACTCCACAACGCCAGTGACCGCCAATCGACGAGTCAGTCCAACATGGGCTTGATCCGTTCGAGCGAGTTGAAACCCCCAATCCCTCAACAACTGACGAGCGGTGTGAAACGCGGAGTAGTACGCGCGGCTGATCGCGGTTCGCCATTCGGCTTCAGAGTTGCCGGTTTGCAGCACCTGGGCCAGTGCCATGAAATCGTGAGGACTCATCGGCTATTCCGCAAATCTCAGGTCATGAGTGAAGAGCCAAGCGTGCTCAGCGGGACAGACCGGAGTGATTTCGTCCGTCCAACGATCATCGATGCCATAGGCTTCCCTCGGCGAGATGGTCAGTCCTTCGATCAGAAAATCGACATGCCGCCAAGAAGAGTCCTCACCGTCTTCACCTAATGCGACTCGAATTGTGCGTGCCATTGGGAACAACCGGCAGGCGATGTCGTAGATTGCAAACACGATCTCGGTGATTTCGTGCTCATCGGCAAACTGCTCGACCTCACCAGCAAAGCCGGCAATCAGCGGTCGGGAGATTGCAGTGGTCATGATCGACTCCCTGAAGGTCGAACGGGTACTTCAAGATTAACGGAGCATGTCGAGCACTACCGGATCAATCAAGCTGCTGGCCACATGACGGACATGGCCGAAGTCCTGATGCCGGCTGTGCTGGTGCGGAACCGAGATGATGTACGCCCCGGCGGCGGCAGCGGCTTTGCTGCCGTTGTGACTGTCTTCCAGAACCAGCATCTCGTGCGGATCGACCCCCAGCCGAGCGGCGGCCTTGAGGTAAATCTCCGGGTGAGGCTTGCCATTCGTGACGTCTTCGGCGGTCAGAGTCATGTGGAAGCGGTCGAGGATTTCAAACCGCGTGAGGATGCGTCGCAGGTACTTGCTGTCCGAGGATGTCGCGACTCCTTTGGGCAAACCGCTCCGTTCGATGTGATCCAGCAGTTCAAACAACCCCGGCATCGGCGCGATCTGTTCGTCGAGCATCGCCAAGAACAAGTCGTGTGACTCCCGCCACAGCTTGATCGGATCGACATCGAGTCCGGCAGCTTCGACGAGCAACGGATAACCCTCTTCGGCTCGGCGACCCATGATGAGCGTGAAGAACTCATCGGTCATCTCGCAGCCGTGCCGACGCATCAACTCGACACCCGCTGCGTGGAAAATTTCCTCGGTGTTGAACATCAAACCGTCGAGGTCAAAGGCGACTGCTTTAATCATGAGCGAATGAATTCAGAGGGCGGAATGCGGAGCAAGCTATCGCAGGCACGCGGGTTGTTGTTGGCGGTAACTCAAGTCGAGCACATCCATCGGGTGAGCGACCCAAATGTCGTGGCCGGATTGGCGGAGTTGCATTTGCAGTTGCAGCGAGCAGCCGGCGTTGCCGGTGATGACCGCTTGAGCGTTCGTTTTGAGGATGTTCTCCAGCTTGCGACGTCCGAGCTGCGCGGCCATCTCCGGTTGAGTCAGGTTGTAGCTGCCGGCCGCTCCACAGCAAATCTCACTCTCCGCCAGGGGAACGAGTTCGAGGCCGGGCACCAGCGACAGCAAGTCGCGCGGTTGCTCGCGAATCTTCTGCGCGTGGCAGAGATGGCACGCGTCGTGATAGGTCGCTCGGAGTTTGATTTCACCGGTCGGCTTGATCGGGCCGAGCGACATCAAGAACTCGGAAACGTCTTTGACCTTGTGAGCAAACTTGTCGAGCCGCTCGTGGAGCACGTTTCCAACGTGCTCGTGCTGGCTGGGCACGTTGGAAACGTGCCCCACGGGGGCGAGTTCGTGAGCGACGTGGCCGTAATCTTTCAGCATCGAACCGCAGCCAGCGACGTTGATGATGACGGCATCGACGTCGTCGACGTTGAACGCGGCGGCGTTCTGCTGAGCTAACTGCAAGGCCGGTTCGCCAGCTCCGCTGTGATAGTGGATCGCTCCGCAGCAGACTTGATTGCGAGGCACGATCACCTCACAGCCGTTGTGCTGCAACACGCGCGCGGTTGCCCAATTCGTCGGCCCGAACATCGCGTCCGCCACGCAGCCAGTGAAGAGTGCGACTCGCGCTCGACGCTTGCCGACCGGCGACAACACCTCCGGCAATCGTGGCGTTGGCGAAGGCAATTTGGGCAGCAGCGCTTGCATCCGTTGGAGTTGTTTCGGCAAGAGCCTCGTGACGCCCAGGCCGTCGGCGAGGCGATCCAATCCCAATCGTTGTGCCCAGCGTGCTGGCGCGAGTGCCCAGCGCAGACGATTCGCGTACGGAAACAGGCCGTAAAGAATGAATTTCTGAAACCAACCGTTGGCCTGTGAATCTCCGGCAGCGAGTTCGCGTTGCTGCATCTCGACGCGAAATGGTTCGATCAGCCGGCCGTATTGCACGCCAGAAGGACACGCCGTTTCACAGGCTCGGCAGTCGAGGCACAACTCCAAGTGATGCTTGACGGTGTCTGTCAGGTCGATGCGACCATCCACCACGCCGCGCATCAAATAGATGCGTCCGCGAGGGCTGTCATTCTCGTTGCCGGTTTCGAGGTACGTCGGGCACGCCGAAGTACACAGCCCACAATGCACGCAGTTCATGAAGTAGCCATAGTCGATCTGCGAGCCGACAGGTGGCACGACGAAACTTTGATTTGAGGCTGGCGGCGAAATCGTCATATCGACGTGGTTCTCAACAGAGGTTGATCGAAATCATCGAGTCGCGGGGCAAGCTACCGATTGCCGAGTGTCGCGTGAAGGCGGCGTGAACAACGGACGCTCACAGGGGGATTGCAAAAAAAATGCTGGCGAGGCCAGTCGAGAGGCGTTAGCGTCCCTGCCACAACATGCTTCGCCGCCGTTCCTGTCGGACGGTGGTTGGTGCGGTCGCGAGATCGCACCTTTGAGCCTGAAGTCGCTGTGTGCCTTACTCTCGACGCAGGAGCCGCAACATGATTCGGAAATTTTTGGCTGGGATCACTTGGGGAGTGCTGGCGAGTGTCCTTGGATCGGTTTGCACACTCGCCGCGGACAACCCGGAGATGACGCGATTCACCGTGAGTTTCAAGTCCGACAAGGAGGTGGTGCCGAAATCCAAGAAGCCCCCGAAATTCGCACCCGAGCTGCGTGCCTTGATGCACGTCGAAGGCAAGCTCGTGGGACGCACCTTGAAGGGCGAGGCGGTGATCGAAGCTCAGAAGAAGCATGCGGACACTCTCGAAAGCCAATCGGTGGAGATTGGACTGACGGTCGGCGTTGCCCCGGAAAATTTCACGCCCATCAATCGGCTTATCCTGAGTTATGAAGCGGGCAAAAAGCCGACCGAGCTGAGTTTGAAGAAAGCTGGACTGAGGATTGCCAAAGACAACGACTTCGACGGCGATTACGAAAAGGGAACGCTCTTAATCGTCGAACCGATCGAGCAAACGGGGATCACGAGCAAGACTGTCGTGGCGCTCGATGCCAACAAAGAGGTGACGAAGGCGTACCCCAGTCATCGCATCCAGTTACCTCCGCAGCCACCGAAGGATGCGGGGGCGGAAAAGAAAGTCGAGAAACAATCGAAGCGAATCAAAGTCAGCCAGGCGGCCCCGATGGCTCCAGGTTTCGTGACTCCGAACGATCCCCAATTTGGCCAGCTTTGGGGAATAAAAAAAATCAATGCGCCTGTGGCTTGGACATCGACGACCTCATCGCCGGTGATCGTGGCCGTGATTGACACGGGCATTGATTACAACCATCCCGATCTCAAACCCAACCTGTGGACCTCGCCCAGCGGGGCATTCGGATTCAATGCCATTCCCGGCAAGGATCCCGACGACCCTTACGATGACAACGGACATGGCACTCACTGCGCGGGGACAATTGCCGCCATCGGCAACAACAACTTTGGCGTCGCGGGTGTGAGCTGGAACGTGAAGGTCATGGGGCTGAAGTTTCTCGACTCGGAAGGGAGCGGTGAGGATTTCGACGCCATCCGATGCATCGACTTCGCCATCGAAAACGGCGCGAAAGTGCTGAGCAACAGTTGGGGCGGATACGGGGAAGTGCCGGAACTGGAAGAGGCCATCGGGCGCGCTCAGCTCAGCGGCGCGTTATTCATCGCCGCCGCCAGCAATGACCATGTCAACAATGATGGTGCGAATCCCAGCTTTCCCTCCTCCTACGAGGCGGACAACATCATCTCCGTGATGTCGATCGATCCCAATGGCGGCATGTCGTCGTTCAGCAATTACGGTGCGAGGTCGGTCGACTTGGCGGCTCCGGGCCGGGACATCCTCAGCACGCTTCCCGCCGAAAACTTTGATACGAAGAGCGGCACCTCAATGGCGACTCCGCACGTGGCGGGAGCGGCCGCTCTGCTGTGGGGACATCCCAAGTACAAGCTGGCGGATTGGAGTGAGATCAAGACGGCCCTGTTGCAGAATGTCTCGAAAACGAGCGCGCTGACCAACCGCTGCTTGAGCGGAGGTATTCTCGATTTGAAATTCATCGGCGGTCAGCCCAAAGTGCCGAGTGATCCGAGCAAGCCACTGCCTGCCGCCGGTTCGGTGCTGCTGGCGTCCGAGAAGTTCGTCGATCCCATCCAAGTCACCGATAAAGCCAATGTGTTGAAGATTCACGTGGAGCTTACCGAAGCATGCGACGTCCTGATTCGCGCGGACTCCAGCATCACAGCGTCAGCGAACATTCGAAACGTGTCGACTGGGTTCTTGAACGAAGAAGCTCTGGAACGCCGCTGGCAAGGCTCCGCTCGGCGGATGAGCGTGAAGGCCGACCGATGGACACCGGTTGTCGCGTCGTATGTGGTCCGGCTCGAAAGCGGCTCCCACGATTTGTATTGGAAGGTCTGGGATGACGACTCGACCGACAAACCGCTCACGATGAATGCCGGCACGATGACGGTCGAGGCAATCCCCGCCCGCAAATAAGGATCGCGCGGAGCGTGAGTCTCTCCGTTTTTCTCCAAAGGAAAACGGAGAGACGATTCGCCTCAGGGGATCGCGCGGAAGATCATCAATGTCTGAGCCGCATCGAGTCTCACGCGCGGTTCGGGGTAGTCGGTCGAAATCGTGGTGACATTATTCACGATTTCGGATCGCGTGGCTTTGTCGAGCAAGGGGGCGAGTTCGCCGATTGCTTTCATGGCGTTCGTCGCTGCAATTGGACCAGCATCGCCGCTGGGGCCTGCTTGCTTCAGCGCGGCGGCGGCTTTCAAGATTTCTTGCAGAACCGGAACGGCCTTCAACGATTTGTGCCGAGTGAATGCCACAGCCGCGTTGGCACGCGTGTTGGCATCCGCATCCGCCAGCAAAACGGTGAGCGACTGGTCCGCGAGTTCGAGCGGAAAGAATCCCAGTGTCAGGGCCGCCAAGGATCTCAGGAGCGGGTCAGAATCGCGCGAGACCGCGGACAACTCTTCGAGGATACCGGCATCGGTCAACGGCGTGCCGCGATCGTTGGCTCGATGAGCGATCGTCGCCACCGCCGCGACCGCATTCTTGCGGACCTCACGGTCGCGAGTCTCTTGCATCGCCTCACGCAGCACCGGCAACACGGCCTCCGGAACGTCGAGCAATCCTAACGTTCGCGTCAAAAACGCTTGCTGGTCGATCACCACCGGTTCTTGGGAACTGCTCTTCAGCGTATCGGCGAGGAAGGCGCTCAACTCCTGCGCGACCTGCGGGTTGGTGGTCAGACGAGGGCCGTCCAACTTTCGGTTTTGATCGATCGCCAGCGCTTGCGCGAGTCCCATCGCGCCGCGGCCGCGACGATGCTCGTTGCTGCTTTTCATGTCGGCCAGCAACGCTTGCCAGTCTTGCTCGGCCGAGGCGAGTTTTCCGAACAGCAGCCAGACCCCCACGATCGTCGCGACGATCAGGCCGGGGACGACAAACAGTTGCACGATGAACTTCGCCGATGGCGGTTCAACGGGAGGCAAGGATTCGGCAGAGGTCGGCAGTTCGGCGTTGTCGTGAGGTTCAGCGGTCATGGGCATTCGGCAAAGCGGTTTCAAAAACGTAGCCGCGCTTCGCCAGAACGCGGGACATTCCGTGAAGGCCCGCGTTCTGGCGAAACGCGGCTACTCTGGAAGCGGAGCGGAAACCTATCGGCTCACTTCCCGCCGAACCAGTTCCAAGTCGGAATCGACCATCATTTGCGCCAACTCTCGGAACGAGACTTTGGGTTTCCAGCCCAGGACTCGCCGAGCCTTGCTGGCGTCGCCGCACAACAGATCGACTTCCGCAGGTCGCAGAAAACGGGAGTCTTGCTCGACGTACTTTTGCCAATCGAGTCCGATGTGCCCGAAGGTTTCGTCGAGGAACGCTCGAATCGTGTGCGTCTCACCGGTCGCAACCACGTAGTCGTCGGGCTGATCCTGTTGGAGCATCCGCCACATGGCTTCGACATAGTCCCCCGCGAAGCCCCAATCGCGCTGCGAGTCGAGATTACCGAGCAACAGTTTGTCTTGCAGGCCGAGTTTGATGCGGGCGGCGGCAAGCGTAATTTTGCGAGTCACAAAGCCTGCACCCCGGCGCGGCGATTCGTGATTGAACAGAATCCCGTTGCAGGCAAACAGACCGTAGGACTCGCGGTGATTGATCGTCTGCCAGTAGCCGAAGACCTTCGCACAACCATACGGACTGCGCGGATGAAACGGAGTCTCTTCGTTCTGCGGCGTGGCTTTCACCTTGCCGAACATCTCGCTGGACGAGGCTTGATAGAACCGCACGATCCGGCCGGTGCGAAGCTGATGCAGGCGGATCTCTTCCAGCCACCGCAGCACACCAAGTCCCGTGATGTTCGCCGTGTAAACCGGGAGTTCAAACGACAACCGCACGTGACTTTGAGCCGCCAGGTTGTAGACCTCATCCGGCCGGATCGTGTCGAGCAGCGTCCCAAAGTTGCCCCCCTCGGCCAAATCGCCGTAATGCAGATTGACGTCCGGAGGCTCCCCGATGCCGGGAGCATTGCACGGGATCAGTCCGTGAACGGCATAGCCTTTCTCGATGAGCAGTTTCGATAAGTAGTAGCCGTCTTGCCCGGAAATGCCGGTGATGAATGCGACTCGTTGCGTGGTTTCAGCCATGATGCGGCGAGTATGATTGGCTCCGTTCTCCGTCGCAAGAAGCCCGTTGGAGCGTGGTGTGTCACAGCTTTCTCGCCGCATTGTGATCGCTCAGGTGGCGGCGTTGCTGGTCGTTTTGGCGATCTTGCTGCCGGCCGAGATGGCTCATTGGCGAGAAGTTCTCGGCACACCGGACTCGTTCAGCATCAATGTGGATACGACCCTGCCGCTGCTATTGATCGTATTGCTGCCGTACTTCTGGTTCGTGAGGCGACCGTTTTGGCCGCTGGAGGGTGCAAGCTGGGGGCGACTGAAAACGTGGTGGAACGCTGGCGTGGAGTCCCCGTGGTCAATTCGGGGGACGATCCTCATCGCGGCGACTTCGCTGGCGATGTGCTATCGCGTCGCGGTCATACCGGTCGGTGATCGCGAGCAGTTCCACTTCAGAGATCTGCCTCCCGCCTATCACGACGAGTACAGCTACTTGTTCCAAACTCAGACGTATCTCGCGGGCCGATTGTCGTCTCCGAGTCATCCGAACGCGGCGCGGTTGTTCGATCAGATGCACGTCGTCAACGAAGGCCAATTCGCGAGCCGCTACTTCCCGGCCACGGGATTGTTCATCGCGCCGTGGCTGTGGCTGGGCTGGCCGATCCTCGGACACTGGTTGGCTGGTGCTGCGACCGCGGTGCTGGTCTTTGGAATCGGCCGCGAACTCTCGAACAACGGCACCGGCTTCATCGCCGGAATGCTGACCGCGCTGTCGCCGGGAATGGCAATGTTTGGCAATTTGGTACTGGCTCATCATCCGACGCTGCTGGGGTTGTTCTTCTTCGCGTGGACGTTTTTGCGATGGATGCGACGCGGCATCGTTCGCGACGCGGCGTTGGCTGGCATCGGACTGAGTTGGGCGATGCTTTGCCGCCCAATGACAGCGGCGGGATTTGCGCTGCCGTTTGGAATCGTGTTTGTCGCGAGCCTCGCCCGAAGAGCCATTGAAAAAACAAAAAACTCTCCGGCGAGCGGGGTGGCGTCAGCCCCACGGTTTCCTGCGGCGATCCAGACCACCGGGGGGCTGACGCCGCCCCGCTCGCCAGGGATGTCGTTGGTGCCGCACTTACTGGCGATGGCTCTGCCGCTCGTCGCGGGATTCATCGTGCTCGGAATTCACAACCACTCGATCACTGGCAGCGGGACGACTTCGCCGTATCAGCTCTTCAATGACATCTACACCCCTCGGCACGTTTACGGGTTTAACAACGTCGTGCGCGGCGAGCAGCATCTCGGCCCGCGAGTGCTCGACCACTACGACCGCTGGGCGATCAATCTGACCCCCGCACTGGCGGCCGAGAACGCGCAGAACCGATTGCTCGCGTCCTGGCAATGGACCGTCGGCCTCGTGCCGTTGTTGGCGGCGTTGATCGTCTTCGTGGTCAACGGGGTCGGGAGTCTTTTTCGAGGCGGCCTGGCGGCGTCGGTTGCAGAAACAACGTCGAGTGGCCGCCTCGAAAAAGACTCCCGACCCCTTGGCTGGTGGTTGAACTTCGCGGCGATCGTGTCGCTGTTCGCGGTGCATGTGCCGTACTGGTTCGTCGGGATCTTTCATTGGCACTATGTCTTCGAGACCGGGCCGCTGTGGTGCCTGTTGCTCGCGTGGGCGACCGACACGTTGTGCCGTGCATGGCTGGCGGCGGAGCGTCCGCGGATGCCGGTGTGGTGGACGCTGCTCATCGCGTCGGCCGTCGTTGTGAATCTGATTGACCTCGCTCCGCTCTGGTATCCGTCGAAGCTGCAAGCCGGTGTCGAGCAGATCGCGTTCTCGCGGCTGAAGTATCAAGCGTTCGACGAACTGTTGCGTCGCGAAGTTCGCCAGCGTCCGGCGTTGGTGTTGATTGAAGCGGACCCGGCGGATCGGCATATCGACTACGTCGTGAATGAACCGAGCCTCTCGGCAGAGGTGCTGCGAGGTCGTTATCCTTGGCCCTTGGAAAAAATCGCCGCCGAGTTTCCGAATCGGAGCGTGTACCACTTCCGAGCCAAGACCGGCGAGTTCCGGCAGGTCTCGCGAGCCAAGGAGTCAGCGGATGCGAAGTGAAATCGGCTTCAAGAACGTGGCTGCAATTGCCGTAGCCGCACTCGCCAGAGTGCGGGCGAGCGGTGCAAAGACCCGCGTTCTGGCGAACGCGGCTACGTCGGCTGCTTTTTATCTACTGGCGTTGTTCGCCACGCAGGCCGCGATCGGGGCCGAGCCGCCCGATCCGATCTCAGCGCGACTCGCGAGCAACTCCGCGCCAACTCGGCCGATCAGCTTCGTGCGCGATGTTTCTCCCGCTCTGACGAAAGCCGGTTGCAGCGCCGGTGCGTGTCATGGATCGTTTCAAGGACGCGGCGGATTCCGACTCTCGCTGTTGGGATTTGATCCAGACTTCGACCACGAAGTGCTGAGCAAAGCCAGTCGCAGCCGCCGTGTCGTGCCGACCGCTCCGGAGTCGAGTTTGTTGCTGAAGAAACCGGTCGGTGAGATTCCGCACGGCGGAGGCCGACGGATTGCCCGCGAGTCCGAAGTGTTTGCAATCCTCCGCGACTGGCAACTCGCCGGGATGCCCGGACCGCGCGACGGCGAATTGAACGGCATCAAGCTCACCGCTCAGCCGAGCGATGTCACGCTGCTGCCGAACCAGTCGCAGACGCTCACTGTGCAAGCCACCTTCGCGGATGGCGAGACGCGCGACGTGACCGCGTGGGCGCTCTTCGACGTTCGCGAAAGTCACATCGCCGAGGTCAGTCGTACCGGCCGTGTGACGGCTCAGCGAGCGGGGAAAACGGCGGTCATGGTGCGGTATCTCGGACAGAGCGCCACTGTCAGCATCGCCGTGCCGTTCTCGGCCGAGTCGGTCGCGATGGAATTTCCACCGGCGAACTTCATCGACGAATTAGTCCTCGCCGAGTGGCAGCGGATGCGCGTGCGGCCCGCTCCGTTGGCGAGCGACGAAGAATTCTTGCGGCGAGTCAGTCTCGACCTGATCGGCACATTGCCGACACCCGACGAACTGCGTGCCTTCTTGGCCGACACGTCCGCTGACAAGCGGGCGAAGCGGATCGACCTGTTGCTCGCGCGGCCGGAGTATGTCGATTACTGGGCGATGCGCTGGGGCGATCTGCTGCGGTCACATCGCCGCTACCTCGGCGACAAGGGACTCGCGAGCTTCACCGGTTGGCTGAAACAATCGCTCCGAGACAACAAGCCGCTGGATGTGATGACTCGCGAACTGCTGACCGCGCAGGGGAACCTCTATGCGAACGGAGCGGTTGGTTATTTCTTCATCGACGAGAAAGTCGAAGACCTGGCTGAGACGACCGCTCAAGTTTTTCTCGGAGTGCGTATGCAATGCACTCGTTGCCATCATCACCCGCAAGAGGTCTGGACCCAGGACGACTATTGGGGCTTGGCCGCGTTCTTCACGCGGTTGGAGTCGAAAGACTCCGGCGCGTACGGTGCGCGCTTTGGCGGGCCGCGCAGTCTGCGCGTCGCGGCGAAGCCGAATCCCAATCGTGTGCTGGCGATCGCGGTCGCCCCCAAGGCGTTTCACGAACCGCTGCCGACGACCGATCCTGCCGCCGATCCGCGAGTGTGGTTGGCCAACTGGATGACTCGCGCGGATAACCCGTACTTTGCCCGCAACATGGTGAATCGTTCTTGGGCCGCCTTGTTCGGAAGCGGATTGGTCGATCCGGTCGATGATCTGCGTGCAACAAATCCAGCGGCGATGCCGGCCGTGCTGGATCGATTGGCTCGCGAACTGACCGATCACAAATTCGATGCGAAGCACCTGCTCCGAGTCATCTGCAACTCGCGTGTGTATCAACTCGCCAGCGAACTTCAGCCCAGCCGCGATCCCGATGGCCAACTCTGCACGCATCGCGTCCCGCGACGATTGACCGCCGAGGTGCTGTTGGATGCGGTCTCGCAAGTCACCGGAGTTCCCGAAGCGTTCGATGGCCAGCCGCTCGGCACGCGTGCGATCGCGCTGGCTGATCCGTCATTCGTCTCGGCGTTTCTGATGACCTTCGGCCGTCCGTTGCGAAACAACGCCTGCGATTGTGCTCGTGGCGGGAACCCCGACTTGTCGCAGGCACTGCACTTGGTCAACAGCACGACGCTCCACCAGAAAGTCATCAGCGACAACGGCCGGATCGCGACGCTGCTGAAAGCCAACAAGCCTGAGGCGGAAGTCATTGCCGAACTGTATCTGGCCACGCTGTCGCGCCGGCCGCACCCCGATGAACTCGCCACGATCGACGAACTGCTTCGCGATGCACCGACTCGCGCCGAGGGGTTACAAGACTTGCTGTGGACGTTGCTCAATAGTTCCGAGTTCGTGTTCAATCACTGAGTCAGAAAAAACGGTGTCACGGCTGTCGGTTCACGGCCAACGGCTTTCGGCCGGAAGCCGATGGCAGAATGATGTCGATAGAAGCGTTTGAGTCAGGCTGGAAAGCCTGACCTACGAGAGGCATGAGATGAGTTTCGCTCCCATTCGAATCGCCACGCGAGCCAGCCGATTGGCGTTGTGGCAGGCTGAGCATGTCCGCGAGTTGCTGAAGTCCGCCGTGCCGGATCGAGTTGTCGAGATCGTGCCGCTGTCGACGATTGGTGATCGCGACAAGGTCGAGCCGTTGACTCAGTTGGGGGGCGGCAGCGGCGTGGGGGTCTTCACTCGTGAGATTCAGGCATCGTTGCTCGACGGCCGAGCGGATGTTGCGGTGCATAGCTTGAAAGACTTGCCGACGGAGACCGTCGCCGGGTTGACGCTCGCGGCCGTGCCACCGCGCGGAGTGATGTTTGATGCGTTGATTCTCCCTTTGGGAGCGAATCGGGAGAACGGCAATCCACTCTCGGCGATCGACTGTCTGCCGAACGGTGCGCGTGTCGGTTCCGGGAGCCCACGTCGGCGTGCGCAACTGCTGCACCAGCGGCCGGACCTGCAATTTGTCGAGGCACGCGGGAATGTCGAGACGCGGTTGCGGAAGCTCGATGAGGGACAGTTCGACGCGCTCGTGTTGGCGGAAGCGGGACTGACTCGGTTGGAGTTGGCGGGACGGATCAGTGCTCGGCTGCAACCGCCGTTGATGTTGCCGGCGGTCGGTCAAGGTGCGTTGGGAATTGAGTGCCGCAAAGACGACGAGAACATGGTTGAAGTGCTGGCGAGGTTGACTGACGAGGCGACGTTGTTTGCGGTGTTGTCTGAACGCATTGTGCTTTCAACATTGCGAGCGGGATGTCACGCGCCGCTGGGAGTGTGGACTCGGCCGGAGGGAGCGTCGCTGCGATTGACGGCGGTCGTGTTGAGCTTGGATGGCGTGCAGCGATTCGAGTCGGAACGACTGGCTGCAGTGGCCTCGGACGCAGACGCGATCGCACTGGGCCGTGCGGTTGCCGAGGACTTGCAGGCTCAGGGGGCGGCGGCGTTGTTGATCGCGTAATTCGTGGGGCAGGTTTTCAGCCTGCCCGGCCACGATTGGAGCAGGATGTGGATCGCATCGCGCTGACGGGCAGGTCGAAAACCTGCCCCACGCTAATCGGTAATCTCGTTATGACCGTTCGGGTCGAAAGCCGATAACGACGACTGAGACACTCGATTCGAGTGCCGTGTCGTGTATTGGGGGACGAGCCATGAATGGGACT
Organism: Planctomyces sp. SH-PL62; assembly: GCA_945905295.1. Taxonomy (GTDB): domain Bacteria; phylum Planctomycetota; class Planctomycetia; order Planctomycetales; family Planctomycetaceae; genus SXKJ01. The sequence continues at coordinate 3,626 of CAMDPX010000128.1, read as the reverse complement.
TGGCGACGCTGGTCGCTGTGTGGTGCGGTCGTTTGTGGGACGTTGGTGCCTGCGGCAGTTCCGGCCGGAATCATTCCGTGGCCGTGGAGCGAGAAGCATCCGCCGAAGATGACGCAGCGGCGCGCGGAAAAAGAGGCTTACTACGCCGAACGCGCGAGCGAGCCGATCGGAGCGAGACAGGTCGAGAAGTACGGGAAGCAGTGGCCTCCGTTCCCGCGTCCCACGGGGCCGGCGAATCTGCCGAGCCATCTCTATCACGCCCAGCATTACTGGCCGCAGCCCTACACCTGCCAGGATCGCGATTATGTGCGAACGATTTCGGCCGCGCAGACCAGCAACGGCTGGGTGACGATGACGACGCTCTACGAATACCACTTTGATGACTCACACCAATTGAACGAGCCCGGACGGATGCAGTTGCGTTGGATTTTGGAGAACGCACCGGCGAGGCATCGTTATGCGTTCGTACAAGCGGGCATCGACAATGCGACGAGCCAATCTCGCCTGGCGTCCGTGAAAAACGAGGCGACGCTGTTGGTCGGAGCCGATCAAGCTCCGCCGGTCCTGATCCGCGTGACCAGTCCGCTGGGACGTCCGGCCGAAGAGGTGAACTCGATCCGCCTTAAAGAACGGGAGACGATGCTCAATCCCCGGATCACGCCGCCGATCGGCACGAACAACCTCGGAGCCTCAGAAGCGAGCGGGACCGGATCGTAAAGCGCGTTTCGCAGTCAAACGAGAAGCGATTTCAAAATCGCCGTAGCCTGACTCTCCGAGTTGGGATTTCTGCGGTAAGGCTCCCGACTCGGAGAGTCAGGCTACTGGTGAGCAGCAGACATGGACGGCGACTCGACTACGAATTTGGCAACACTGGAATTCCCCGGCCGGGTTTCATCCACGGGAGCTCCCAAGGAACTGTTCTCCGATTTGTTTGATGAGCTGACCGAGGAAACTCGCAGCCTGTTGGCCGATCCTCAGTTGGCGACGCTCGGAGTGAAGACCGATTCGAGCGTGGCGGCTCATGCGCCGAAAGCTCCCCTGTCACTCAAAGACAGCGGATTGGGGCGGACGCAAGTTTGCGATCTGATCCTCAAACAGATTTATCTGAACGGCAATCTGCTCGGCGTGGAAATCGCGAAGAACGCGCGGCTGCCATACAACCTGATCGACGAAAGCCTGCGGTTCCTCAAGGACGAAAAGTGCATCGAAGTTTCGGCCGGTGGTGAATTCATTGGCCGCGCCTCGTATCGCTTCAACCTCACCGAGATGGGCCGCACGCGCGCTCGTGAAGCCTTCGAGCAATGCCGCTATGTCGGCCCCGCACCCGTGCCGCTGGAGTCCTATGTCGCACAGTGCCGGTTGCAAGCGGTGGCCGGCATCACCTGCAATGCGGAACGGCTGATAGAAGCCTTTCAGGGGATGATTGTCGGGCCGGGATTGCTCGATGAAGTCGGCCCGGCCGTGTGCAGCGGACGTTCCATTTTCATCTATGGACCGCCGGGGAACGGGAAGTCGACCGTGGCCAAGGGGCTTGGCCGGTTTCTCAACAAATACAGCGGCGACATCTACGTCCCGTACGCGATCACCACCGAGAACTCGATCATCACGATCTTTGATCCGACACTGCACCTTGTCACCGACAACTATGACCAGGAAACGTCGGGCTCTCACGAGGCCGCTGGCGATCAGCGGCAGAAACTGGAATCCACCGTCGATCTGCGTTGGCGGCGCGTGCGCCGGCCTGTCGTGATCACCGGCGGCGAACTGACGCTCGACCAACTCGATCTGCGCTACAACAAAGTCAGCAACCTCTATCAGGCCCCGGTACAGATGAAGGCCAACGGTGGCGTGTTTCTGATCGACGACTTTGGGCGGCAGATTGTCAGTCCCAAAGATTTGCTCAACCGGTGGATCGTGCCGCTGGAGGAACGGATCGACTATCTCACGTTGGCGACCGGCAAAAAATTCTCGGTGCCGTTCGAGCTGCTGATCATCTTCAGCACGAACCTCGACCCTGGTGAATTGGTCGATGAAGCCTTCCTGCGCCGCATCCGCCACAAGATTCGGATCGGGCCGCCCGATCGCGAGATGTTCACGAAAATCTTCCAGCTCGCGTGCGAGCAGCGGAATCTGCCGTTCGATGAGCGGGCGGTCCAATACCTCTTCGCCAACCACTATTCTCAGAAGCGAACCCCGCGATCGTCAGATCCGCGAGATTTGTTAGAGATTGCCCAGTCGATCTGCCGATTCCGAAATCAGCGATATGTGCTTTCGCAGAAGCTGATGGAGGAAGCCTCGTCCCGCTTCTTCTGCGAAGTCTGATGAGACCTTCTCCAAACGACCTCTCTTCCTCAAACAACCTTGCGCGGATTTACGTTCGCTGCACACGGAGGTGTGGCATGTCAATGACTCGCTTCACCGCTGTGATCTTGCTGGCCTCGCTGTTGACCGGCTGCGCGTCTTCCGGCAGCCGTTGGCCGTCCTTCGCCAAGCGAGAAAATACAAAACGCGACAGTGGTCCTCGCAAGAATCTCAAAGACCCGTCGAAGCTCGACCTGGCGTATGCCAAATGGCAGGAGCAACTCGGCAACATGACCGAGGCTCGCGAACGCTATCAGCGAGTTCTGCACGACGAACCGCAATCGGTCGATGCGTTGCTCGGACTGGCCCGCATGGATCAACTCGCCGGCCGCTTCACGGAGGCCGAACAAGGCTTTCGCAAGGCACTCAAGAATTCGCCCAGCGATCCGCTGGTGCTGGATGCCTTGGGACAGTTCTATGCCGCTCAAGAGAAATGGCCGCAGGCGATTGACGTGTTGAAGCAAGGCCTGCAAGCCGCGCCCAACGACAACACGATCCGCTTCCATCTGGCCGTCGCGACCGCCCGATCGGGCGATCTGGCCGCCGCGAAGCCGCACTTCGTCAATTCCGTCGGTGAGGCCGAAGCAGAGTACAACCTGGGACTGATCCTGCACGATCAAGGCAAGCTCGAATTGGCCGAGCAGCATTTCATCCAAGCCGTCGTCAAGAAGCCGACGCTCGAACAAGCTCAGTATTGGCTGAACGAGATCCGCATCGAGAAAGAAACGAAGAACTTGCTCGCCGGCACCAGCAGCCGGCAACGCCCGGAGATGGCGGCTCCCGCAGGAGCGTTGCCGTCCAACACCCGAATGAATGCGACGGAAGTCACCGAGCAGCGGATCAGCGCGAATGACGTGCTCGGCATCCAGCAAACGGCCGCTCAACAGCCGAACTCAGCGATGCGGAGCAGTGTCGCCCCGGCAACGAACAATCTGCCGGCTGCCGCACGCTCGGCAAACTTCAGCAACCCGTTCGCGACGGGAACCGCGCTGCCCACCATCAACAGCGCTCTGACGCCGCAGCAGCTTGAGCAACTCCGCAACCAGCGGTAGTCGCGCTCGCAGTGACCGCATTCATGCGGTCCCCCAAGACCCGATGAATCGGGTCACGACCAGCGGCCCAGCAAAGTTTCACAGCTTTGCCGGACATGCCGAAGTTCGGAATCGCTCATCGCGTGCAGGTCACGCCGCCGATTCTCGCGAAGGGGTCGGGAGTCTTTTTCTCGCGCCCCCGCTATTTGAGCCATCGTGAGCGATCTCCGTTTG
>CAMDPX010000127.1 GCA_945905295.1 Planctomyces sp. SH-PL62 | reverse complement strand
GGCGTCAGCCCCCGGTTCCGTGGCGAAGACACCGGGGGGCTGACGCCGCCCCGCTCGCCGGTTTCATTTGCGATCGTTCGAGGAGATTGTTCTGCCTGTTTGAGTCAGTGAGTACCGCGCGGCGAGTTGTCGAAACGCCAACGTCTGTCGGATGGGGTTCAGAGCCTTGTCGGTTTCGACAACGCTCTGCCAGAAGTGAGCCGCTTCAGGCGCACTCTGCATGGCGAGGGCTTGAGTCAACGTCTGCACGGCACGCTCCTGACAGGTGCGGCCATTCGGGGCACCGGCATTCACGCGGGACCGAGACGATGAGTTGCTCAACGCCGTGACCGCTTGGGCATAGATGCGAGCGACGTTGTAGAAGAGTCGTGGTGATTCCGGACCGTGACGCAGCGCCTCCTCGGCATCCGCGACAGCCGTCTGGCTCTCGCCCAACAGAACCCGGCTCAGCCCGCGACCGGCATAGGCATCGCTCTGCGCGGGAGTCCGACGAAGCGACTCCTCAAAGTCCTCCAAGGCCAGCTTGGGAGCACCCGCCACGAGGAAACACCAGCCGCGAGCCGCGTAGGTCGCCCCGTTGGAATCCAACTCCAGGGCACGGGTGTAATCGGTCTGGGCACCGGCATACTGGCCCAACCGGGTGCGCAGAGCCGCACGGGCGCGGAAGGCTCCGGCATCCGGTGGACCGTATTTCAAGCAGTCGTTCAGGGACTGCAACGCTTCGGGCAAACGATTCAATTCCAGCAAGGTCTCGGCGCGGAACCGGCAGACACGAACGTCGCGAGGACGGAGTTGAAGAGCCGCGTCAAAGGCGGCCAGTGCCGCGGAAAACTCTTTTTGAACATGCAGGATTCGGCCACGCTCAAAGTGATCGTCGGCCAAGGCCGGAGTCGCGGCCGTCGTTTCCAGTCGCACGACTTGGTCTAAATCGGCCAGTGCGTCGGACTGGTTCTGTCGCAGCAGTTGCAGACGTGCTCGCGTGCGATACAGCGACGCGACATTCGGTTCGAGTTGAATCGCTCGGTCGAGTTGCTCGATCGCCTGTTCGAGTTGCTGCCCCTTCAGATAGGCCTGAGCCAAGTTGACATAGCCTTGATACTGCTGCGGTCGCAACGCGATCGCCAGTTGCAGGTCCGCCATCGCGCTGTCGAGGTTGCCTTCGCGGATACGCATGACGCCGCGATTGATCAGCAAGCCGTATCGCGCCGCTTCGGGCAGCGATGATTCCAGCGCGGTCTCGAAGTCCGCTTCGGCGCGAGCAAATTGACTCAGCTCGCTCCACGCGGAGGCGCGTAAAAGATAAAGCCAAGCGACATCGCGGCGCTGACTCAGGCACGCGGTCAGGCACGATGCCGCTTGGTCGGGATGTTGTGTCTTCAGCCAGCACAGAGCCAGGTAATAGCTGGCCCAGAAATGATCCGGCTCACGTTGCAACACATTCTGAAACGCGAGGATCGCCTGTGGGATCGTCCCTTCACGGTACTGCTCTTGCCCCAACAGAAAGTGATCGAGACTGCTGGAGGCTGGCAGAGTGTTGGCGAGCTGGAGTTCCAACTCGGCCGCTGCGGTTTGGCCGATCAACTCCTGGTAATGGGCACGACGACGATGAAACGCTTGCGTGGTGACTCCCAGCCGAGCCGCGCGATCCAGGATGGTCAGAGCCTCGTCGGCCTGGCTGTGATCCGTCGTCTGTCCCGGCAGCGGATGCGCCACGGTCTCGGCCAACACCACGAGCAGTTCATAACAGTCGGTGATGATCTGCGTCTTTTGTGGCTCGGTGTAGAACGGGCTATCGACGGTTGGTTTGGCTGACGAATTCGGGGTGATGTCAAACTGAGCCAGCGCGGCCCACGCCGCTGCTTGGGTCTCTTTCAGCGCCGCGTCGAGATCGCCGCCGGTAAACAGCGTGGCATGAAACAGCGCCTCGTTGCGGAGTCGCACGAAGTTTTGGTAGCGCGAGTGATCGAGTTGCTGTTGGCTGGATTGATGCAGCAAAGTCTCGATGTGCAATTGCAGATCGCGGAGGTCCGGTTCATCAGCGGCCTGGTCCCGCGCCCGAGTCAGTTGCAGTTGAGCGTTCTTCCAATCTTGAGCCGCCAGCGCGGCTTCGCCCGAGCGGAGCAATTCGTTGGCCTTGCCGCGCAGTTCGACCAACCGCACTTGCTCGCTGGCTGCTTCTTCAGCCTGCCGAGCACCACGTTCATCCGCGAGCGCTCGTCCCAGCTTTGCTCGCAGATCGACTTGATGAAACAAGACCAATCCCAAGAAGCCCACACACACCAAGACCGAGCAGGCGGACAACGTCGCCAGTGCGGGTTCACGTCGCGCCCACTTCCACAACTGCTCGGCAAGTGTCGGGGGCTTGGCCAAGATGCTCAGGCCATCCAGGAACCGCTGCACGTCATCGGCCAGTTCTTCAGCACTGGCGTAACGGCGGCGAGGATCTTTTTGCAGACACTTCAGGCAGATCGTTTCCAAATCACAGGGAATCTTGGACTGCAACTTTGACGGAGCGACCGGTTCCGTCTGGAACAGTTGTAGGACGGTCTCCATGTTGGACTCGGCCACGAACGGAGGCCGGCCGGTCAACATTTCGTAGAGGATCGCGCCCAAACCATAGATGTCCGCGGGGGGGCCAACGCGACTGGATTTTCCCTCCGCCTGCTCCGGAGCCATGTAGCTGGGCGTCCCCAGGATCATGCCGGTCTGCGTCTGGCCCGAAGTGTCGTGCAATTGTTTGGCGACACCGAAGTCGGTGATCTTGGGCGTCCCCAGACAGAACTCCGGCGGATTCAGTCCCAGCTCCTGAGTCAAAGAACGAATTCGATAATTACTCGTTTCAAACGGAGCAATCAGGATATTGGCTGGCTTCAGATCGCGATGCACGATGCCGCTCAAATGCGCGACGTGCATGGCGCGAGCCAATGTCAGCAGCAATTGCGCGGCGGGACGGAACGGCTGCGGCCGGCCATTGAGCCGGTCGGCCAAGTTGCCACCGCTCACGAGTTCCATGCAGAAGTACGGCGAGTTCTGTTGGAGGTTGACCTCGAAAAGCTGGACGATGTTGGGATGTTGCAAAGAGGCCAGCACGCGGGCCTCCGAGACAAATCGTTGCAACTCGTCCTGGCTGGCATGAACGTCGGGGCGCATCATCTTGAGAGCGACGGTCCTCTTCAGACCACTTTGTCGGGCCTTGTAGACCACTCCCATGCTGCCGCGGCCCAACTCGTCCAGGATTTCATAGCCCGGCACCTGCGGCCACCGCGACGAAGTTTCCTGATGGCCCAATTGAGCCATGACTTCGTCCAACTTGCCCGCGTTGTCCCCAGGATCCGATTCTGTCACGGGCCAACGGCGCGGTGACGCCTGCGCTCTGATGGTGAGGGTTGGAAGGCGCGCCGTGTCCGGTTGTTTTGGAGTCACTCGATCTTGTTGGATGTCGGACATTTTCCCGCCTCGCGTGATGATTAAAGTCACCGCGCTGTAGGCTAGGTCAGGAAACCGGACGACTCCGGAAGCCGAGAGTCGAACTAGGGATAAGCCTGATTCGAAGCGACCGAATACTTCGCAGTTCGGCTCGATCTCAGTCGATATTTCTGCCACGACCGATTCTGCCACGACCGAGATGTGAGTCATTCGAATGGGGACACGATCGTGGACTTCTTGCCGCTATCCCGAATCCGCAGAAATCGGCGAACTACGAATTCCGGCTCTCCGCCATTCATTTCGACCCGCGGCTATCGCCTTGCGGTCCACGAATTCGATTTCAACATACTTTGCCGTCGGGAGACATCTTCCTCATGAATGCCACCACCGTCACCGCGGCGAAATGCTCGACCCACCCGTCACACCGAGCCTTGGAACTCCACGCCCCACCGATCGATCGCGATCGGCTGCTCGAACGCTGCCTGGACAACGTGGACTTTGCTCTGGATCTGCTCGAGGCATTCGAGTCGACCTGCCCCGCGCGACTGGCCGCCTTCGATGCCGCGCTGGCGGAACGGAATCACGACGCCATCGCCGACGAAACCCACAAGTTCAAAGGGGTCGTCAGCATCCTTGGAGGCAACACCTTGATGCGGATTTTCTTGAACATGGAAGCCGCAACAAAAGACGCCGACTGGAATCAGACACGCGATCTGATTCAACAACTCCACCACGAAGTGCGGCGAACGATCGACTTCATCCCGAACATTCGAGCGCCGGCCTAAGAAGTTCGTGAGCCGCAAGGCGCTCGTGCCACAGATCAGAATGAACCTTCCACCAGAACCATCGCTTGTTGCCTGCTGATCAAAACGTGAAATTCAGACCGATGTTCCCCACGGATGGCATGGCGATACCACGGATAAAATAATGCTTCTCGTTTTTCATCCGTGGTATCGCCATGCCATCCGTGGGGATTTGGGGACTCCCTGACAGTTCGATTGCGATCTGTGGCACTCACTTTGAGCGGAATGGCGCTAGCCACCGGTGATTCGGGATCGACGTTGTCCGGCGAATGACCGGCGGCTAGCGCCGTGCCGCTCACGAGGTGAGGGCTCACCGCTTCACGGGACGTTCGGCGAGATACTCACGCACGGCGGCGGCGAGGTTTGCACCGACGGCTCGATACCCTTCGGTCGTGCTGTTCGGGTAATTCCAGATTGTCTCCAGACACAAACTGACGGTGTGCGGATTGCCGTTCATGCTCACCCAGTTCGCACTGATCTGACGCCACAACGGATGATAGTTGGCTCCGGTCGCCTTGGGCTTGTTGCTCATCGGAATCAGCGGCTTAATCTTGCTGATGCGCGCATAGGCCAACTCCACGAAGCGGTCGCGCAGGCCGATCATCGGCTCCTTCAAAAGTTCCGGCGACAGGACGTAGAAGAAGGTCGGATCATCGGGCGACGGATTGTGCAGATCGAGAAAAACATCCATGCGGCCTTCGTCAATCAGACCGCTGACCATCCGCTGTGCCGCGATGATCTCGTTCCAATGCGGCTGCCCGGACCAGTCCCGGTTGTGATCCTGCGGCTGAGCGTCCTTGCCACCGTTACCGGTCGCGGTGTTGTCGACGTCCATGATCGGAACGATGAAGATCTCCGCATGCTGCCGCAGCCAGGCCGCATCCGCAGTGTCGCCGAGCAGCCATTCGGCAAAGCCCTGAGCCACCCAGCTTGAACCGCTCTCCCAGGCATGTTGCCGAGCCTGAACCCAGACGCCGAAGCGCTGCTCCTTGGTCCGCTCCCCTTCCCGCACATGCAGCATCGGCACGGCGCGATCGCCGCGCGAACGACAGAGCTCGGTGGCTTTCGCATGCGGAGACTTCTCGCTCATCGCACGCACAAACTTGGCCGCGGTGCTCGGCGTGTAGGGCGGGCCCCAGGCGACGAACACCGACGCGGACTCCGGCTTGAGCGTGTAGATCATCCACTCGTCCTGACGCTGGCCCTTCGCAGTGTGGAGCCAAGTTTGTCCGTCGTTGGAGAACGTCGCCTGAGCCGGCATGGCCCACGACGATGCGAGCGGCTTCTGCGGCGGCGCACCCGGCTTCGATACGGTCGCCGTCGAACCGCGCAGCCGAATGCTGATCGTCTCACCGGGCGCGATCCCATTCACGCGGAAGTACCACCAGCACGGCCAGCCGCGCACAGGATCGCCACCCGGCATGAAGCTGATGCTGCGCGTGGCCTCGTCGATCTCGACGTCGCGGACAGACGCTCCTTCAAAGTCCGACGCCACCGTCAGCGGTTCGGCAGCCATCGAATGATGGCATTCGATGGCGAGACCGGCAGCGAATAAGAACACGACGACCAATAAGCGTTGCATGTGAAGGTTCTCCAAGTCTGTCACTTCGTGGAGCACGATTTCATCGTGCTCGTCATCGGGCACGTTGGAAACGTGCCCCACGGCCGCTTGCATCCCTGCGGGTGTCGGATCATTCTTGCCGCGTGCCGACTTCTATTCGCGGAACTCAATGACCAACAAGACTCGCCCCGATTTCGGAGTTCGCTATGAGCCCCATGTCTCGTCGTGGTTTCCTGATGACGTCCTTGTCGGGCAGCGCGGTTGCGCTGTCGTCCCTCGCGCGTGCGGCGGAGGATGCGGCCGAACCGATCATTGACATCCACCAGCACACCACCTATCGCGAACGGACCCCCGAGCAGTTGGCCGCTCACCAGCGGACGATGGGAGTGACTCAGACGATCCTGTTGCCGGCCGGGTCGTCGGTCAAACGTCCCTCCACCGGCGATGGCAAGCACAACACGCTCGGCGGAGTCGGTGCCGGTGGCAACGACACCGCGCTGACGATGGCTCGGCAGCATCCCAAAGAGTTCTTCTTCGGAGCCAATGAAGTCACCGATCTGCCCGAAGCCCGCAAGGAGATCGCCAAGTATCTCGACCTCGGCGGGATCATCATCGGCGAGCAAAAGTTCGCGGTGGAATGCGACTCGGCCGAAAGCCAGATCCTTTACGCCCTGGCGGCCGAATACCGAGTGCCGATCCTCATGCACTTTCAACACGGAACCTACAACCTGGGCTTCGAGCGGCTGCACAAGATGCTCGAAAAGTTTCCGAAGACCAACTTCATCGGGCACGCTCAGACCTGGTGGGCCAACATCGACAAGAACCACGCCGATCAGAAGGTGCTGTATCCCAAAGGCAAGGTGACCGCCGGCGGTTTGACCGATCGTTACCTGTCCGATTACCCGAACATGTTCGCCGACATGTCCGCCGGCTCCGGCTTGAATGCGTTGACTCGCGACGAAGACCACACGCGCGGGTTTCTGGATCGCCATCAAGACAAAATCCTCTACGGCAGCGACTGCGACGATCGAGTTGGTATGGGTCCGGGATGCTCGGGATCGCAAACGATCGCCGCCATCCGAAAGCTCGCTCCGAACAAGGCCGCCGAACGAAAAATCCTCTACGAGAACTCGAAGAAGCTGTTCCGCCTGTAGCTTGGCTCTCTGAGCCGAGCGATTTGGTACGGTCGGGCCTAAGTAGACCCACACAAGAAACTGGGTGGCACGCCCTGAGGCTTTGCGAAGGGCGTGCGAACTGTCCACGCCCTTCGATGACTCAGGGCGTGCCACCCACTCAAACATCAATGCGGGTCTACTTAGAATCCCGACCCACGTCCTGACTATTCAAGGAACTCACACGATGAAATCCCCACTGCGGATGATCCCGTTCTTGATTGGTTCCCTGCTGGCTGTCAGCGCGACATCCGCGGAAGACGACTTTCAATTCCGCGTCGAATCGAACTTGCGCGCCGGTGTGGCAAAGGTCGATATCACTCCGCCAGCCGATACGCCGGTCGTCGGGCATGTGCGTCCGACGAACGGAGTCCGCGATCCGATCCGCGCCGGCGTGCTGCTGCTGGCGAACGAGCACACTCAAGCGGCGATTGTCACGCTCGATTTGATCAGTGCCTCCAGCGAGATGGTCGCCGCGTTGCGGGATGTGGTCGCCCAGAAAACCGAAATGCCACGCGAGAACATTCTGGTGGCGGCATCGCACAATCACTCCGGACCGGGCTGGTCGCGCGAGTCGGCTTGGAGCCGTGAGATGGTCGCCAAAATCGGCGCGGCTACAGCCACGGCCGTCAAAGAGATGCGGCCGGTGACGATCGGCTACGGCGAAGACCGCATCGACTTCAACATCAACCGCCGCAAAGTCATCAATGGCCGAGCGGTCGTGCGACTCGATCCCGATGGCCCGTGCGATCATCGCGTGAAGGTGCTCCGCTTCGATGACGGCCGGTCGCTCGAACCCATGAGCGTCCTCATGCACGCCGTCTGCCATCCGTGCGTCTTCACCTGGGGCGACAAGCTCACGCCGCCGCACCCCAATGGCTTTCCGAAGATCAGCGCCGACTTCCCCGGCGAGGCCCAGACCTTCGTCGAGATGGTCTACGGATCGAAGACGCGCGCGATGTTCCTGCAAGGCTGCGCCGGAGACATCCGGCCGAACCTCCCCGGAGTGCCGTATCGCTGCGGCGACGAAGCAGACATCAAGTGGACCGGCCGCAGTCTCGGTTGCGCGGTTGTCCGCGCCGCCGACCGCAGCGTCATCCGCGAAGAACTGGCGAAACGCAAGACGATCTATCCGCTCAAGTGCGCCACCAGCGTCATTCAACTCCCCGGCAAGAAGGAGAAGCTGGCCTGCGAGATGCAGGCTCTGCGCATCGGCGACTTTCTGCTGCTGACGATCCCCGGCGAACCGATGGTCGAATACGGCTTCCAGATCGAGAAAGCGATTGCCGACCGCGCGATCCCAATCGTCATCGGCTACGCGAACGGCAGCCTCGGCTACATCTGCACGGCCGAGTCACACAAATACGGCGGCTACGAACCCAACTCGTCCCCGCTGCTCCCCGAAGCCGAGCCATTGATCCTCGAAGAGCTTGGACGCCTGTCCGATAAAGTCCTGGCCGACGTGTTCGAGTCGTTTAAGCCGACAACGAAATAGTTAGAAACTGCCAAGTCATCGTCGTCCTACATCCGCGGTGCCTGACCCCTGCCGGTGGAATTGCTGTCTTGCACCAATTGTCGACGTCTTATCCGACCCGCAGAGTGCGGCGCAGGATCTTCAGACTGCGGAGCGTCGAACCGACGACTCGGCCGGCGACTCGGTTGAGCGTGCGCGGGGTCGCCAGCGAGCGGGCTTCAGCAAACGTCAGGAACTCGCGGTGATGCTCGGCGACGAATTGTTCAACGCGGAGGACTTGCCCTTCGGTCATCACGTTGATGTGCAGACAGAAGGTCTGCACGCCGAGCGGCAACACACGCGGATTCGCCAGCCACTGCGGCAGGAAAATCAAACCGTGCTCGATGGACGGCCAGGGAGCGAAGCCATCCGTGACGGTCGTAAATCCAAGCTCGCGGAGTGCTCGCAACGTCAGCCGGTCAAACGAATGCGACGGAGCCATAAACGTCTCGAACTGCAAACCGCGCTCGCGCAGGAGACGTTGTCCGCAAGCCAATTTGTCGAGCTGTTCCTCGAACGGCAGTCCCGCGAATTCGCTCAGGCCATTGATCCCCATCAAGCCACAGTCGCGCGTGACATAGAGATGCTGAAAGCCATGCTGAGCAATCTCCCAACCGCGCGCTTGGAGCGATCGAATCTTCTCCCAGAAGTCGCCGAGATACTGCGGGAATTGCTGCAACTGCAAGTCTTGATTGTCCGGGATCACACCGAGCAACGGCTGAATGCCGAACTCGTCGAACACGCGAGCCAACCGCTCGAACCGCGCCCAATCCATGTGCGGAGCAATGTCGTCCAGTCGAATGAGATAGCGTGCCGGCATGGACGAGATGTTAGGACCATCCCGAAAAACAGGTCAATTCGCGTTTGAACCATGCGAGGGGCCCGATGATCCGGACAATCGGCACGAAGTGGGCGGTGGAATTTACAGGAATCTCTCGACCGCCGAGTCGACCACCCCGCCGAAGAAATCCAAATCAGAGGCGAGTCATACGGATCGCAGGAATTCGCCGCGCGGCAAATTGTCGGGATGCGTATCAGGCCCATCCGGTGAAACTTCTATCCGGCGGCAACCCTCAGATCGCGAAGGCCAACGGCGACGCTCCCGTGCAGACCGACATCGCGGCCATGCCGAGCTGGAAACGGGACGTCGGCCGCCGCCTCGACGCGCTCATCAAGCGCACCGTCCCCGGCGTGAGCAAAGCCGTGAGGTGGAACTCCCCCTTCTATGGCCTCGCGGGCCAAGGCTGGTTCCTCGGCTTCCAGACCTTCACGAACTTCGTCAAGGTGAGCTTCTTCCGAGGCACGTCGCTGCGCCCCGCTCCCCCCGGAGGCACGGGCCAGGACGCGCGCAGGATCGACATCCACGAAGAGCATCGCTCAAACGTGGAATTCCCACGCTCTTGGCGAGCGTGACTACGACAGCGGGCGTGCCTCAGGAGAGAATCTTTCGGCTCGCGAAGGCGAGCGGTATGCTGGCGGCATGATTAAGCCTCGCGCCTATGTCGAAACCTCCATTCCAAGTTTCTACCACGAACAACGAACCGCACCGGACGTCATTGCTCGCCGGGAGTGGACTCGATTGTGGTGGGCGGAGGCCCCTGCGAGATACGAACTCGTCATTAGTCCGGCGGTGATTGGCGAATTGTCGCTCGGCATTCCCGAACGCAGCGCCGCACGACTGACATTGATCCAAGATTTGCCGCTGTTGACCATCGAGGACGAAATCGCCGAAATCGTGGACGTTTACATTCAGCACAAAGTCATGCCAGCCGATCCATCGGGCGATGCTCTGCATTTGGCCATCGCGTCGTATCACAAATGCGATTTTCTGGTGACCTGGAACTGCCGACACATCGCCAACGCGAACAAGTTTGGGCACATTCGCCGCATCAACACCAGCCTGGGATTATTTATTCCGGCACTCGTCACACCTTTGGAACTTCTCGGAGTCGATCATGAATCCAATGCCTGATCCCGTCATCGACGAGATTCGCGAAATTCGTCACCGCATTTCCGCCATGTGCGATCACGACCCCGCCAAGTTGGTGGCGTACTTCCAAAAGATTCAGGAGCAATACGCCGACCGTCTCATCACGTCACCGCGATTCGCACCACCAAATCTCGTCCCTCAAGCCGTTCAACCCGACACGGACAAAGTGACGGGGTCACCACCTTCAACTCTCGTTTCTAAATCGTAGTTCTCTTTGGCCCCGCGCCACTTTGTCCGTGCGAGTTCACTTTGGGCGTTGGACCTTCAAAGCGAACCGCATTGATTCGGGCGTCATGAAGGTGAGTCTTCGATGAGTGAACCCATCCTGAGCCACCGCCGTCGGGTTCTGTTTCTCTGCACTGGCAACTCGTGTCGGAGCCAGATGGCGGAGGGTTGGTTGCGGCATCTGGCGGGGGACCGGTTTGAAAGCCTGTCCGCCGGAGCGAAGCCGGCCGGCTACATTCATCCGCTGGCCGTGCAGGTGATGCGCGAGTCGGGCGTCGATCTCTCCCAGCAAGTGAGCAAACACATTCGCGAGTTCTTGCCGCCGGAGGGAACTCCACCCGATCTGATCATCAGCGTCTGCGGCAACGCCGAGAAGGAATGTCCGTTGTTCCCCGCCCGCGTCGAACGCTGGCACTGGCCCTTCGACGATCCGTATCACGCCAGCGGCTCCGACGAACAACGGCTCGCCGAGTTCCGCCGTGTGCGCGACGAGATCAAAGCGAAAATCGAAAGCGGATTGCTGCGATAACGTGGGGCACGCTTTCAACGTGCCCGGCCGGCTTCCGGCTAACGGATTCGACTGTGTTCGCGAATGAGCAGTGTTTCTGTGGTTTGACGGGCACGTTGAAAACGTGCCCCACGACCAGCTCACTCGCGGCTCAGCGATTCGTCGAGATTCAGCAGCACGTTGGCGAGCACCGTCCACGCCGCCAATTCGGAGCGGTTCGTCTCTGCCGGGATTGGACATTCGCCGACAGACACCAATGAATTGGCTGCCGGAATGTCTTGTCGAAATCGAATTCGCTCGGCCGACAACAGTCGCAGCAGCGATTGCGTTTCCGAATCCGAAGGCTCGCGAGCGACCGCTCGGCGAAACGCGATTGTGATTCCCGCGCGATCCGAGGCCGGCGCGTCGGACAACACTCGCTGAGCCAGTACGCGCGCGGCCTCGACGAACTGCGTGTCGTTGAGCAGCGCGAGCGCTTGCAGCGGCGTGTTCGTTCGCTGTCGGCGTAACGTGCAGGTTTCTCGCGTCGGCGCGTCGAGCTGCAACATGCTCGGCGGCGGAACTTGTCGCTTCCAATAAGTGTAGAAGCCGCGCCGATACAGCCCGTCGCCGGTCGAGAACACATACTCCTGAGTGCTCTTCGTGTCGTAAGTGATCGCCTTCCACAGATTGGCCGGCTGATACGGCTTGACGCTCGGCCCGCCGAGGCGATCGGCCAACAACCCGCTCGCGAACAACGCCGAATCACGCAGCACTTCCGCATCGAGCCGATAGCGCGAGGCACGAGCCAGCAATCGGTTCTGAGGATCGAGCCTGCGATGCTCCGGCGTAATCACCGAAGATTGTCGATACGTTGCCGAGGTGACGATGTCTCGGATCAATCGTTTCGTGCCCCAGCCGTAGGTCAGGCTTTCCAGCCTGACCGAATTGGCCAGCGAGCTTGTTGAAGCGTTCGGGTCAGGCTGGAAAGCCTGACCTACGAGATCAACCGCCAACCAATCAAGTACCTCGGGATGCGACGGCAGCTCGCCTTGCACGCCGAAGTCTTCCGTTGTCGCGACCAAGCCTCGGCCGAAGAGTTGTCGCCAATGCCGATTCACAGCGACGCGAGCGGTCAGCGGATGCCGTGGATCGACGAGCCATTTCGCGAACGTCAGTCGATTCGGCGGCGCGTCATTCGGCAGCGCGAGCAGGAACGACGGGACTCCCGCTGCGACCTTCTCGCGTGGTTGATCGTACTGGCCCCGTTCGAGGATGAACGTGTCGCGCGGCTGTGCCTGATCCTGCATGACCATCGTAGTTGGTATCGTCGCGAGCAATTTCGTCTCGTCTTCGCGAAGCTGTTTGAGTTCGGCGTCGAGCAACTTCTTCGCGTCAGCATCCGCGTCCTTCGGCAGCGTGGACAATTTCGCTTGCGACTCGCGAATGCGGAGCAGCAATTCCTCCTGCCGAGCCGTTTGCTCCGGCGTCGGCAGCCGCAGTTCGGGAGCGGCGTTTTTCTGCTTGCCACCGGCGATCCCTTGTTCCGGGAGTTGATTGAAGTACGCGAAGAGCTGATAGAACTCACGCTGCGTCAGCGGGTCGAACTTGTGATCGTGGCACTGAGCACATCCAGCGGTCAGTCCCATCCACACGGCGGACGTCGTGCGGACTCGGTCGGCGACGTACTCGGTGCGGTACTCTTCGGGAGCGACGCCGGTCTCTTCGGTAATCATGTGATTGCGATTGAAGCCGGTCGCGATCCGCTGCTCGATGGTTGAATCCGGCAGCAAGTCGCCGGCGAGCTGCTCGATCGTGAATTGATCGAACGGCATATCCGCGTTGAAGGCGGCAATCACCCAATCGCGCCACCGCCACATGAACCGTTCGTGGTCCGTGAAGTAGCCATGCGTGTCGGCGTACCGCGCTTGATCGAGCCAGTCGCGTGCCTGATGCTCACCGTAACGCGGTGACGCCAGCAGCCGATCGACGACCCGCTCGAACGCATTGGGTTCCGTGTCGGCGAGGAACTCATCGACCTCGGCCAGCGACGGTGGCAAGCCGGTGAGATCGAGCGTGACTCGCCGCAACAACGTCACGCGATCCGCTTCCGGCGACGGCTGCAGTCCGGCCGCTGCGATGCGAGCGAACACAAACCGGTCGATGGGGGTTCGAGTTTCCCATGCCTTCGATTTGAGATCTGAAATTTGAGATTTGAGATTCTGCAACACCGGCCGAGTCGGCACGACAAACGCCCAATGCGTTTGAAACTTCGCCCCCTCCACGATCCAGCGTTTGAGCGTCTCCTTCTGAGCGGGCTTCAGCGACTGCTGCGTCTCCTTCGGCGGCATGACGTCGTCATCCTCCGCGAAGATGCGCCGCACGAGTTCGCTGGCTTCCGGCTTTCCCGGCACGATCGGTCTGTGGCCGGACTTCGCCGCGCGAGTCGCCTCGTCACGCGAATCGAATTGGACCCCTGCCTGCCGCTGCTTCGCATCCGGCCCGTGACAACGAATACAAAAGTCCGCGAGGATGGGCCGCACGTCGCGCGCGAAATCGACGGTCGGCGGAGTCTCTGCTCGCGTTTCGTTGCTCGCGATCGCGAGCACGCAGACGATCAAGCTGGCGAAGCGCATGTTGCTCTCATTTGTGGGGCAGGTTTGCAACCTGCCCGGCCAGCAAGGCAGGTTGCAAACCTGCCCCACGAGTCACACCAACAGCCGCCCAGCGTAGCCGACACAGCGGGACGTGTCGCCGCTCGCTTCGGCAGACGTTGCATAACCGACTTCGATCGAGCGATTCAACCGGCCGAGCTTCTTCAACGTCTTCATCACGATCACGGCTGGCACGAGTCCACACATGCTGATGTGGTTCGCTTGGCAGGTCTCGAACAGCGCGTCTTCGTTGAGCCGATCGAACTCGGCGAGGGCCAGCGTGTCGAGCCGTCGGGTTTCCGCGTCGTCGGCAAAGTGATTCATGTCGCTGGAGATCAACAGGAGCGGCGGGTCGAGATAATTCTCCAACACCGATGCCAGGCCGCGAGCGAAGTCGTCACAGCGTTGCAGAGTGGCTCCGCTGACACAGATGCCGACGACTTTTGTTTGCGGTGCGAGCCGATGAATGATCGGCAACTCGACTTCGATGCCGTGCTCTTGCTGATGCGCGGCCGCGTCGAACTGCAATCCCGGAATCGCCGCGATCAACGCGCGGGCGAGTTCCGGATCGGATTCCAATTGCCCACCGGGAAACGACCAGACGCGATTCGGTGCGACCGACCAATCGAGTCCGTTCGCCGTGTGCTTCGGCCCGATCACGATCACCGTGCGCGGCAGTTCGATCCGCTTGAGCACATCGGCCGCCAGCTTCCCAGAGAATCGCCAACCGGCATGAGGCACCATCGCCGCTGAACAGTTCAGGCGAGCGGGGGGCGTCAGCCCCCCGGTTGGTTGAGCGTTAGACGACGATCCGAGCACCGGGGGGCCGACGCCCCCCGCTCGCCAAGAATCGTTCGATAACATCCGATCCAACTCCGCCGCCACTCCCGCCGCATCGCCCGGATAGAACTTTCCCGCCACCGCGGGCAGTCGTACATCGGATCCGGCCGCGGGCTTCGGAGTCACCTCGACCGTGAAGCGATCGCACGAAGATAACGCTCGCAAGCTGAAGAGCTGTGACCATTCGGGGGCGACGACTTGAGCCAATTGGCTGGCATCTCGCACAAGTTGATCGGCCGACAAACGCCGATCGAACACGAAGCCTTGCTTATTCCGTTCGGTGACGAGCACTCCGCGCGTGGCCGAGTCGATGCCGGTGAGATCTGGCTCCGCGACGGTGCCGTGCATCGCCGTGTCATCGAGCGCGAGGATGTCGACTCGCAGTTGATCGAGCGGCAGATTACGCCCCGCAAGAGCCTTCGCCAGTGTCTCGCATTGTGTGAAGAGTGTTGTTTGCAGCGGGTGCTTCTCTTTCGGCGACAGACGCGAGACTGACAACCAGAAGTTGGTTCCCGGTTGAGTGATCATCACCGCCACGCCATGCACGTCGGCATCGGGAACACCGGGGCAGAAGTAAAGCGGCGTCATGCCACTCAACAGAGACAGGACCGATTGCCGGGCGAAGTTCGTGAGCTGCTCAAACTCAGAAGCTGTCAGCAGTGGTCGCGGCGGAACGCTGACGCTCATCTGGCCGGCGCTCGACATCGGGCCGTGGATGACGTCTCCCTCGAAGCGAAACAGAATCGTGTCGTCGGACTTCCATGCAGTGGGAGGCAAGCCGGCTTTGACACAGACTTGATTCAAGAACTCTTCGCTGTCCCAACCGTTGTCGGTGGCGACTCCGGGCAAGAGCAAGCCGCGTTGCTGACCGCGAATGATTTGTAAGCCGTGCTTGCCGATCGTCACGGCGTTGATGCGGTCGAGTCCTCGTTCGCTGACTTGTTCCGGCGCGAACAGCAGCCAGACATCCAGATCGAGATGCGGCAGTTCGCTGACCGAGACTTTCGGGAACCGCGGATCATTCGTCGCCGTGCGAACGGCTGCCTCGCGCAAGCACTGATTGAGCTGCATCGCTTGGCCGAACGAACCGCAACACGAACGCAATCGGCCGTGACGTTTCAGACTGACGAACGTCCCCGACACGATGTTCAATCGCATGCCGCTGCGATCAAAGGCGGAGGTTTCCGGAGCACGACCCTCGGCAGCAGCTCGGACGAGTTCGGCCGCGGTCGCGAACAGGATTTGCCGTTGTGTCGGCGACAGGTTGGGAGCGGTCTTGGGGATTTGCACGGTGATGCTTTCCGAATTGTTCTGGCGAGCGGGGGGCGTCAGCCCCCCGGTTGGGCGCGGAGCAGATCCTGATTGTGGTGCGGACGTTAGCTGGCCACCAACCGGGGGGCTGACGCCCCCCGCTCGACTTTCGGACATCGGCCGCTCCGGCAACACCAGCGGTCGATCACGATCGGGCGAATGAAACTGCTTCATATCCACAGGCTGCCGCTTGCGGCCCCAGTTGCCGGGGCGAGTAGCGAAGACTCCGGCGATGTGCGTGCCGCAGTGCCGGCAGTTGTCGCGATTGAGCGCGTACTCGCCGAGTTCGTACCAGTTGCGTTCGATCAACAGCTTCTGACACTTCGGGCAGTAGGTGCTTTGCCGAGCGACGTCATCGACGTTGCCGACGTAGACGTATTTCAGTCCGGCCTTCATCGCGATGTCGCGTGCAGTGATGAGCGTCTCGTGCGGAGTGCGCGGTCGATCGAGCATTCGGAAGTCAGGATGAAACGCGGAGAAGTGCAGCGGTACTTCGTCGCCGACCGCTTCCAGAATCCAATCGCTCATCTGCCGGAACTCTTCCAGTTCATCGTTCGCCTGCGGGATGACGAGGTTCGTGATTTCAAACCAGACGTTGGTCTCATGCTTGAGCCACCGTAGCGTGTCGAGCACCGGTTGCAGGTGCGAAAGCGTTGTGCGGTAGTAAAACTCTTCGGTGAATGCTTTCAGATCGACGTTCGCCGCGTCCATGAATTGATAGAACGGCCCGCGAGCTTCCGGCGTGATGTATCCCGCCGTTACCGCGACCGACTTGATGCCGAGTTCCTTGCAGGCGAGCGCCGTGTCGATCGCGTACTCGGCCCAGATGACCGGATCGTTGTATGTGTAAGCGACACTCGCACAGCCCATCTCCAGCGCGGCGCGGGCGATCTCGTCCGGCAACGCACGCTGGCTGAGCCGCTCGGTTTCGCGCGACTTGGAGATATCCCAGTTCTGACAAAACTTGCAGCCAAGATTGCAGCCGGCGGTGCCGAAGCTGAGCACGCTGGTCCCCGGCAGAAAATGATTGAGCGGTTTCTTCTCGATTGGGTCGATGCAGAACCCAGTGCTGCGGCCGTAGGTCGTGAGCATCATCTGCCCGCCGAGATTCTGCCGCACGAAGCAGAACCCGCGATCGCCGTCCTTCATCACGCAACGGCGCGGACACAGATCGCACTCGATGCGATCCCCGTCACGATGCCACCAACCGCCGGGCACGATGCCGTCGGCGTGTAATGCCGCGAGGTTGCTCAGCCCCGCGACGTGTGACGCTTGTTCGTGTTCGATGTCATCGGTGCGGAGAATTGGCAAAGCTGTTGTCATCGCTCACTCCATTGAGGCGCTCGTAGTGACCCGATTGATCGGGTCGGAATCACGCTTTGACCCCATCAATGGGGTCACTACGAGCGATTGTAGAGCGCAAGCATCACGCGAACAGCCGTTCGATCGGCTGAGCTTCGTAAATCGGATACGGCCGACCGGTCGCATCGTGCCACGCCGCTTCTGCGGGAATACCCAACGCATGATAGATCGTGGCGGCGAAGTTCTCGGGCTTCTGCGGATCAGAGGTCGGATATGCGCCACTTGCGTCGGTGGCTCCGAGCACTTGTCCGCCGCGCACTCCGCCGCCGGCGAACCACGCGGTTTGGACTGGTCCCCAATGATCGCGGCCGGAGGTCTTGTAGATTTCCGGAGCGATGTGGCTGATGCGCGGCGTGCGGCCGAACTCCCCCGCCATCACGACCAGCGTGTCGTCGAGCATTCCGCATTCGTGCAGATCATCCAACAACGCGGAGACGGCGAGATCGGTCGGCGGAAACAGAAATTGTTTGAGCATCGGGAAATTATTGCCGTGCAAATCCCAGCTTCCGAAGTTGCCCATGTTGACCTGCACCATGTTCACGCCGGCCTCAATCAATCGCTTGGCCATCAGTAACGACCAGCCGAACGAGTTGTCGCCGTATCGCGCAAGCAGTTTCGGATCGGCTTTGCGCACATCGAACGCTTCGCGCACCTTCGGGTCGGCCATCAGCGAGATCACCGATTGCCGGATGCGGTCATAGCCTCCGACCGAGGCTTGGTCTTCGAGATGCCGCTGTTGTTGCTCAACAATGTTGAGAATCTCGCGTCGTTCGCGGAACCGCGGTTCGAGCACTCCTTCGGGCAGCGTGAGGTTCGGCACCTCGAATCGCCAATCGACTTTGTCCGATTGCTCCCCCTTGTGGAGGTTAAAGAGGTATTTCGGAAACGCTCCGGAGTACGAGTGGTACGCGTGCGGCTTGTCGGTCGCCTCAATGAACCACGGCTCGTGCTTGTGGCCGAGCATCCCCGCGAATTGGCCGGAAAACGTCCCCGAGTTTGAGTGATACAGCTTCTCCGGCAAAACAACGCTCGGCGGAAGATGATTGCGCGTAGGTTGGGACTCCGTCCCGACCGGGGTTCTCATCGGTCCTGAACCCAAACGGGTCGGGACGGAGTCCCAACCTACGGAACGACGCAGCCCAGTCGCATAACCTGCGATCGCAGTCAGGCAGGGGAGATCAATCGACTGCGGCTTCATCGAGCGATACGTCGGCGGAATGGCTGACTTGCCGGTCAGCATCATGTAGGTGGCCGCATCGTGTCCGTTGTTGTTGTGCGTCAGCGATCGCACCAATGACCATCGCTCGCTGCGCTGAGCCAGCAGCGGCATGTGTTCGCAAATCTGAATCCCCGGCGTTCGTGTCGCGATCGGATTGAACTCGCCCTTGAAGTCGACCGGGCCTTCAGGCTTCATGTCGAACGAGTCATGCTGTGAAAGTCCTCCGGTCAAAAAGAGGTAAATGACCGCTCGCGGCTTTTTCGTGGCGACTCCCGCGTCCGCCGCACGGGCGCGCCAACGAGCAACATCCGCTGACGACAGACCCAGTAATCCCAGAGTCCCGGCCTGCAACATCGCTCGGCGCGGAACCGAACGAGAATCAACAAGACTGGCTGTCCGTTGCATGGCAGATCCGCCTCGATAGGAACCGGGCACGACATCACGACGCAGAGCAAACTACCTTCCAATTCAATCAGGCACAATCATAGTATCCCGCCGCGCGTTGAAGACCGTGCAGTCCTCGCGAATCTGACTGAGGCGACTTGAGTGTCGCCTCCGACGTTCGAGGAGCTTCGCCAATGAGTGGGGATCGTCGCTCCCAGGAGTTTGTGCTCTCGCCTTTCGCGAGCTGGCCGACCTGTCGATTCCCAGCCTCCGCGCAATTCACTCCTGTGAGCGGCACGGCGCTAGCCGCCGGTGATTGCGAGCGACTCTTACCGGCGGCTAGCGCCGTGCCGCTCATCAAGAAGGTCTCCTTCGTTTGGCTTTGCGTCCTGCTCGTCACTTTCGCTGAAAGTCGTACCGACGCCGCCGACGCAGCTCAAATCGCGGGACTGTTCCGTACCGGCAAGTATTCGGACTGCGTCGAGGCCACCGCGAAAGCGATCACCGAAAGTGAGTTCAACGAAAACTTCCGCTTGCTGAAGATTCGCTCGGAACTGGAACTCGGTCGCTACTCGGACGCGGCTGAATCGCTCGACGCGGGATTGAAGAAGTTCACAACCAGCATCGAACTCCGCTGGCTGGGCCGAGACGTCGCTCGTTTCAACAACCAGCCGCAACGAGTCGCGGAGCTCGAAGAAGAAATCGCGAAGTTCGTCCAACAGACACCGTGGCGATATAGCGATGCGGGGAGCCGATTGACCGTCGGGCGATTCCTGCTGAGTCTGGGAGTCGATCCCAAGAAGGTACTCGACGGGATGTACAACGTCGTCAAGAAGCAGCAGCCGAGCTACGCGCCGGCGTTTCTGGCGTGCGGCGAACTGGCCCTCGAAAAGAACGACTTCGCGCTCGCCGCCCAGAACTTCGAGCAAGCCGCGAAGCTCGATGCGACGGATGCCGACGCGCACTTTGGATTGGCTCAAGCGTTCTCGCACAGCGACACGGAGAAAGCGAATGCCGCGCTCAAGGCGGCAATCGAACGGAATCCGAATCACATCGGCTGCCTGCTTTTCGTCGTGGATGAGCACATCGACTCGGAACGCTACGACGATGCCGAGACGATCCTCGGTCAAGTCGAATCGATCAACCCGTTGCATCCGCGAGCGGCCGCGTATCGCGCCGTGTTGGCTCATCTGCGGAATCAACCGGAGAGCGAGAAGCAATATCGCGGGACGGCCCTCAAACATTGGGCGACCAATCCGGAGGTCGATCATCTGATCGGCAAGAAGCTCTCGCAGAAGTATCGCTTCGCCGAAGGAGCGGCTCATCAACGGCAGGCGTTGGAGTTCGATGCCAAATACTTGCCGGCCCGGATCCAGCTCGCGTCTGATTTACTGCGGCTGGGCGAGGAAGACGAAGGTTGGAAACTGGCGAACGAGGTCTACGAAGCCGACGGCTACAACATCTTCGCGCATAACCTCGTCACGTTGCAGGATTGCATCGCGAAGTTTCGCACGCTGGAAGAGGACGGCCTGCTCGTCCGCATGGACGCTCGCGAGGCGGACATCTACGGCCGCCTCGTCCTCGATCTCTTGAAGCGAGCGAAGCGTGACCTCGGTGCGAAGTACGACGTGACGCTTCCGTCACCGATCATCGTCGAGATGTTTCCCAAGCAAGAGGACTTCGCGATCCGCACATTCGGCTTGCCCGGCGGCGCGGGATTCTTGGGAGTTTGTTTCGGCACGGTCATCACCGCCAACAGCCCCGCCTCGCAGGACGCACATCCGACTTGTTGGGAAGCGACGTTGTGGCATGAGTTCTGTCACGTCGTGACGCTCAACAAGACTCACAACAAGATGCCGCGCTGGTTGAGCGAAGGGATTTCGGTCTATGAGGAACGTCAGGCGGACAAGACGTGGGGCCAGTCGATCAACCCGCTGTATCGCAAGATGCTGCTCGGCGACGAACTGACGCCGGTTAGCGAATTGAGCGGTGCGTTCCTGCATCCGCGTAGCGGGCTGCACTTGCAGTTTGCGTATTTCGAGTCGTCATTAGTCGTCGAGTACCTCGTCGAGAAGCACGGGCTCGAATCGCTGCAAAAGATCCTGGTCGATCTCGGCAACGGGCTGACGATCAACGACACGCTGGCTCGGCACACGGGATCGCTCGACGAATTGGACGCGGCGTTCGCCAAGTTCGCTCGGCAACGAGCGGCCGAGATGGCTCCCGATGCCGATTGGTCCGAACCCGAATTGCCCAAGCGAGCGAATGCCGAATTGCTCGCCGCGTATCTCAAAGAGCACCCGCACAACTACGCCGCTCTGCAACGTCAGGCCAAGCAGTTGATCGCCGAAAAGAAATTTGCCGAAGCCAAGCAGCCACTCGAAACGATGCGCCGGCTGTATCCGAACGATGCCAGCGGCGACGGACATCTGGCGCTGCTCGCTCGCGTGCATCGCGAGCTGAAAGAGGCACCTCAGGAGCGAGTCGTGTTAGAAAAACTCGCCGAGCTGACTGACGATAGCGTCGACCTATTCGCTCGACTGGCTGAACTCACGTCGCAAGCGGGCGAGTGGGAATTGACTCGGCAATATGCACAACGCTGGCTGGCGATCAGCCCGCTGCAACCGGCCCCACACCGCGTCGCTGCCCAGTCGGCCGAGAAGCTGCACGACGACCGCGTGGCGCTCGACAGCTATCGAGCGTTGTTGTTGCTCAACCCAGTGGATGTTGCCGATCTGCATCTGAAAATGGCGACGGCATTGCAACACAGCGGCGACTTGAAGACGGCGAAGCGGCATGCGCTGCTGGCGCTGGAGGAAGCTCCGCGATTCCGAGCGGCGCATCAGCGGTTGTTGGAGATCATTCGGGCTAGCGGAACCGTTGAGGAGACCAAGCCATGAGCGACGAACGGGGTCAAGCGAAGCATTGCAAATTGCAAATTGCAAATTGCGAATTGCGAATTGAAGACAACGAAGACGAGTCGATCACAGATCGGTCGCTTTCGAAAACAGTTCGTCGCGTGCTCCACAATTTGCAACTTGCAATTTGCAATTTGCAATTTGCAATCGCCCTCCTCGTTCTAGTGATCACCGCAACCGCCCTCGCGCAGCGGTCGCCCTTCATGCGTCGCGAGTTCCGCCCGGAACTGGTCGATCGGCACGGCGTCCCCGAGTGGAAGAACGACGAACGCTTCAAGACGGATGTCTTCACGTTTGCTCGAATCCAATACTCGTCGCATGGCGGTGGCCGGGGCGGTAACTGGCACACCGACTATCCCGACAGCGATCTCAACTTCTCGTACCGCTTGCATGAACTGACCGCGTTGGAGACCGATCCCAACGGCAAGAACGTCGAACTGACCGACGAGGCGCTCTTCGATTACCCGTGGATCTACATCATTGAGCCGGGGCGGATGAGCCTGACCGAATCCGAGGTTGCGGGCCTGCGAAAGTATCTGCTCAACGGCGGCTTCCTGATGGTGGATGACTTCTGGGGCGAATACGAATGGCAGAACTTCTACGAGAACATCAAGCGCGTCTTCCCCGACCGCGAGCCAATTGAACTGCCGCTCGAACACGAGATCTTTCATTGCGTCTACGACCTGAAGAAGAAGCCGCAAGTCCCCAGCATCGGGGCCTGGCAAGCGGGCTACACAACCGAACGCCCGGATGCACCGGAAGCGCATTACCGCGCGCTCTTCGACGACAAGGGACGCATGATGGCCATCATCTGCCACAACACGGACCTCGGCGACGGCTGGGAACGCGAAGGAGAAGACCCCACTTACTTCCGCGAGATGGCCGAGAAATGGTCATACCCGATGGGGATCAACATCGTGACTTATGCCATGACACACTGACGACACCACTAACCCCACCGAGCTTGGGGCCTGTCGGTTTAATCGAAGCGTGTTCGCGTATAAGCGTCCAAATTGCAGGTCACTTCAAAAAAATGTCATTCGGACGCTTAAAGTGCCAAATTCAAATTAGTGTAAATGTACTGAACAGGGCTTCTTTC
>CAMDPX010000126.1 GCA_945905295.1 Planctomyces sp. SH-PL62 | reverse complement strand
AGCCCCCCGGTGCATTCGCCGCTGAACCGGGGGGCTGACGCCGCCCCGCTCGCCTGTCTCATTTATGGGCCGCGCAAAGTATAGTTTGGACGCGACTCCGTCGCGCCCCGGAGTTCCTCACATCACCAAGAGTCGGACTGTGAACATGACTGCAATCTCAACTTCGCTGCAACGCCGTGACGTTCTCAAACTCGCCGCCGCCACCGCGCTGGCTCCTTGGACGACAACGCTCACCGCCGAGGACACGCCACGAAAACTCCCGCGAGTCGCCGCCATCAATTCGATCTATCGGCTGAAGTCGCACGCTTACCACATCGCCGGGCGATTGATTCATGGCTACACGATCAACGGTCTGCATCATCAGCCGCCGTATCAACTCGTGAGGATGTTCAACCACCAGCAACCGGCCGACGACCTTGGCCCGGAGGTCTGCCAGAAGCACGGCATCGAACTCAGCACGTCGGTCGCGCAAGCGCTCGGCGGCGAAAAATTGCTCGACGTCGATGCCGTGCTGCTGATCATCGAGCATGGCGATTACCCATTGAACGAGTGGGGCCAGGTTCAATACCCGCGCTTCGAGATGTTCCAACAGATCGTCGAAGTCTTCCGCAAGAGCGGCCGCAGCGTCCCGGTCTTCGTCGACAAGCATCTGTCGTTCGACCATCGCAAGGCGGCCAAGATGGTCGCGACCGCGAAGGAAATGAACTTCGGCTTGATGGCCGGCTCATCGCTGCCGGTGACGTGGCGCATTCCGGAATTCGCCCCGCCGCTCGGCACTCCGTTTGAAGAGGGGCTCGCTGTCATCGGCTACGACCGCAGCACTTGGGAGGTCTACCTCTTCCACGTGCTGGAGGTGTTGCAAAGCCAACTCGAGCGCCGCCCCGGCGGCGAGACCGGTGTGAAGTCGATTCAAACCTTGTCCGGCGAGGCCGTCTGGAAAGCTGGCGATGCCGGTCGCTGGTCCTGGCCGCTGTTGGATCACGCCCTTTCGCGCTGCCCCAGCCGCAACTACGGCAAGGTGCGTGAGCAAGTCAAACAGCCGCTTTGCACCTTGATCGAATACACCGACGGCACGAAAGGGACCGTCTTCAATCTGGCCGAAGCGGTCTCCGACTTCGCCTTCGCCGGGCGCATCAAAGGCCAAGTCGAACCGGTCAGCACTTGTTTCTATCTGCCCGCTCCGCCCGGCGCGAGGTTCTTCGATCCGCTGACCTTCAACATCGAAAAGTTTTTCGCAACCGGTCGCTCGCCGTACCCGGTCGAACGCACGCTGCTGACGAGCACGATCTGCGACCACGCCCTGCACTCGTTGAAAGACGGCCACAAGATTATCAGCGATCCATCGCTCTCGATCCGCTATCAACCTTCCGAAGACGATGGCCACTTCCGCGGCCATTTCATCGACCGCTCGTAGTGACCCGATTTATCGGGTCGGGCTCGCCACGAGTCTGCCCCTTGAAACACCATCGCTGCATGCGCTCGTAGTGACCCGATTTATCGGGTCGGGCTCGCCCCCATCAATGGGGGCACTACGAGCGAAGGCACGCGGTCGGATGAGATTCCCACGTCGCGGCACAGTGACTGCTCTCGCAATGGATTGTCGTGTGAGCGATCGGCGGCTGAGCCGCGGGACGATCGCAAACAGGGCCGATTCGCGACGAACGAGCGACTCTTCGGCGGAGCCGGAACAGAGTGGCTTTGTAATTCCGTCCGTGCGCGTTGTCGGATTTACAAGTCGCTCGCAATTCCCAGGCAAGGAGGCCGGACATGCACGTCGTTGCGTTTTGTCTCGTCGCCGCGGCTGTCGCCGCCGCGGAACCCGAAGCGGTTGTGTTGGAGTTCACGGCTCCCGACCGTTGTCCTCCCTGCCAGCAAATTGCTCCGCTGGTCTCGCGGCTGAAACGGGAGAACTTCCCGATTCAGATCATCAATGCCGACGAGAATGCCTTTGTTTGTCAGCAGCATCGCATTCACTCGATCCCAACGTTCGTTCTGATGGTCGCCGGCAACGAAGTCGATCGCATCGAGGGCAAGCCTCCGGAAAGCGAACTTCGACGCATGTGTGAACGAGCGCGGCAGGCCAACGTCGCCGCGGTTGCTCCGGCCGAGAGCCGTCGGCCCAAACCTGGTGAGGTGAAATCCGAAATCTCAAATTCCAAATCTCAAGTTTCAGATTCCAAATCTGAACTCTCAAATTTGAAATCTGAAATTTCAGATTTGAAATCGGACGTCAAGAATCCCAGCCCGACCGAACCGGTCATCCGCGCCAAGAACGACGACTCGGCGAATCTGCCGCCTCAGAACAGCATCGATCCGCTCCATGTCTGCCCGCGCATCCGAGTGAAGGATGGGCTGGGAGTCAATTTCGGGACCGGCACGGTCATCGACAGTCGCGAGGGCCGCACCACGATCCTGACCTGCGGGCACATCTTCCGAAAACTCGATGACAAGTCGGTGATCGAGGTCGATGTCTTCAACGGAGCGAAGCACGAAACATTCGTGGGCCGAGTGCTGCGATACGACTTGGAAGCGGACGTCGGCTTGTTGTGGATTCCGACAACTCGCGCGCTCCCCGTCGCGGCGGTCGCCGGATTGCCGACTGCTCCGAGCGTTGGGCAGCACGTCTTCAGCGTCGGATGCAGCGGCGGCGATCCTCCGAGCAAGCTGCAACACCGAGTCACTGCACTCAACCGCTACCTCGGTCCGGACAACGTCGAATGCACGGGGGTGCCGATTCAAGGCCGCTCCGGAGGCGGGTTGTTCGACACGGCCGGTCGTTTGATTGGAGTCTGCATCGCCGCCGATCAACGCGATCAGCGCGGGCTTTACTCCGGCCTCAAACCGATTCACGAATTGCTTGACCAAGTGAAACTCTCGCACTTGTATCCGCACGCCGAAGCGCGTCCTCAAACCGACACGCTGGCCGCTCGCGATGCGACGGCCAAACCGGGCAAGTCCTTGAGCACCGCCGTCGCCGACGAGCCGGTCTTCGACCAGGACGATTCCGAGTTCACGAAGAAGGACGTCATCAGTCCATTTGCATCGTCGAAGAACAGCGCCGAGTCGGACATTTCAAGCTTGGCCCAACTGACAGCGGCCGCGTTGCAAGCCTCTCCCGAGAACGCCCGTGAAGCCGCCGCACACTTCGATCCTCAGAACGAGTCCGAAGTCGTCTGCATCATCCGTCCGTTGAACAATCCACGCTCCGCGAGCCGAGTGGTCATCATCAATCGCGCCAGCAGCAAGTTTCTCTCGCAACTCTCCGGAGAACTCGATCAGCAAGCGCAGCCGACGTCCGCCGTCGTCCGCGAAGCGAAGTACCCCGTGCCCGGTGCCGCGACGCAGCGACAGTATCGGCGAACTCGCTAACGACCAGGCGAGCGGGGCGGCGTCCGCCTCCCGGACCTCCGGCGATCCCCCGGGGGGGGGCTGACGCCGCCCCGCTCGCCAAAATGCTTCAAATCAATCCTCTTGACCGATTTTTCTTGCGCGGGCTATCGTCCGCGCGTTCATGGATCGAACTCTTGTCCGCGAAAGGAATCGCCGATGTCCGACCAAATTCTTTCCAGCAATGCTCCTTGTGAACCGGTGCCGTTCATTTCGCTGGTCGCGCAACATCAGACGATCGCTCACGAAGTCACCGCCGCCGTCGGCCGAGTGCTCGCCGAACAGAAATTTATTCTCGGCGATGAGGTCAGCTCCTTCGAAACCGAGATCGCTCAGTATTGCGATTCACGCGCGGCGATCGGCTGCGCGTCAGGGACGGACGCGCTGATGCTGGCGTTGATGGCGCTCGGAGTTGGTCCCGGCGATGAAGTCATCACCAGCCCTTTCACGTTCTTTGCGACCGCCAGTGCGATCTGTCGGCTGGGCGCGAAGCCGGTCTTCGCGGACATCGATCCGGTGACGTTTAACATCGACCCCGAAGCCGTCGAAGCGGCGATCACTCCGCGCACGAAAGCGATCATGCCGGTGCATCTTTTCGGATTGTGCTCCGACATGGAGCGGTTATGGCGCATCGCCGTACGGCACGGTGCGGCGATCGTCGAAGATGCTTGTCAGGCGATTGGAGCCGAATACCGTGGTCGCCGTGCGGGTGTGCTTGGCACGATCGGCTGCTTCAGCTTCTTTCCGACGAAGAACCTCGGCGGTGCTGGCGACGGCGGCATGTTGACCACCGACGACGCGGACCTCTGCAAGCAACTCCGTTGCCTGCGAGTCCACGGCGACACCGGCAATTACCATCATCTGGAAGTCGGACTCAACAGCCGTTTGGATGCGATCCAGGCGGCGATCCTGCGGATCAAGTTGCGGCATCTCGACCAATGGACCGACGCACGCCGCCGCAACGCGCAGAGTTATCGCGATCTGTTCGCGGCCTACAGTCTGTCGGACGAAATCACTCTGCCGATCGAGCCGCGCGAATACAAACACGTCTACAACCAATTCACCGTCCGCATCACCGGCGGCCGCCGCGACGGTGTGCTGCAACGGATGCGAGCCAACCACGTCGGCTCGATGATTTACTATCCGATCCCGCTGCACGTGCAGCCTTGCTTCGAGTTCCTGGGCCATCGCATCGGCGAGTTCCCCGAAGCCGAAGCCGCCTCACGCGAAGTTCTGTCGCTCCCCATTTACCCGGAGATGCCCGCGCATCACGGCGAATTGGTTGTGCGACAGCTCAAGGCCGCGTTCGGTCAAACGCGATCACAAACGGAAGTTCGCCGCGCTGCCGCGTAAGCGCTCGTAGTGACCCGATTTATCGGGTCGAAGCCGCGCGTTCGCCCCCATGAATGGGGGCACTACAAGCGCGAGCTACGGCGAGTTCAACGGCTGGCCGACGCGCAGGTAGGTGAAGAGGTTGCGAACCTGGTCTTCGGTGAGATTGTTGAGCAGTCCCTCCGGCATCAGCGATTTCTTCTGTTGGACGATCTCTTCGATGCTGTCGCGCGAGATCGTGATGTTCTGACCGTCGATGCCGCGGACCACCAGCACGCGCGCGTCTTGATCGGCTCGGAAGCCGGTCACGGTGCGGCCGTCGGTGGTGATGACGACGATCGCTTCAAAGCCTTCGCGGATTTCGGCGCTGGGGTTGATGACGTTCGTGAGGATGTGCTGCACGTCATCCCGTTTGAATGTCGTCAGGTCGGGGCCGATGCGGCCTCCCTCGCCGAACAGCAAGTGACACTTGCCGCACGACTGCATGAAGATTTTCTTTCCTTCAAACGGCTCGCCTCCTTCCGACTTGGCGACCGACGCGAATCGAGCGATCAGTTCCTGCATCTCGGCCGTGCTGGCTCCTTCGAGCTTCGGCCAATGCTTCTTCACCAGTGCGGCCAGCTTCTCGTCTTTGAGGAACGTCAGCTTGCGAACGACATCCATCGGCAGCAGGTCTTGCTTGAGCTTGCCGGTGTCGATCGCTTCCACGAGTTGCCGCGCCCAAACCGGGCGGCTGGTGAGCAGCGTCAGCGCGATTGACTGCACGTCGTCGTGCAGACTGGTGAAGACGGTCAACACTTCTGAGCCGATCACTTCGTCTTTGTAGCCGAGCAACGCAGTGAGCGCGGCCGATCGGGCGTCGTTGTCTGCTGACGACTTCGCAATCGTGACCAGCACGTTGACCGAACCGCTCGGCTGAACTTCGCCGAGCGTCTGCACAAGCTCAATGCGGCGCGTCTTCGCCTCTTCGGCAGCGGCTTTCTGTTTCGGATCGGGCGGAGCGGGCGGTTCAACGGCGACGAGCTTGAGAGCCTCGTCGATGGCGGCCGTGTCCTTCTGGCGGACGCGCAGCGCGAGCGATCCGCCGCCGGCCTCGGTGATTTCTTTGACAAGTTCATCCGGCAGCCCGCTGAGCGGTCGGCCTTTGAACGCGGCCTCGAAGCCTTTCAACAGTTCTTGTTTGTGCTCGGCGGTCGGAGCCTTCGCCAGCAATTCGGCGGCGACGAGCAGATCGTTTCGCGTCCCGGACTGAGCGAATCGCTGCATCGTGCGCGAGACGAGGTGTTTCTCGACGAGCGGCCGTTTCCAGACGTCCGGGTTCTTGAACAGGTTGACGATCAAAGCCGAACTTTTGGTCGCTTTCGATTCCAACGCCCACCACAGCAGCAGCGGGATATGGATGTCGTCGGCGTCTTCGTTGTGCGTCGTCAGCGCGTCGATCAGCGGCAATGCTTGATCGGCCGGCAGGCGTTTGGCGGTCGATGCCAGTTGGCTGCGGACTCGGACATACGTTTCCGACTTGGCGACATCGACCAGCTTGCGAGCCAACGGAATTGACGTGCGGGTCTCGCCAAAGCGATGCCCCATCAGATGTGCGTCCTGCACCTGACGCGGTCCTGGCACGCCGCGGCCCGTGGCGTTCACCGCGGCCGCAAGGTCGAGCGGCATGTCGCCGCTCAATCGCACCGTCCATTCGCGGACGAGCGGCTCTTTGTGAGTGAGGCATTGCTGCGCGAAGGCGTCGTCCAGCCCGCCAATTTGATAAGCCGCCCACAAGCATTCGAGTGAGAACTGGCCAGTGCTCGATTCAATGCTCTTTTTCAGCAACGGCAGAACTGTCCGATCGCGGCGCTGGCTGATGAGCCGTAGCGCGGTTTGCCGCTGCCACTTGTTCGGCTGCTGAAGATGCTCGACCAATTCCGGTGTCGTCTTCTTGCCGAGGTCCGCTTGCTTGATTGGCGACGAGTTCTTCGCCGACAGGCGATAGATGCGGCCGTTGTCTTTGTCGATCAAGCCTTGGAAGTGTTGCCGATGCGCGATCTGCGGCTCGTACATGTCGGCGACGTAGATCGCTCCATCGGGGCCAGCTTTGATTTCGACCGGACGGAAGCGCGGATCGGTCGAGGTGATCGCGTAACCGAGATCTTTCGTCTTGAAGGACGAACGGTCATTCGTGAGATCTGCCTCGACGACGCGGCCTTGCAGCGGCTCGACGCCGAATAAGTGGCCCCGATATT
This sequence comes from Planctomyces sp. SH-PL62, assembly GCA_945905295.1. Taxonomy (GTDB): domain Bacteria; phylum Planctomycetota; class Planctomycetia; order Planctomycetales; family Planctomycetaceae; genus SXKJ01. The sequence goes on along the minus strand of CAMDPX010000126.1, from coordinate 16,405 downwards.
TGTCGGGCAACGCGGCTCCGGCGTCGATCACGAAGTTGTGCGTGAACCGCGGCACGTTCGTGTGCCCCATCGCGGCGAAGTAGCCATTGGCGTACGGATTCGACAGCGGCCCGTGCTTGTTGAATCCCTTCTGGTAGTAGCCTCCTTGCGTGTAGTGAAAGCCGCGTGTGTCGCCGCCGTTGTGGCCGGAGAAGACTCGGCCTTCCGCGTCGATCTCGCAGCCGAAGCTGTTGCCGCCACCCTCGGAATAGATTTCGAAGCGGTGCGTCGCCGGGTGATACCGCCAGATGAGCTGCCCCATCGAATGCACCGGCAGCTTGTCGAGGCCGGGACGCATGACTGCGCTGCTGGTCGTGCTCCCCTGGCAACCATAGAGCCAACCGTCCGGCCCCCACCGCAGCGAGTTCGCGACCGAGTGCGTGTCCTCCAGGCCGAAGCCTTGCAGATGGACTTCGGGATCGCCGTCGGGGACGTCGTCGTGATTCTTGTCGGGATAGAAGAGCAAGTAGGGCGGGTTCATCACCCACACACCGTCGTGGTCGAGGGCACAGCTCGTCGCGATGTTGAGTCCATCCACGAACGTCTTGTGTTTGTCGAGCACTCCGTCGCCGTCGGTGTCTTCGTGGATCGTGATCTTGTCGAGCCCCGGCTCACCCTGCGGCGGCGGGAGCGGAACTTTGTCGTAGACCGCTCGCCAGAAGACATCCTTGCTAACCATCTTCAATCCGGCCGGATACGGATACTGCAAATACTGCACGACCCACAGCCGGCCCCGCTCGTCCCAGGTCATGTGCAGCGGTTGCTTGACGTGCGGTTCGGACAACACGAGTTCCAGCTTGAGATCATCAGGCACGGTGAATGTCTTGAGAGCTTCATTCGGCGGCACGATTGGCGAGTAATCGGCCGGAGCCTTTCCGATCGGAGCGCTGGAGGGTGACACCAGAAGTTTGCTGAACGACGCCGGGGCAGTCGGCAGCTTCGCGGAGTTGCTGTCATCGACGCGAGCGGCGAAGACCGAGTCGTCGCCGAGACGAAAATCCCACTTGCCTTCCATGCGAATCGTCTGCCCACCGGCGCTGACACTCGGAGCCGCTCCTTTGAAGCCCCCCTTGCCGTCGTGATCGTAGACGCGAATCGCGATGACGTTCGCCTCGCCGTACCGAATGTGTTCGGAGGGGACGACGTATTTTTTCAACTCTTTCAGCCCGCTTTCGTACTTCGGTGGAAACGCTCCCGCGCCCCCCAGTTTCACGCCGTTGAAGTACGCCTCGTGAGCGTTGTCGATCTGCTCGGTCGCGATGGTGACCTGAGTGGCTTGCCATTCGATCGTGATCTTGGCTTCGGCGCGATACCACGCGATGCCGTCAAACTTGGCGAGCACGCCGTTCGACTGATCGTCCCACGTTCCCGGCACGGTCAGTTTGTGCCACGCATTTCGATACTCAGCCACCGTCGGTGGTGGATCGGCAGCGAAGCCGGGCTGCGGCAGGCACAGCGAAGAGAGCATCAACAAGGCGATCTGGTGGCGACGAAGCATCGATCCGGCAAGGCTCGGCATTGCGTTCTCCCGAAGGCAGGTGAGTCGGCAAACAACACGCGGACCGACAAGATACTGACCCGGCGTGAGAAAATCTTGCATTCAGAATCGACTTGCTGTGGCGAGTCGAACTGTGTGCAATGCGCGCGACGGAAAGCAGTGCCCAATCCGAGTTGGCAACTCGGAGGCGATTCACCGCCGACGTGAAGCGGAAAAATCTGATGAGCTTGCCGAAGTCATCGCCAGCGGACTCAACCCTTCCGAATCTCAATTCGCTGTTGCCGGATCCTGTTGCGACTCTGGATGTCCAGCAGCGATTCACCACGTTTGAGGCGGTTGGAGCGGGATCATTCGCGACCGTCTATCGCGCCCAAGATAAGGTGCTGGGCCGCATCGTGGCTCTCAAGTTGCCGCATGTGCCGATGTCGTTGCTGCCGGAATCCTGGCGGCGGCGGTTCCTGACCGAGTTGCGAGCGTCCGCAGCGCTGCATCATTTCAACATCGTGACGGTGTTCGACGCGGGCATCGACCACCTGCAATGTTATCTGGTGTCGGAATTCATCACCGGCCCAACGCTGGCGAAGTGGCTGGAGGATCAGCCGCAGCCGATCGAATCCGCCGTCGCGGCGGAAATCGTCGCGCAACTGGCCGATGGTATTCAGCACGCGCACGAAGCGGGCATCTTGCACCGTGATTTGAAGCCTTCCAACATTCTGCTGGACGAAGCGAAGCCGCGCGGCCAGTTGGCGTTCACGCCGCGCATCTCCGATTTTGGAATGGCTCGCTTCCGCGAGACCGATGTCACGATCACGCAAGATGGCACGGTCTTAGGCTCGCCGGCGTACATGTCGCCAGAGCAGGCGTTGGGACAAAGCTCGCAACTGGGGCCGGGCACCGATGTGTATTCGTTGGGAGTCATCCTGTATCAACTCTTGACGAGGCAGAGGCCGTTCAGCAGTTCGAGTTCCGCCGGACTGATGCGCGCCCTTGCGGATGACGAACCTTGCCCGCCGCGGCAAATTCGTGCGGACATCCCACGCGATCTGGAGGCGATCTGTCTGACCTGTTTGGAAAAGAAACCGTCCCGCCGATACGCCACCGCCGGTGAATTGGCGGCCGACTTGCGTTGTTTTCTGTCTGGTCGTCGAGTGGGAGTTCGTTCGCCAAACACCTTCGAGCGGATGCGGCGTTGGGCTAATCGGCATCCCGCCTGGACCAGCCTGATTGCCACGGTCGGCGCGAGTCTCACCATTGTCGTCACATTACTGCTGCGTCACGGACAGGCGGTTGACAAGCTCAACGCAGAGTTGTCGAGTTCCAACGCGCAACTGGAAACGACGAACCGAGAACTCACATTCGCCTTGTGGGATTCCCGGAATGCGACGCGGCAGGCAAAGGACGAGCACCTCCACGCGTTGGAAACCGTCTATGCCTATGACATCGGCCGAGCCTTCGAGGCTTGGAACAAATTCGATGTCCAAGAATTGCGAGCGCTCGTCGGGCGGTACTCCGATACGCCGCCGAATGCGGCACCGTCCGAGGCACATTCGCGAGCGGCGCTGCGCGGCCCGGAATGGTCTTGGCTAGATCGTCAGTTTCAGCGGGACTCGCGTGAGATCACGCAACTGCCGCGAGCGGTGTATCGGATGGCGATCAGTCCCGATGGACGGCAACTGGTCGTGGCCGGACTGGATGATGTCATTCGTGTCGTGGAGCTTGCCAGCGGGAAAACTCTGAGCGAGTGGCCGGCACATCAGACGGAAGTCAACGGGCTGGCCTTCGCACCCGATGGTCAAACGCTGTGGTCGGCCGGTGACGATGGAACGGTCCGCTGCTGGAACGTTGCGGCGCGTTCCGAAGTGTCGCGCTTTGAGGCTCATCCAGGGCACACTGCCTTCGAGGTTCTCTACGACGCGCGGCGCGATCTGCTGATCACGTGCGGTAACGAGCCGATCATTCGCCTGTGGGATCCACACACCGGTGAGCCGCGCGGAACGTTGGAAGGTCATACGAAATCGATCGATGTGATCGTGCTGCATCCGGATGGTCGCCGGCTGTTTTCCGGATCGACGGACCACACGATTCGCGTTTGGGATTTAGAGGCACGCACCGGCGACAAACTGACCCGCAAAACGAAGGAGAAAGTTTTTGCCCTGGCAGTTTCCGAGGACGGCCGGTTCTTGGCGGCTGGTATGGCATTTGGCCAGTTGTTGGTTTGGGATTTGGAACGCAACACACCGCTGATTGATGGAAAGTTAAAAGACACGATTGATCGCGTCCGTTTTGATCGCTCTGGCCAGCGAGTTTTTGCGATCGACTGCAACTCGGTCATGTGGGAATGGCCGGTTCCCACGACGGGGTCGCTGGTCACTGAGCTGTCGCCCCCCGCGCAGGTGTGGCACAACGGCGGACTCAAGCCGTACGACGTGCAGCTTTCTCCCAACGGCCAGGAGTTTTTGATGGCCCGGAAAGATGGCGGCGTCCGAGCGGTTCCGCTGGCTCCTCCGTCCACCGAAGATGCGACGCTGCGGTTTTCGAGCATTCGCGGTTTCGCCTGCCTGGGTCACAACCGGATTGCGGTGGCCGAGGACCGTCAATTGCGGCTCGTCGATGACGCGACGAGACCGGAACGGACACGTGTGCTCGACGAGGCTGGTCCGTGGAGCATGGTCATCACCTCTTCTGACGGATCAATGGTGGCCGCCAAAAAGCTCAACGGCGAAATTGGCGTCTGGCAAGTTGCCGACGGAAAACGAACGGTTCAACGGATCGCTCCTTCGGCCGAAGCCTACAGCGAAATGAGTTTCTCACACGCCGGGAACGAACTTGCGATTGCCAATCGTGAACTCGGTCGAGTGGAAATCGTTGACCCTCGCACGGGCGAGACCAAACGCCACTTGGAATCGAATTCATGCACGCATGCGAAGTTTTCGGCCAACGGACAGGTTTTGGTGTTCGAAGGACTTCCAGACGCCGCCGCGACCGCCCGCGAACTCCGTGTCGTGGGCTGGCCCTCGGGAAAACTCCGAGCGACGGTTCCCGGCCGATCGATTTATTTGGGCACTCTGGCCCTGTCTCCCGATGGCCGTTGGCTGGCGGTCGCAGGGGACCGCACGGTGAAACTCTACGACACGCAAACCGGGCGGCTGGTTCACGAACTCTTTGGCCATCGCGGAACGATTCGCAAAGTGATCTTCTCTCCGGATAGCCGCCGACTGGCCACCGCCGGTGGGGACGAAGGGGTGAAGCTGTGGCATGTCACCACCGGCCAATACCTCCTCGAGTTTTCGGCGGGCAACCATTCACCGGCCATCGACTGCGAATTCACACCCGATGGCTGCTGCCTGGCCTTCGCCACGGAGGATCACGTCATGCACTTCATCCGCCTGAACGAGCCGCAGACTCTTCACCATCGCGAGTGGTCCGCAGATCGCAATTGACCTGTTATGAAGAGCAACAATCCCCACGGATGGCATGGCGATACCACGGATAAAGTCGACTCACTTGCCTTCCATCCGTGGGGATCTTCGACCAAAGTAACACTTTCTCAACGGCCGCGGCGGCTGTGGTGATCGATCAATTCCGAGTTGTGGTACAAGTCGGACAACGATTTCGAGGTTTGTTTCCGGAACTTCATCGTACCTTCTATCATTTCCAGCATCTCATTCGGGGCCTTTGCTGGAAGGTGAGGCCCCTCCAAGAATCTGAAACGGTGGATTTGTCATTATGTCTGCGCCACAGAATTCCGTGCCCATTGAAGTAACCTGTGCTCAAGTGAAAGCTCGGCTGAATGCCGGGGACAAGTTTGTGTTCCTGGATTGCCGCGAACCGAACGAGTATCAGACGGTGTCGATCTGCCAAGCCAAGCTGCTGCCGATGAGCGAGATTCAGAATCGGTTGGCGGAACTGGAATCACATCGCGGGGACGACATCGTCATCCATTGCCATCACGGGGGCCGCAGTTTGCGAGTCGCCAACTGGCTGCGTCAGCAAGGTTTTTCCAAGGCCCAAAGCATGGCGGGCGGCATCGACCAATGGGCGGTCGAAATTGAGCCGAGCTTGCCGAGATATTGATCGTGTCAATTCGGGGTCGGGTGTTCGGTTTTTCGGAATTGGCGGGCATGAAGTCTTGTCAGCGAATCACGCTTCCTTCCCGCCAATTCCGAAAAACCGAACACCCGACCCCTTGCCTCCCCGCGCAATCTGAAACGAGAGAACCAATCATGTGGCTGAGAACTGCTCTGGTTGCCTGTCTGACGGTTGTGCTGTCGCTGCCGACCGTTGGTTGGTCGCAAGCTCCCGCGCCGAACGAATCGCAAATCACTCAGGCTCGGCTGAAGGGGATTGAGTTCCTCAAGTCGAAGCAGCTTGATGACGGAAGCTGGGAGTTTCCCGCTCATGAAGTCGGGATCACGGCGCTTTGTACGCTGGCGTTGCTGGAGAACGGCGTGCCACAGTTCGACCCGGTGATCGACAAGGGGCATCGGTTCGTCAAGAAAAGCACGAAAGAGTTAGGCTCGACCTACGACATCGCGCTGGCGATCGTGATCTTGTCTCGGCTGGATGAGTACGGCAACAAGCAGGCGATTCGCGATCTCGGTGCGCGGCTGATTGCCGGACAGAACACCGGCGGCGGTTGGAGCTACACCTGTCCGGCGAAGGTCACGTCCTCCATCCTGACCAATCCTGAAACTCGGCCGAAGCCACCGGAAGGTGTCGGAGACAACAGTTGCACGCAGTTCGCGGTGCTGGGTCTGTGGACGGCATCGCGGTCGGGCTTAGATATCGACCAGCCGATGGCGGGGATCGCTCGGCGATTTCGTACGACGCAGAACAGCGACGGCGGCTGGCCGTACGCCTCGGCGGTCGCCAATCAAGGAGACAAAGCGGTGGCTCCGAACCCGTCCGGTTCGGCGATGACGTTTGCCGGCCTGTTCTCGCTGACGGTCGCGCGCGCCAACAAGCTCCGCAAGCAATTGGAAGAGCGGGAACTCAGCGGTGACAACAAGTCGAAGCCGGCGGCCAGCGGTTCGCCAAAATCGACGAGCGGTGCCACGAAGAAGGACGACAAGAAGAAGGACGAGAAGCCAGACGAACCGAAAGACGCGCCGCCGGAAATCGCCGAGAAGTCGGACGAAGGGGCCACGCTGCTGAAAGACCCGATCTTCGCGAAGGGGCTGGCCAAAGCCGGCGAGTTCGTGCAGGGCGGCGATCAAGCGCGATACTTCTTGTGGACCATCGAACGGCTGGGCGTGCTGCTCGGTCAGGAGAAAATCGGCGGAGTCGATTGGTTCGCAAAGGGGTCGGACATCCTCATCAAGACACAGCAACCCGATGGCTCATGGCCGGAGGTGCATAACGACAAGGGGCTGTCTCAAACGTCGTTCGCGATTCTGTTCCTGCGCAAGGCGAACCTCGGCAGCGATATCTCTCGGCTATTGGAAGGTGAGCCGGAGAAGTCGTTCGTGTTCAGCGGTCGCGCGGAAAAGCCACGCTTCGCCACGCTGGAGGAAGCGATCAAAGCCGCTCAGCCCGGCGAGACACTTCGCATCGAAGGGGACGGGCCGTTCAAGATGCCGCATGTGCTGCTCGACAAGAACCTGACCATCGAAGCGGGACACGGCTACTTGCCGACGTTCGTTTACGACGTCGGCTTCGACGCACGCGGCATCCGCTCGCGGCCGGACAAAGACCCGGAGTCACGCTACCTGCTCAAGACGACCGCCGCATCGGTCACGCTGGAGGGCTTGAAATTCCAGTTCGATCCGCCGGAAATCGGCGCGACGGTCTCGTGGACCGCGGTCCGCGTCGCGGGGGGATCGGTGCGAATGCTGAATTGCTCGATCACTGAGGAAGGCCGCAAAGGGGCGGCCTTGATCGAAGTCACCGAACCGTCACAAGTGCGGCTGCAAAACTGTCTGCTGGGGGGCGGCCGAGCGGCGATCGAGATCGCCGCGAAGGGAGCACAAGACATCGAAGTCGAGAATTCATTGCTGTTCAGCGATCAGTGCGTCGCCGTCGTGAAGAACGCGACGGCGAAAGAGGCCAACACGAAGCTGACGTTTAACAGATGCACGCTGCAAGGCACGAACGCCGTCCATGCACCGTCAGTCGCAACACCGATCGCGATCACAGCGGACGGTTGCCTCTTCAAGACCGATGGGATCGGTCAGGCGCTATTGGTCGCCGCCAACTCGGCGAAGGATCGTGCGTGGTCTGGCGAGAACAATATCTACAGCGTGTCGAAGTGGCTGGGGACCAACAATCAGCCGGCCACCAACATCACCGATGCCAAGAGCTTCGCGAAGTTCTGGGGCATCGAAGACAAAGGCTCGTCCGCCAAGACGATTGTCTTTGAAGGCAAGCGGCCGAACAAATCGTCCAGCCATCGCATGCGAGCGACCGAGTTCGCGCTCGGCACGCAATCCGAGTTGTCGCTCTCCGGCTCAAAGACCGGCATGCAGTTCCTGATCGTCGGAGCCGGACGAGCCTTCAGCCGCTATCGCGAAAGTAGCCTCTACTCCGATTGGAAGAAGACGCTCGCCGCCGCTCCGTAGTCGTGAAGCGTTGGGAGATGCCCATGTCACCGATTGACTCAAGTCTTGCTGAATTGACTCGCCGCGCGTTTCTCGGCCGATCGGCCGGTGGGATCGGCGGACTGGCACTCGCGTCGTTGCTGGCGCGAACGAAGTCGGCTCGCGCGGAGGTGTCTGCCAAGCCGACGGCCAAGGCGATGATTTGTCTGTTTCAACATGGAGGTCCTAGCCAAATGGACCTCTATGATCCAAAACCGGCGCTGCAGAAGTTTCATGGCAAGAAGTATCCGGCAGGCGAACTCGAAACCCATTTTGATAAGCAAGTCGGGAACGTTTTGGGTTCTCCGTATCTGTTCCGCAGTTGCGGTGAGAGCGGCATGGTTCTGTCGGAGCTGCTGCCGCACACGGCGCGGATCGCGGACGACATCACGCTGGTTCGCTCCATGAGCACCGAGTCGGTCGATCACGAATCGGCGTTGCGGCTGATTCACAGCGGCAAGTTCCTGTCGGGACTGCCGACGCTCGGCGCTTGGACGATCTACGCGCTGGGGACCGAGAACGAAAACTTGCCGGCGTATGTGGTGCTCTCCGATCCCGGCGGCCTGCCGGTGGATGGCGAGAAGAATTGGACCAGCGGTTGGTTGCCGGCGGTTTATCAAGGAACGGTTTTTCGATCCGGCAAGTCGCCGGTGCTGAATCTGCAAACGCCCGACGGCATCTCGCCACAGGCACGCAAGAATCAACTGCGGTTTCTCGGCGAGTTGAACCGCACGCATCTCAAGCGTCATCCAGAGAACAGCGAACTCGCCGCGCGGATCGCGAACTTCGAGACTGCCGCGCGGATGCAGGTGGCCGTGCCCGATGTGCTCGACCTGTCTCAAGAGACTGAGGCCACGCACAAAATGTACGGGCTCGACAACCCGGCGACGCAGGAGTACGGCACGCGCTGCTTGATTGCTCGGCGGCTGATCGAGCGGGGTGTGCGATTCGTGCAGCTCTTCATGGCCGGACAGCCGTGGGACACGCACAGCAAGAATGCGGAGAGCTTGAAGGGCCTGACCGCTCGCACCGATCAGCCGAGCGCTGCGCTCGTCCAAGATTTGAAACAGCGGGGATTGCTCGACGAGACGATCGTGCTTTGGACCGGAGAGTTCGGCCGCCTGCCGGTCTCTCAAGGAGCCGATGGCCGCGATCACAACCGCCGCGCGTTTTCGTTGTGGCTGGCCGGCGGCGGCTTCAAAGCCGGATACGTCCACGGCGCGACCGACGACTTCAGTTACGAGTCGGTTGAGAAAGTCGTCAACGTGCATGACCTCCACGCGACGCTGCTACACACGCTCGGCCTCGAACACGAATCGCTGACGTATCCTCACGAAGGGCGTGAAGCGAGTTTGACCGATGCCGAAGTCACCCACGCGAAAATCGTGAGCGAGTTGCTCGCGTGATTTCGTGGGGCACGTTTTCAACGTGCCCGAATCCGAGCACGTTGAAAACGTGCTCCACGAGAGGCTCAGCACGGATACGAGTGGTTCTGCATCGACGGTCCGGACGCCGACTTGCCGGTCAGCTTCAGTCGGACACAACCGGCGGCACCGATATAGCCAGCGTCGCCGCCGAGTTTCGCGAAGTCGATGAGTGTCCGCTCGGAGAGGAATGGGAACGCTCGGGCTTTGACTTCGTCTTTGATGCGTTGCAGAAACTTGCGGCCGACTGGGTTGTCGTTGCGGCCAAAGGTCATGGCACCGCCGATCAGGATCATGCTGGGGTCGATGGTGTGCATCATCGTGACCGTGGCAACACCGAGCACTCGCGCGGTCTCCATGATCAATTGGTCGGCCAATTCATCGCCGGCTTCCGCGGCGGCACCGATCATCTTGGGATTGAGCGGCTGGCCGGCTTCGATTTGCGCTTTCAAAGACGATGGACTCCCCGCGTCGAGCGCCTCTTGGCAACGTTTCACCAACGCCGTGGCGCTGCAATAGCCTTCGAGCGATCCGAAACGGCCATCGACGTTTTTGCGGCCCCCATCCATCTGCACGATGTTGTGTCCGCTTTCACCGCCGTGCGAGTGCTGTCCTTCGATGATGACGTCATGGATGACGATGCCACAGCCAACGCCGGTGCCCAGCGTCCACATGACCGCGCTGGGGACGTCGTGAGCGGTGCCGACCCAAAACTCGCCGAACGCGGCGGCATTGGCGTCGTTCTGCAACACGGTCGGCTTCTTCAATCGGTCAGCAACCGCCTGCCGGATCGGGAAGTGATGCCAGGTCGGCAAGTTGCCCGGAGTCAGCAGCATCCCGGCGGTGATGTCCATCGTGCCGGGAGTCGCCAGGCCGACGGAGTGGATGTCGTCCATCGTCAATCCAGCGTGCTCGACGGATTCGAGTGCGCAGCGTTCCAAGTTGGCCATGCCGACTTCGACCGGCTTCTGGGCTTCAGTGGGAACGACAACTCTCGATAAGGACTGCCCGCGGTCATCGACGATTCCGATCTTGATCGTCGTTCCGCCGACATCGACTCCCATAAAAAACGGGGCATGAAATCCAGGACGTTGAGCCATTTGAAAAATCCCTGAGGATGAAAGTTTTGGGACGGGACAAGCGGGGCGGGAGTATAGGGCGAGGAAATCTATACCCCAAGCCGTCCTCCACCAGTCGCTTAACCGCACGCGAAATTCCCTTTGACCCTTTCGCGGCGATTGGCCTACAAGTCCCCCCCGCAATTCACGCTTGGCCCGCCTCTCCCCATGAGCACACTCGCTGGTGAAACACGATTGGAACGACGCGACTACATGCTGTTGTCGTTGTTCTGCGCCGGGCTGTTCGGCCTGGGAATGCTCAGCGGTGGCGAGCTGTCGTGGTCGGAAGCAGTCGTGCCGCAGACGGCTCGCACGATGCTCGGTGATGGCGAGTGGATGATCCCCAAACGGGGCAGTGCGCCGTGGTTGGAAGGTGCTCCGCTGGCGCAGTGGCTGACGGCGGCGATCTGGTCGCTGCTGGGGGGCGAGGGTCGCGTCTGGCCGATGCGATTGCCGTCGCTGCTCTGCTCAATCGGAACCGTATTGCTGACCGCCTCATTGGCCACGCGGTGGTTCGGTCGCTCGTGCGGTCTGCTGAGCGGGCTGTCGCTCGCGACCGCCAGCCAGTTCGCGGGGCAGGCGTGGCGAGCGAACGAGATCACGCTGCTAACGTTGTTGGTGACGGCGGCGCTGGCCATGTTTGCTCATTGCGAGTTGCCGCGCGGTGAAACGCAACAGTCGCGCAGACACGTCTGGCCGGAGTGGATTGGCGGGCGATCGGCACGGTGGCTGTGCCTGTTCATCCTGCTGGGCGCGACGAATCTCGCTGGTCCCCTGTGGCTGGGGCCGATGTGTGTGGCACTGCCGATTGCCGGGTTCTTGGTGTGGAATTGGGATGCTCGCCGACTGCAACGCTTCGGTTGGTTCTGGGGCTGGTTGGCAGCCCTCACCGTGGGCCTGCTGTGGCCGCTGCTGGTCGCGGCGCGGCATCCCGAAGCGTGGGAGTTTTGGTCATTCGATCTGCGCGTGCGATTGGCCGGTGAGGACGCCGGCTTCGGAGCGGCGGTTGCGAAGCCAGCGTGGTACTACGCGGCGATCTTGTCGTGGGTGCTGGCTCCCTGGTCGTTGGTCGTTCCGGCAGGCTTCTGGCGAACTCGGCACGAAGCCTTGGCGGAGCGTTATTCGCCACAGCGATTCGTGTGGTGCTGGGCGTTGTTCTGGCCGCTGTTCGCATCGCTGATTCCCGGCAAGTCTCCCCAGTATTTGCTGCCGAGCCTCCCGGCGTGGTCCATGCTGGCGGCGTTCGGCTTGCAGTGGCTGCGAGATCGGATTTGCGAGTGGCCGGCTTGGTCGCTGCGACCGTTCCCACTGACGGTCGTGTTCGTGTTGCCGCTGACGGTGTGGTTGTGGTTGGCACGCATGGCCATCGGCGGCCGACAAGGAGCTCCGTTGTGGTTGTGGCTCTGTCCGCCGGTCGCGGCGTGGTGCGTGTGGAATCTGCGTCGCTTGGATTTTCGCCGCGCGGCGCAAGCGATGTTCCTGAGCTTGGCGATTCTGTACGCCGTCAGCTTCACCGAGTCGGGCCTGCGTCGCGAACCGCGCCTTCGCGCGGAGGCAACGTTCTTGCGACAGGTGCGCGAGGTGGTGCCAGCGGAGTCCGAATTGTTTCTCGACATGAGCCTGGGAGGCGCGAAGGGCTGCTGGTGCCAATTCCTACTGAATGAGCGAGCGATCCCGCTGCACAACCTGACGTTTCTAAATTCCACAAGCAGGACCAAACGCGAAGTGTTTGCCATCACCGATGGAACGAATCGTGTGCTGCTCGATCGGCTGGGCGAAGTGATGCCAATGCTGGACAGCGGCGGCACGAGCGAACCGGCGTTAAAGCTATACCGCCTGACGCGAAACCCGAACACACCACCGCCAGCGGTATTCGCCAAGCCGAACATCTCCCCGATGCAGGCCAAGTATTCGTCGCTGGGACCGTACTTGGAATCGGGAACACAGATCGGCAAACGAACGCAGGACGCGTGGCGCTGAAGTGCATTCTGGCGAGCGGGGCGACGTCAGCCCGCCCCGGTGCGTTCGCCGCAGAACCGGGGGGGGCTGACGCCGTGCCGCGCTCGCCAGAATCGTTCACGAATGGATGGACGCGGCCAGATCACTTGCTGCGGTGTAATCTTCCACGGTTCCACGCTGCGAAAAATACCGCGAGCGTCCGATCGCCGAGTTGGAAGACAGCGGCTGAAGATCGGCCGGCCGATGTGCCGACCAGTGCTTGCGAATTTTCACACGGGCCGCGAAGTACGCGGCGAGCACTTGCGGATCCCACTGCGGGCCGATGTTCTCGCGGAAGATCGTCTCAATCCGTTCCAGCGGCATTCCAACTCGGTACGGACGGTCGCTCGCCATCGCATCGTAAGAATCGGCCACCGAGATGATCCGAGCCATCAGCGGTATCGCGGTTCCTTGCAGGCGATCGGGGTAGCCGCCTCCATTGAACGACTCGTGATGATTCCGCACACCAGGCAGAACTCGTTCGAGGTTGGACAAACCGGCAAGGATGTGACAGCCAATCTCTGGGTGCTTCTTGATCTGCTCGAATTCATCGTCGTCGAGTCGTGACTCCTTGCGCAGAATCCGATCATCGACACCGACCTTACCGATGTCGTGCAGCAACCCGGAAAGTTGAATGTCCTCGATCTCGTCGGCCGGCAACCCCATTTCTTCGCTGAGGCACTTCGCGACCAGCGCGACTCGTTCGCTGTGGCCGCGCGTGTAAGCGTCTTTGGCATCAATCGTCGAGACCATCGATCGCACGAAGCTCATCACCAAGTCTTCGTTCTGCTGGAAGAGCTCGCGATTGCGCATGTGCGTGCCGAGAATGCGCGCGATGGACTGCAGTAAGCTCGCTTGCACGCTTCCAAATTCGCGCGGAGCGTTGCAATGGATCAACCAGCCAAACTGCTGCCCCGGATCGCCGATGGAACACAGCACGAAATTTCGCAGATTGGGAATCTCTCGCTCCAGTGGTGTGCCTGCCAACCGATTCTTCACAAACGGCCGAGACCAATCCCGACGATCGCATCGCTGACACAGACGCGCCAATCCGCGTTCGTCGAGCGGCAACTCTCCATTGGTCAAAAGTCGGAAATTGCCGAGGTGATCTTCCATCCAAATCGCGGCTCCCTCAGCCCCCGTCAACTCACGCACGCGAGACAAACACATCTCGGCCACCTCGTCCGGCGACCGCGTCAACTCCAAATTTCCCGTGAGCGAATGCAGCAGCGTGATCTCTTCGTAGGTTTGCTCGATTTCCTCGCCGACATTGACCAATTCATCCCGTAATTGCCGCTCGCGAGTTTCAGAGTTCACCTGTGCCCAGGTCGCCTCGAGCAATCGTTGGACAAGCTCAGGAGACGCAAACGGTTGTTCGCGGAGCCACTCATCCACACGCCGTTTCGTCCAACCGGCCGCGACCGCCGCGAGCACCAGGTCGTCGGGCCGTCGATCCGGACGCAAACGCACCCAGCCCAATGCGACGCAAGATGTCCCGTGCCGTGGCGGGAGCGGCAAGGAGTAGAACGTCAACCCGGACTCCAAGGGCACCACCCGTGGACCGTCCGCTTCGCGGAACACGGATGCTTGAGCGTTGGGAATCAGCGCCAAGCCATCTCCGCTGGCCGCTTCAATCCGAGGCCCCCCGTCTCCATAAGTGACACACCAAAACGGTAAGCCCGATAGTCGCGCGTATTGAAGCATCGTCCACTCAGCAGGTTCGTGCTCGGCCTGCGCGTCCAATTGAATGAACGAGAGTGTTTCCGCCAAGTCGGCAATCCGCGGACCAGAAACCGACGTGACAAGTTCCGCAATCATGGGGTCCCTCAATCCCGCCAAAAACGGCTGAGGAAACCTAGTTCAAGACTGCTCACCTGGCCAAACCCACGGATCAAACTCCCCACCTCTCGCCTTCGGAGACTCCGGTCGCAGCGGATGTTCCGGACACGCGGTGGGCTGGTTTCCTCCAAAATCAACGCAGTTTCAACAAAAAAGCACCGGCCACTGAGTGGCCGGTGCTGTCGTCATCTTTGAACTCATTCCATTCGATGAAACTATTGCGCCTTGCGACTTTCAGAAATCCAATCGGTATGGAAAAACTGGCCGCGAGGCTTGTCCGTTCGCTCGTAAGTGTGCGACCCAAAGTAATCGCGCTGCGCTTGCAGCAGGTTGGCCGGCAAGCGGTCCTGACGATAGCCGTCGTAATAACTCAGAGCAGTGGTAAAGACTGGGATTGGGAAGCCCAATTGCACGGAAGTCGCCACCACGCGCCGCCAGCTCGGCTGAGCTTTCTCGACGGCCGCTTTGAAGAAATCATCCAGCAGCAAATTTTCGAGAGTCGGGTTCTTATCAAACGCCGTCTTGATGTCTCCCAAGAAACGCGACCGAATGATGCAGCCGCCGCGCCACAGCAACGCAATGTTGCCGTTGTTGAGTTTCCAGCCAAACTCTCTGGCGGCGGCGTCGAGTTGCACATAGCCCTGCGCGTAACTGCACAGCTTCGACGCGTACAACCCCTGCCGCACGTCCTCGATAAATTGCTTCTTGTCGCCCGTAAACTTCGCGTCCGGTCCTTTCAGAGATTTCGACGCACGCACGCGAGCGTCTTTCTGAGCTGACAAACAACGGGCATACACGGCCTCGGTGATCAGCGTCGTTGGCACGCCGAGATCGAGTGCGTGCTGACTCATCCACTTGCCGGTTCCTTTTTGAGCCGCAGTGTCCATCACCTTGTCAACGAGATACTCACCGGTCTCCTTGTCCTTCACCTTGAAGATGTCGCGAGTGATCTCGATCAAATAGCTTTCCAATTCGCCTTCGTTCCAGCTCTTGAAGACGTCGTAGAACTCTTCGTTGGTGAGTCCTAGGGCATTCTTCAAAATGAAGTACGCCTCGCAGATGAGCTGCATGTCGCCGTATTCAATGCCGTTGTGGACCATCTTGACGTAGTGCCCGGCACCAGCATCACCCACCCATTCGCAACACGGGATGTCGTTGTTCGGACCAACCTTCGCCGAGATCTTTTGGTAAACATCTTTTACGAACGGCCAAGCCTCAAGGTGACCGCCCGGCATCAAGCTCGGACCTTTGAGGGCACCTTCTTCTCCTCCAGAGACTCCCACTCCGAGGAATCGCAATCCCGCTGCCTTCAATTCTTCATGGCGACGATTCGTGTCGCGAAAGTCCGAGTTGCCTCCATCAATGATGATGTCGCCGGGAGAGAGCACGCCACGAAGTTGTTGAATCACCGCATCGACCGGAGCACCTGCCTTCACCATGATCATGACTCGGCGGGGAGTCTTGAGGTTGGCGACGAAGTCTTCAATCTTGTGGTAGCCGCTGATCCGCTCAGCAGTTCCCGGATGCACCTTGTCGGCCGATGCCGCGCGGATGCTGCTCTCGAATTCGTCGGTCGTGTTCGCCGTCCGATTCCAAACACCAACCGAGAACCCACTGTTGGCCATGTTGAGAACCAAGTTCTGCCCCATTACGGCCAATCCAATTAAACCGATTTCGTGTTTCGACATTTGATGCTTCCTTAGTGTTCCGAACCCGCAGCATTGCTCAGGGATGGCTAAACCAAACAGGCCCAGAGCACACGGCATTAGTTCTATGCAAATTGGTTCGACAGTGCAAAACAGTCGCGGGCTCCGATTTGGAATCGGTGTGCCAATTGATCTTGCCCGATCCCGTCGAAGGTGGGAACTAACCCGAAGCGTGAGCGAGGGCGAACGCCCCGATCGCAGAATGACC
>CAMDPX010000125.1 GCA_945905295.1 Planctomyces sp. SH-PL62 | reverse complement strand
ATCGGGATGCTCCTCGGCCCCGCGACACACCTCGCACTCACACTCATGGACTTCCAACTCGACCATCGCAATCCCTCCTTCCCTGGAGACACGCGATCTGTAACATCAACAGACAATTTCACGAAGACATTTTTCCAAGCCCCCTTAGCAGCGGACGATCTTCAGAGTTCTGATGCCCGGCGATGGCTCTTACTGCTGCTTGACGAACGTAGGGATTTGCGTCAACCGCGAGTTCTCTCATGAGCGGAAGATCATCCAAATCTTGGAACTCAGCTATGCCTCGAATCGCAGCCGCCAGCACAAAGAGATTCTCATCGCGCGCAAGTTCTCGTAGGAGAGGCAAGTCGTCCCGACTTTTATGCAGTGTCAGAGCTCGAACCGCAGCTTGACGTAGGTAGTTGTTCTTGTCGCCCGCCAATTCTCTCAATAGCAGCAATGTATCCGGATTACGAAACGAGCTAATTGCCTTGACTGCACCGTCACTAACTCCAGAGTCCAAGTCGAGAGCGAGTTTCTTCAGCAGCAGCAATGCCTCTGGAGTTTGATACGAAGCAATTGCAGAAACGGCTAAAGTGCCAATTTGTGTGTCGTCACTGACCGCGAGTTCTCCGAGCAGCCTTAATGCTTCCGGTGATCGGAAGGAACCGATTAGAGGTACAACTGCATCAGAGGTTGGTACGGAAAGCTCTCGGAGCAGCGGCAAGTCTTCGGGATTCTGAAATGAGGCAATCGCCTCGGCCGCCGCGACACGAATTTGCGGACTCTTGTCATGAGCAAGTTCTCTCAACCGTAGGAGGTCGCCTGCATTCTGGAACGAAGCGATCGCGTTTGCAGCCTCTGCAACGACTTCCACAGCCTTATCCTGAGTGAGGCTCCTTAATAGCGGCAGGTCTTCTGGATTTTGAAATGAGGCAATTGCCTGGACCGCCGCCGCTCGAACCCGCGTGTCCTTGTCACGAGCGAGCTCCCTGTACAAGGCAGCTTGCGACTCGGATTTTCGGAAATGGAAGAGCCATCCGGGCTCGGAATCAAAAAGGTCGTTTTCGACTAACAAGCTGCCCAAGAGAAGTCGCAGTTCGGAACGGCTTGGATTCAGTCGACCATGATGACAGTACAATAGGTGACATTCCTTGGGCGTGAGCCACTCGCCGGTGCGAGCGTGATTAACGGCTTTGGCGGCGAGCAGTTCTCGGGCGGCTTTGAATTCCCGGTCGGAGTCGGGGAGCGAAAGGACCACCGTTTCCGCGAGGCGGTCGTGTTGTACTTCGTACGAGTCGCCGACAGGACGGACGAGGCGCGATGCCATCAAAGCGTCCAACAACGGCAAGATCGCGTCGCGTGAGAGTCGTACCTCGGCGGCGAGTTCTCCGAGAGTGAGCGTCAGCTTTTGTCCCGTCGAGCGGCTCAAAGCTGCGAGTACATCGCGGCATTTCGCGAAGTCGCCGCCGCGACTCTCCAACTGGCCCAGCCGGTTCTGCATGTAATTGCGAATTAAGTCTCCCGCTGATGTAATCTTCAACACGGAGTCTGCCGAGGCTTCCTGATCCTTCAAGACACACGATTCGGACGAGTCCTCAAGCTGTGCGAGCATCATCTGCAAGTACGGCGGAAACACATCGCCGGAGGCGTCGAGTGAAAGACTCTCGCGCACGAGTTCGTCGATCAGATCGTCGACCAGATCGTCGAGCGGTACCGTGGTCGGTTGGCTCGATTGGGTGAGCGCGTCCGCAAGCACGCGGCGAGCCACGTCGCGGGTGAGTCCTTGAATGGCGTGATAGGGAAGTCCCACGGAGGCTCCGCTGACTTCCTGCCAGAGCGGGCCGAGCCGCGCATCGGCGTCCGTGCGGTAGGCGACGAGGGCTCGAATCAACGGCGGCGACGTCGAACCCGCATTCCACACCTGCTGCAAGAAACTGACCAGCCGCTCGCGAGCCTCCAGCGGGACCAGCGGCGAGACGACATCCTCCACTTGATCGATCAGCACGAACAAGTAGGGACACTGCTCGGCGGCGAACGCCGGGCCAAGCTCCGCCTGCAAGCGTTCCAGATTCAGCCCCGACGAGAGGGGCGGACTGTCGGCGGATAACAGTTGCTGGCTGATCTGCTGCGGGATCGTTTCCTCCGGATTCTTGAACGGTCGCACGACCACGCTCCGAAAGCCGTGACGGCGCAGCTCCGGCACCAACCCGGCTCGCAACAGGCTCGACTTGCCGACGCCGCTGGAACCAAACAATCGCACCACCGGTTGATCGAGCAGCAAACTCCGCAGCGATTTGACGTCTGCCTCGCGCCCGCGAAAGAACTCGGCATCCGCTTCCTCGTACCAGTCGAGCTGCCGCAACTCAAACCGCGATGGCGGCGGTGTGTTGGGTTTGAGCGAACGCAAAATTGTGGCGGGCGATGGCGGGAGAACCGGCGGGAGAGTTGGTTCGGTGATCGCGGGCGTCGTGACACTCACTGTGGATGACGAATCGGACGCAGCTTTCAATTTGAACGTCGGCAACGGCTTTGGAACGGGCAGATGTGGAATGCTTCCTGTCGGCGGCGCGGCATGATTGGCTTGCCCACTGAGAGAGCGAAACAGTTTCTCAAAGTCTGCGCCGTCTTCGATTCGAAAGACACTGCTCGCTCCCAGAGGCATTGGGACGAACTGCCGATCTTCCTCTCGAAGAATGACGGGGATGAACTTATTGGACTTCGTCTGTGACAGATACAACTCGGCGTAGATCAGATTCGCTTCCCAACAAACGCCCCGCCCCTTTCCCGGCACTTCCTCCTTTTGAACTCGGCGGAGGTACGACTCAGTGCAGACCATCAAGACTTTGTGGGCGTACCTGATTTCCTTCTCCATCCACAACGGCCAGCCTTCGGGCGGATCTTCCGGAAGGTATTGGTCGAACGAGACGTCGAACCCGTTCTCTTTCAAACTGTCCGCCAATTGCCGCACGAGGCGACGGTGTTCGTCACTGTCATGGCTGTAGCTGACCAAGATCCGTTTGGGTGGATTCATCATGGGTGAGGATTGCGGAGCGTGGATCGGCGACGGCGCGTTGTGAGTTGCCGTCGAGTTCGACGGCGTCGTTCGCCGCAGTGAAGCACCCTGGACATTGGAATTCAACGGAGTCACTTTTCGGGGCGACGTCGGTTCTGTTCAATGTTCGCCAACTTGGAGTACGAACCCGATGAAAGACTTCTTTGTGAGCTACAACCGCAAGGACGAAACGTGGGCCGAGTGGATTGCCTGGACGTTGGAGGAAGCGGGATTCTCGACGGTGATTCAAGCGTGGGACTTTCGTCCGGGCGGCGACTTCGTGATGGAGATGCAGAAGGCGACCACTGGAACTCGGAAGACGATTGCCGTGCTTTCCGAAAGTTATCTGGTTGCGGAATTCGCGCAGCCGGAATGGGGCAGCGCGTTCGCTCGCGATCCGCTGGGGAACGAGCGGACGCTCATTCCAGTTCGTGTGCAGCGGTGCCAAACGACGGGCTTGCTGAGAACGCGAATCTTTGTGGATCTGGTCGGCCTCTCCGAAACGGACGCCAAACAGAAACTGATTGTGTCACTCAGCGAACGGGGCAAGCCTCCAACGCCGCCGATCTTTCCTGGGGCGACTCGCCCTCCGTTTCCCGGATCGACGGGCGTGAAATCGCTGAACGCGTTGTTGGCGGAAGAAATGACCTTCAAGTGGTTCTGCAAATCTCGCGTCGTGGAAGTTGCGATCAGCGAACTCGGCAGTACCGAATTCTTGTTGGCTGGCGACTTCGAGGAAATGCGTGGCACGTTTGACGATTGGTTGCATCGAGTGCATCACCATCTCTACGAGGCAAATCGAGCTCTCACGGATGAAGATCCGCGAGGTGACGCGGCAGTTGGTGTGAAACGTGCGGATGATCTTCGGGTCGCCGTCGGGCTCTTTGTGGCCGGAATTGTCGGGGCGTTGGATGACTCGATCAACGAATCGGCTCTTGACGATTACGTCCGCCGGTTGATTCCAAAATTCCCGACGTGGGAGCGATGGCTGAAAAAGTGCGACACCGGCGACTACACGCCATTGATTCTTGCGTCCAAAGAAGCTCTGCGAAGTCGCAACGACACGGTCGTGTTGACTCGTGCTCGCGATGTTTGGCCGCTTGATGACGAGAAGCCTTCTCCGGACCACGACTCTGGCCGCAGTCGTCCGCCGAAGTAAGACAGTGTCACTGTGGCTGGAAGGCGGTCTCTTTAACGCTAACGGCTGACGCACTGGCCGTTGGGATATGTGCGCGGTCGACCCGGAATGACTCGGATCGTCGATCCGTCGCTCCGGCCAGGAGATCACTGAAGGCTGCACGCAGTTCGGCTTCTTCGGCGGGGTTACCGAAGACCAGAATCTGTTCTACGAAAGCACGCTGCACGTCGGCGTCGTAGGCCGGGAGCCGCAAGTACTCCTCGAATTGTGTTCGCGACAGGACGCATTGCCGCGCTTCGACCTCTTCTTGGGGCGAGCGTTGTGGCTTAAGCCGTTCGCGGTAGTCGGCGAACTCGGCGAGCATTTTCTGATAGAGGCGATACAACAACTCTTCAGACTGACTCCTCTGCTCCATCTCGGTCATTATGCCAACTCCGTTTGAGGCAAATGGTTGTTGGCGATTTTTGCGGAACGCCACGGGATTGTCTACTCGTTCGCTTCACCGGCAACGGCTATGTCAACTTGCGTTGTGGTGGGGAGCATCATCGGGATTGCCCGGAAGAATCGAGGTCACATGCGAGAGCTGATTGTCGAAATCAATGGTGTTCGAGTCCCGCGTTTTCTGTACGGGACGGCCTGGAAGGAAGGCGAGACGCGGCATCTCACCGAACTGGCGGTGCAACAGGGGTTCCGAGGAATTGATACCGCGAACCAGCGGAAGCATTACGACGAGGCGGCGGTTGGGCAGGCGGTCTCGGCGGTGATCGGGGCGGGGGTGGTCGCTCGCGAGGATTTGTTTTTGCAAACCAAGTTCACGTTTCGAGGCGGGCAGGATCAGCGGCTTCCTTACGATCCGGCGGCTCCCGTTTCGCGTCAGGTGGAGCAGTCGTTCGGCAGTTCGCTCAAGCATCTGGGGACGGAGTTCATCGACTCGTATGTGTTGCACGGGCCGACGCAACGAGTCGGGTTGGGGGTCGCCGATTGGGAGGCTTGGCGGGCGATGGAGGGGATTCATGACAGCGGTCGAGCGCGGTTGCTGGGAGTGAGCAATGTCTCGCTGGAGCAGCTTCAGGCGTTGTGTCGGGAGGCGCGCGTACGACCTGCGTTCGTTCAGAATCGTTGCTATGCCTCGCGCGGTTGGGATCGCCGCGTGCGGGAGTTTTGCGCGGGCAACGAGATGATCTATCAAGGCTTCTCGCTGTTGACGGCGAATCGCGATGTGTTCGCTCGACCGGAGTTGGCGGCGATTGCGAAACGCTTCGGGCGGAGCGTCAGTCAGATTGTGTTCCGCTTCGCGCTCAACGTCGGCATGTTGCCGCTGACCGGGACTTCCGATGTCGAGCACATGCGCGCGGATCTGGCTGTCGGCGAGTTTTGTTTGACGCCCGATGAGGTGCGGCGGATCGAGTGTCTGGCTTCGGAATGAAGTCGAACGACTCTCCGGGGTCGTTCGGTCAGGCCGGCAGCCCCGACCGACTTCCCGAACGTCCGACGTGCAAAATCGCGCGGCCATCAACTTGGTCGAGACGGCTCGCCACGGCTGATATACTCCGCCGCCGTCCTCCGTTCCAAAACAGTTTCCTCGGATCGCCACCATGAACCGCAGCCCGTTCCCCGGAATGGACCCGTACCTCGAAGCGAGTTGGGGGGACATTCATCAGAGCTTGATCACTTACACACGCGACCAAATCCAGAGTCAACTGCCTCGCGATCTCAGGGCCAGGACCGAGGAGCGAGTCTCGATTGGCTCGCCGTTTCACGAACAGACGCGGGATGTCATTCCTGACGTCCGCGTGGTTGAGCGGCCGGATCATGGCGGCGGTGGCGCAGTGGCCATGCTCGAAGCCCCGGCCGGCTTAGGGGAGCCGTTGCTCATCGCCGATGACGAACCGGTCACGGAAGGCTTCATCCAGATCGTGGATACTTCCAGCGGACAGCACGTTGTGACGGTGATCGAAGTGCTCAGTCCCACGAACAAGTTGGCGGGCGACGACCGTCGTCAATTTCTTCGCAAGCGCAAAGAGTTGGTGCATGGCGGCGTCAGCATCGTGGAAATCGACCTGCTCCGCAGCGGCCGGCGCATGGAACCACTCGACCGACGAAATCTTCCACGCGACTACAACACCCCCTATTGCGTGCTGATTCGCCGACCGTGGAAGTGGAGCTTCGAGTACTACCGCATCCCACTGCGCGAACCCCTTCCGAAAATCCCAATCCCACTGCGAAAAACTGATCGAGATGTCGTGCTCGACCTGCAAGCTGTTTTCGATCAGGCGTACGTCAATGGACGGTATGACGACACCGACTACACCCTGGAACCCAACCCGCCGCTGCCTGCGGACGACGCGGCTTGGGCTGATGCTCTGCTCCGCGAAAAGGGACGACGGCCAGCCTCGTAGTCGTCTTCGGCTGATCTCAACCTCCTCACGCCTTAAAGGGAAACCTTCATCTCCATGAATGACCTCCTCGATTCTTCGGCCCCCGATCTCTTCAACATTGTCACGCAGGGGCACGGCCCCGTCGGGCGGATGCCGTTCACCGAAAGCATGTTGCTGGATGCTCCGTCGGGAGACTTGTTCGGTATGACGCAGAATGCCGGCATGGGATGGGAACCGTCGCAGTTGGGGCGGCCTCAGTTTTTGATCGTCAGCACTCAAGGGGGCATTCGGGACGAAAATGGCCGGCCGATCGCGTTGGGGTATCACACCGGGCACTGGGAAGTCGGCTTGCTGATGCGAGCTGCGGCCGACGAATTGAATCGGCTGGAGAAGTTGCCGTTCGCCGCTTATGTCAGCGATCCGTGCGACGGGCGATCGCAGGGGACCGTCGCGATGATGGATAGCCTGGCCTATCGCAACGACGCGGCAATTGTGCTGAAGCGGTTGATTCGTTCGCTGCCGACTCGTCGAGGGGTCATCGGCATCGCGACCTGCGACAAGGGCTTGCCCGCGACGATGATGGCCCTGGCGGCTCAACACGATTTGCCCTGCGTGATCGTGCCTGGTGGAGTCACGTTGCCGACTCGCGATGCGGAAGACGCCGGCAAGGTTCAATCGCTGGGAGCACGATTCGCTCACGGCGAAGTCACGCTCGAATACGCTCAGGACATGGGTTGCCGAGCCTGCGGCAGCGCGGGGGGTGGCTGCCAGTTCTTGGGAACGGCGGCGACATCACAGGTCATCGCGGAAGCGCTCGGCATGGCGTTGCCTCACACCGCGTTGATGCCGTCGGGGCAAGCGATCTGGTTGGACGCGGCTCGCCGATCGGCTCGCGCGGTCATCGCGATGGAAGCCGAGGGACTGACGATGCGCAAGTTGCTGACCGACGATTCGCTGCACAATGCGATGGTCGTGCATGCGGCCTGCGGGGGCTCGACGAATCTGTTGCTGCACATTCCTGCGATCGCGTTCTCAGCCGGATTGAAGCGGCCGGTCGTCGATGATTGGAATCGGATCAATCGCCAAGTGCCGCGTCTGGTTGATGTCCTGCCGAACGGGCCGGTAGGCCATCCGACCGTGCAGTTCTTCCTCGCGGGGGGAGTTCCCGAAGTGATGCTGCATCTGCGCACGCTGGGCCTGCTGCGTTTGAACGCGCTGACCGCAACGGGGCGGCCGTTGGGTGAAGTGCTCGACTGGTGGGAACAATCGGATCGCCGCCGTGAACTGCGAGCGTTGCTGCGATCGGCCGACGGCGTCGATCCTGATGATGTGGTGATGTCGCCGGAACGCGCTCGCACACGCGGCTTGACGAGTACCGTGACGTTCCCCGTCGGCAACATCGCGCCAGAAGGCTCGGTCATCAAGAGCACGGCGATTGATCCCAGCGTGGTCGATAAGGACGGCGTCTATCGCAAGCTCGGCCCCGCGAAAGTCTTCACGTCCGAACGGGACGCGATCGCGGCGGTGAAGGGGCGTGGGTCGAAAACCATCGAAGCGGGGGACGTGATCGTGCTGATGTGCCGTGGCCCGCTCGGAGCCGGTATGGAAGAGACGTTTCAACTCACCTCTGCGTTGAAATATCTGTCGTTTGGAAAGCAGGTGGCGCTGATCACCGACGCCCGCTTCTCTGGCGTTTCGACCGGAGCCTGCATCGGTCACGTCGGTCCCGAAGCGCTGGCCGGCGGACCGATCGGCAAGCTCCGCGACGGCGACATGATCGAGATCATCATCGACCGCAACACGCTCGACGGCAGTTTGAATTTCGTCGGTGAAGCGGATCGCCGATTCTCACCGGAGGCCGGTGCGCGAATCCTCGCCGAGCGTGAACCCGCTCAGCCGTTGCTGCCTGATCCGCAGCTTCCGGACGACACAAAGCTCTGGGCGTTGCTGCAACAGCTTGGCGGCGGGACTTGGGGCGGATGCGTGTATGACGCCGATGCGCTGGCAAAGGTGATTGCGGGAAAAACGGTATAACGGCGATCGGCATTCGGCCATCGGCGTCCGGCCGAATGCCGTCAGCCGATGGCCGACAGCCGTGATACCGTTTTTCAAATCTCAAATCTCAAATTCCAGTGATCGGAGCCACGCGGATGTCAGTTCTCCTTCAAACCCCGTTGCACGACTGGCACGCCGCGCATGGCGGGCGGATGGTCGAGTTTGGTGGCTGGCACATGCCGGTGCAGTACCGCTCGATCACCGAAGAGCATCACGCCGTACGCCGCACAGCGGGGCTGTTCGACATCGCACACATGGGGCGGTTGCGATTCACTGGGACTGACTCGGTGAAGTTTCTCGATCACCTGCTGACGAACGATGTCGCGTCGTTGAAGCCGGGACAGGTGCGGTACTCGCTGATTTGTAACGATGCGGGGGGCGCGCTGGATGACGTACTCGTGACTCGATTCGAGGGCTGGCATCTGCTGGTCGTGAATGCCTCGAACCGACTGAAGATCGTCGATTGGGCGACACAGCATCGCGTTGGTTTCAACGTGTCTGTCGAAGATTGTTCGGCCGAGTGGTCGATGCTCGCGCTGCAAGGGCCGAAGTCGGTGGAGTTACTCGCGCCACTGGTCGGCGAGGACATTGCTCACTTGCGGTACTACTTCGGTTGCGAGACGGACGTGCTCGGCCAGCGAGGCATCGTGACTCGCACGGGTTACACGGGCGAGGACGGCTTTGAAGTGATTCTGCCTCGCGAGCACGGCGTAAAGTTGTGGGAGACGTTGATCGAACAGGGAGCCTCAGCCGGCTTGCTGCCGTGTGGACTGGGTTGTCGAGACACGCTGCGGCTGGAAGCCGGGATGCCGCTTTACGGACACGAGTTGTCGGAGTCGATCGACCCGGTCTCGGCGGGACTGTCATTCGCGGTGAAGTCGCAAACCAAGGACTTCATCGGGAGGGACTCGTTGCTGGCGAAACCTCAGCCGCCAGTCCAGAAGCGAGTCGGTCTCGTGTTGGCTGGCCGGCGGATCGCTCGTGAAGGAGCGCAGGTTCTCGCGGGACAGGTCGATATCGGCGAAGTGACCTCGGGAACGTTTTCGCCAACGCTCGAAAAGCCGATTGCGATGGCGTACATCGCGCGCGAGGCCGCGATCCTCGGCGCGAACGTCGAAGTGGATATCCGCGGCCAAAGCGAGCGGGCGACCATCGTCGAACTGCCGTTCTATCGGCGGCCGCGCTCGTAGTGACCCGATTCATCGGGTCTGGATCGCGCGTTCGACCCCATAAATGGGGTCACTACGAGCGCTCAATGCTTAAAGTGGCGGCGGCCGGTGAAGATCATCGCCATGCCGTGTTCGTTGGCGGCGGCGATGACTTCGGGATCGTTGCGTGAGCCGCCCGGCTGAATGGCAGAAAGAATGCCGGCCTTCGCGGCTTGATCGATGCCGTCGCGAAATGGGAAGAAGGCGTCGCTAGCGACAACTCCGCCACGGCAACGGTCGGCGGATTTCTTCGCGGCGATCTCGGACGAATCGAGTCGGCTCATCTGCCCAGCGCCGGTGCCGGTGATCGCGCCGTCCTTCGCGAAGACGATCGCGTTGGATTTGACGTGCTTGCAGAGGCGCCACGCGAATCGCAAGTCGCGCAGTTCGGCGTCGGTCGGCTGGCGATTCGTGACGACCTTCCATTCGGATTCTGGATCGGCGACGTCGTCTCGCGTTTGAACTAAGAGACCACCGCTCACTCGGCGATAGTCCATGCTCGCAACGTGGGGCACGTTTTCAACGTGCCCGGATTCGTTGGGGGCCGAGCACGATGAAATCGTGCTCCACGACATGCCGTTGACTCGCAGCAGGCGAACGTTGTTCTTCCACTTGGGTCGAGTCGTCAGAGCTTGAAACGCTTCGTCGGTGAAACCGGGAGCGATGATCGCCTCGACAAACCGATCCGGCAGACAGAGTTGCTCGGCCGTCGCGAGATCGACGACGCGGTTCATGCTGAAGATGCCCCCGAACGCGCTGACCGGGTCTCCGGCATATGCCTTCTCGAACGCCGAGGACAACGTGTCGCTGATTGCGCAGCCGCACGGATTGTTGTGCTTGATCACGACAGCGGCAGGTTGCTCGAACTCGCGCACGATCGCCATCGCCGAATCGAGATCGAGCAGGTTGTTGTAGGACAACTCTTTGCCGTGCAGTTTCTCAAAAGCGGCGAGCGTCGAAGTGTCGGCATTTCGCTCGACGAAGAACGCCGCGGCTTGATGCGGGTTCTCGCCGTATCGCAGCGGCATGCGTCGCTCGAAATCGAGGTGCAACACGCGAGGGAACTTCGCGGCATCGACGGTGACACCTTCGGGGACTTCCTCAGTCACCAACTTGCCAACCATGCCGGCCATGTAGTCGGCGATGGCTCGGTCGTAACGAGCGGTGCAGGCGAACGCGGCGGCAGCCAGTTCGCAACGCAGAACATGCGAAAGCTTGCCGGCGCGGAGTTCGGTCAGCACTCGTTCGTACTGCGATGGGCAGGTGACGATGCCGACGTGCTCGTGATTCTTCGCGGCCGAGCGGACCATGCTTGGGCCGCCGATGTCGATGTTCTCGATCGCCTCTTCGGTCGTACAGCCGGGCTTCGCGATGGTCGCCTCGAACGGGTACAGGTTCACGACGACCAGCTCGAACGGAATGATGCCGTGAGCGGCGATCGCTTCCGCATGATGCGGGACGTTGGGGCGGCCGAGGATGGCTCCGTGAACTTTCGGATGCAGCGTCTTTACGCGGCCGTCCATGATTTCCGGGAAGCCGGTGTACTCGGCGATGTCGATGACCTTCGCCCCTTGCTGTTGCAAGAAGGCCCGCGTGCCGCCGGTCGAAACGATCTCGAAGCCGAGTTCGTTCAACCCTTTGGCCAGCTCGGCCAAGCCCGTTTTGTCACTGACACTGATCAACGCCCGCCGAGGAAAACTGCCCGCCATGATGGTCTCCGTAGCACAGGCGGCTCGCCTGTGATTGTTCAATCGAACCAACGGAGCAGGCGAGCCGCCTGCTCTACGTTACGCGGCCGATGCTAGTGGGCGGCACAACCAGTTCAAAGCGTCAGCCGTTGAGTTGCTGCATGATCGCGTCATGCAATGCCGGCACAGTCGCCTTGTGGTCCCCTTGGACGTAGAAGCTCTGGCCGCCATCGGCGACGGTGCGAACGAGAATCGTCTTGAACGGGCGGAAGTAATAGCGCGGATCGTTCTTCGGTGCTTCCTGCGAGAGATCGTCTCCGAGGCTCGGCAGATCGAAGACGGCGGTTGTGAAGTGGCAGATCTTTTCATCGCGGCGATGCGCGACGTTGCGAGCCATCGCCAATGCTTTGAGATACACCTCCGGCCCCATCACCGCCGAGCCGATGTTGAGGAACACGCCTCCTTCCAGATTCATGACCGATTGCGTGAAGATCAGGAAGTCGGTGTACGACGTCGCTCCGGCAGCGGCACCGTCGAAGTTGGGATGCTCGTGGACGATGTCCTGGCCGATGCAGACGTGGGCCGTGACGGGGACTCGCAACCGATAGCCGGCCGCGAAGATGCTGGTCTCGCGAAACGGGAATTTCTCTTCTTCGATCGTGCGGCCGACTGCTTCGCCGAAGCCGAGCCCATCGCGATGTCCAGCACTCACGGCATCGTTCAACTGCGAGGTCTCTTGCCACAAGCCGAACTGTCCCTCTTTGACGTACTTGGCCACGCTCTCGCAGGTCTGGCCGATCATGGCCAACTCGAAATCGTGAATGGCTCCGGCACCGTTGAACCCGATGTGAGTGATCAACCCGCGCTGCATCAGGTCGATCAGTAGCGGAGCATTGCCGGCTCGCAGAACGTGCGCGCCGCAGAGCAGGATGATCGCGCGGCCGTTCCGTTTGGCTTCGACGATTCGCTCGGCGAGGATCGGGATCGCGGGATGCTCGAAGGGGACACGCGGGCCGCCGGGCTGATTGAGAATTGCTTCGCGGCGCAGATCGTGGATTCGCTCGCCGAGCGGAAGAATGCGAAGCTGGGCGCGATCAAATTGCGGGAACGGCATGAACGACTCCGAGGAACGAAACGACTCAATGACTCGCGTGCCCGCGAATGAGGCAGGCGAGCGGGGCGGCGTCAGCCCCCCGGTTGTCCGTGACATCGCGTGATCACCGGGGGGCTGACGCCGCCCCGCTCGCCTGGATGTCGCAATGACTGTGCGAGGTATATGGTCGTCAGACGCGACCGAAAAGACTGGGCGAGCACGCAAGAGCAGCCCTCCTGAAAGAAGTTGATTATGCTCTGAGCCCCCACGTAAGAGCGACTCCCTGATGGCAGATGATCCCCAGCGGCAACTTGACGCAGAGAACGCAACGCGAGTCGCGTCCACGACGGATCACCCGCCGGCTCGGTTCGCGTTTCTCGATGGACTGCGCGGGCTCGCGGCATTGGGGATCGCGCTGTATCACATTTGGCGGTACGAACCGCTGCCGTATCCGGCGATGAATTGCTTGCCGTGGATCGTCGATTGGGTGTTGCTGCGATCTTGGGTCGGAGTGCAATTCCTGTTGGTGCTCAGCGGGTTCGTGATCGCCTTCACGCTGCGCGACACCTGGGTGACTCCGCGCGAATTGGCGTCGTTTCTCGGACGGCGGATCGTGCGACTGGGACCGCCGTATTGGGCCACGCTGGCGTTCGTGCTGGTGTTGCATCTGGTCAACGTGACGTGGTGGAACCTGCCCCCTTCCTTCGAGGAACCGCTGACGAGCGGCCGCGTCTTGGCACACACCGCGTTTCACCAGGATGTGCTGGAAGAAACGCCGTTGTCGGCGGCGATTTGGACGGTCTGCATCGAGATGCAGTTTTATGTCGTCAGCGTGCTGGGTTGGGGGATTGCTCAACGGCTGCGCGGGCGATCCGATCGGCAGTCACCGAAGCCTTCGGCAACGGCGTTGATGTTGGTCTTCGCTCCGCTCGCGCTGGTCTCACTGGTCTATTGGAACCGGCTCGACAGCACCGAGCCGTGGGTGATTCATTTTCTGTGCTCGTTCTTCCTGGGGATGGTGACGTGGTGGACGCTCGACCGAACCGTCTCGCCACTGGTCTTCGTGGTGAGCATCGTCGTCGTGGCCGGACATCTGGCGTACCAATGGAAGTTGGAAAATGCGCTCGCGCTGACGGCGGCGTTGTTGATCTTCGTCGTCGGACGGTCGGGACATTTTCACGATTGGTTGAATGGGCGCTGGCTGCAATACCTCGGCCGGATTTCTTACAGCCTGTATTTGATCCACTATCCGGTGAGTCATTATCTGATGTGGGTCGGCTGGCGATGGTGCGACGACGCACCGACGCCGGTTCAATCGAGTTTGATTTTGCTGACGTGCCTGTTGGCCAGCCTTGCCGCCGGGCATTTGCTGTACGTCGGCGTGGAATTGCCTGCTGGCCGCTGGTCCGCTTGGTTGAAAGCTCGACGGTCCGTTGTTTGAGGTCTTGGATGAAACAGCCGATGCTGATACGTTCCTGCGGTCGTTTGGTTTGTGCCCCCAAAGGGGTCGGGAGTCTTTTTCATGCCGCACAACACGAGTCAAACAACCGAAGACTCTCGACTGCGGCATGAAAAAGACTCCCGACCCCGTCGCGCTGTCTAAGAAATTGAGAGCCGGTGTTTCATGGAGTTCTGTCAGATCGTTGCCTACCACGGGCCGAATCGCTGGTCGGGAGTCCCGACGTTGGAAGTCCACGTGGATTTGCAGGCTCGCCAGTCGTGGCGATCCAGCGAGGAGCCACAGGCGATCGGGCGGCTGCTGTCGTGGTTGCCCGCGTTGAATGATCCTCCGCCGCAGGCTACGTCGGGAACGAGCGACGCGCCGCCGACCGAGTCGTTCGCCAAGCTCGCGCAGCGCGGAATTTCGCTGGCCAGCGTGCTGGAACGAGTGACGTGCGTTCTTGAAGCCGCGGCCGGCACGCCGCCACATTACAGCGGTTGCCACGCGGCCGATGGCGCAGCGACCGTTTATCTGACGTTTGAATTTGAAGCGGAGCCACTTGGCCGAGCCTGCTTGGAAACGGCACGAACGTGCGTGCTGGCCGCGCTCAATGGCACCGACTTCGATTCGCCGGTGGAGATTCGCAAGCTGGTCGATCTGGCTGACGACGTCCGCTTGGGCCCGAGCACGCGTGCGATTCTGCGAGCGGCGGCCGCTCGTGGCGTTCCTTGTCGGCGGCTGACGACGGGCAGCCTCGTGCAGCTTGGCGAAGGGGCTCGGCAACATCGCATCTGGACCGCCGAGACCGATTCCACCAGCTCGATTGGAGAAAACGTCGCTCAGGACAAAGAGCTGACGAAAATGCTGCTGCGTAATGTCGGCGTCCCGGTCCCGCGAGGCCGCGTCGCTGAATCACCGGAGGAAGCCTGCGAGATCGCGCGCGAGATTGGCTTTCCCGTCGTCGTCAAACCACGTGATGCCAATCATGGCCGAGGCATCTCGTTCGACCTGATGAATTGCGAAGGGATCAACGAAGCCTTCGATCATGCGCTGGGAGAAAACTCCGCTGGCACCTCCGGCGTGATCGTCGAGCAATTCGCGCGCGGACCGGCTCACCG
This sequence comes from Planctomyces sp. SH-PL62, assembly GCA_945905295.1. Lineage (GTDB taxonomy): Bacteria > Planctomycetota > Planctomycetia > Planctomycetales > Planctomycetaceae > SXKJ01. Next base: position 8,212 of record CAMDPX010000125.1, on the reverse strand, counting down.
GTTATTGGTCGTCGGGGATCGGCTGATCGCGGCGACTCGCGGCCAAAGCGATGTCGTGGTCGGCGACGGTCACAGCACGATTACGGAACTGATTGACGAAGCGAATCGCGATCCGCGGCGCGGCGAGAACTACACCGACAAGCTCGACACGATGGCGCTCAACGAAGCGGCCGAGGCGCGGATCAAACGCAAAGGGCTGACGCGCGACTCGGTCCTGGAAGTCGGGCAAGAGATCATCGTGTGTGTGAACGGAGATCTGACGACCGACGAGACCAGCGAGGTCCATCCCGCCGTGGCCGAGCGTGCGGTACTCGCCGCGCAAACCGTGGGCTTGAACATTGCCGGCCTGGATGTCATCGCGACGGACATCGGTCGCCCACTGGAAGAAACCGGGGGCGTGATCATCGAGGTCAACGCCGGCCCCGCACTGTCGATCCATGTCGAACCACTTTACGGACACCCTCAACCGGTGGGCGATGCGATCATCGAATTGATGTTCCCCGGCGGCGAGAACGGTCGCATCCCGATCATCAGCATCGCGAGCAGTCCCAACTCAGCGGACATCGGTCGCTTGATCGCCGAGTTGTTGCGTCAATTCGGACGGAGAGTTGGCATCGCTGTCGGTGATGATGTGCAGATTGATGGCCAGCAACCATTCGTGCTGCGCGGTTCCGACCACGACCGCATCAACTCGCTGCTGCTGCACCCGCGTGTCGAAGCGGCGATCTTCGAATGCCGAACGGAACAATCTCTGACCAGCGGTCTGGGTTGTGAACGCTGCGATGTTTCCGTCCTGACCAACGGAGTTTTGGCGAGCGGTCGTCTCAACAGCGATGAGCTGCTGTCTGCTCTTTTGCCGCTCGTGCATGCAGTTCCTCCGGAAGGAACGCTCGTTGTCCCAGCCGACGCACCGCATTTGGAAAGACTACGGGCCGCCTGCCGAGGCCAGGTGCTGCTGTATTCGACCGCCGGTGAAACCGCGCCGCTGCGCGAACATCAATCTCGCGGCGGGCGAGTCGCGTTCCTGTTGCACAACAACTTGGTTCTCGGAACCGGGCCGAACGCTTATTTCCTGCCGCTCAGAAAGGCGGAAACATCCGACCCAGTTGTTCGCGAGCATCTTCTGCCCGCCGTCGCCGCCGTTTGGTCGGCCGGTGTTCCCGCCGAGCGGTTGCGCAGCATTCTGACACGGACGACTTATACGGCTCGCGGACCTGAGTGAGTTGTGCTACTTCTACTACGCACGTTTCGCACCCCAGCCCTCTCCCCCGCTTCGGGGGAGAGGGCTGGGGTGAGGGGGCGGTCGTTGTAAACACCATCGAGCTTCAGGCAACCTCTTTCCGAGACGTTGCTTCAACGGCGATTGCCTATCAACCACGAAAGTCCCCGACCCCTCTCCTCCGCTTCAACGGAGAGGGAGCTGGAACGCGAAACGTGCGTCGTAGAATTCACTGACAAAAAGCGACTGACCATGCCCAGTTCGAAGCCTGATGCGGATGCAGATTTCTTGTCGAACGATGAGGCGGCTTCGCCGTCGGCCGAGCGTTCGTTGCGGACGGAACCGATCGACGAAGTGGCGGCGGCTGAACATTCCGCTGCCGCCGAAACGAACGCGCAGTCGCTCGTTCAGAAGACGCTGTCCGAGTCGGGGCAGGAGTCCGCGCAGCTCAGCACGTCGCAACGGCCGCAGCAACAGATCGTCGCAGGGATGCTGCTCGGCCCGTATCAGATCGTGCGGAAGGTGGGTCAAGGCGGGATGGGAGCCGTGTATGAAGCTCGGCATACCAAGCTCAAGAAGACGGTGGCGGTGAAGGTGTTGCCGTCGGAGATGATGAAAACGCCGGCGTTGATTGCGCGGTTTGAGCGTGAGATGGAGGCGGTCGGACAACTCGATGATCCCCACATTGTGCGAGCGATGGATGCGGGCGAGTTCAATGGCACGCACTTCCTCGTGATGGAATTCGTGGACGGAACGGACTTGTCCCAGTTGGTGAAAGCACATGGTCCGCTCTCGGTCCCCGACGCTTGCCACGCGATCCAACAGGCCGCGCGGGGCTTGCAGCACGCTCACGAGTACGGCCTCGTACATCGAGACATCAAGCCCTCGAATTTATTGATGGCCAAAGTGGGTTCGCCAAGTCGCAAAAATCGTGAGACTGCTGCCCCCCTGGATTCAGCGGTCTCTGACGCCAGAACTCTCACGAGTTCTGGGACGGCCTTCATCATCAAGATTCTCGACCTCGGCCTGGCTCGATTGAGTGATACGGATGATTCGCAAGCGGGGCTGACGTCGACGGGACAAGTGCTCGGCACGCCGGACTACATGGCTCCGGAGCAGTGGGACGACACGCATTCGGTGGATGGCCGAGCCGACTTGTACTCGTTGGGTTGTACGCTGTTCTTTTTGCTGACGGGCAAGGCCCCGTTCTCGGCCGACAAGCCGCGTTCGGTCTTGCACTTGATGAAAGCTCACGTCGATGAAGAGATCCCCGACCTGTCCGCGCGTTGCCCGCAAGTCCCCGCCGAAGTAAACGCCATCTATCGCCGTCTACTGGCCAAGAAGCCCGAAGAGCGCTTCGCAACCGCCGCCGAAGTCATCACCGCACTGGAACCATTCGCACACCAGCACGACGCGCCAGCGAGTGGCTCTTCTCCCCATCACGACGCGCCCACGAGTGCTCCACCTTCCGCCGATCAAGACGCCCGCACGGTTGATCTGGCTCCCGAACCACTCACCTCGCAACCAACCGTCGAGTTCCCGGGCGAAGGCAACCACTCCCCGGCCGAGGGGAACCACTCGCTCGCGCGTCGTGCTGGAACGAGTAAGCCATCGAGCGGATTATCGGAAACGCTTCCCGTTGCCGCATCGACAGCCGAACCCGACCACACGCTGGCGCGTCGTGCGAGTGGCGGCAAACCCTCCAGCACGACGCGCCAGCGAGTGGTCATCGCCGCTGCCTTCGTCGCATTCGCCGTGCTTGCCGGGATCATCATCAAGATCACCAAGAAAGACGGCACCACGCTCGAAGTCACCGTCCCCGACGACACGCAGAAAGTCGAGATCACCGAATCTTCGTCTTCTCCTCGCCCCTCACCCCTCGCCCCTAACCCCTCCTCCTGGCACGGTTGGCCGGCGGACGCACCGTCGCCGGCGATTGCGCCGTTTGATGCCGAGCAAGCCCAACAACATCAGGAGGCGTGGGCCAAGTACCTCGGCGTGCCGGTCGAGTACACCAACTCCTTCGGCATGAAGTTCCGCCTCATCCCGCCCGGCGAGTTCATGATGGGCAGCACGGCGGAGGAAATCGCAGCGGCCCTCAAGGATGCTGATGAAGACAAGCACAAGCAGCAGTGCCTCAAGTCCGAAGCTCCGCAGCACAAGGTGATCCTGACACAACCGATCTATCTGGGCGTGAATGAAGTCACGCAGGCCGAATACGAAAAAGTGATGGGCGTGAATCCCTCCCACTTCGCGCCGATGGGAATGGGCAAAGCGGCGTTCGCCGGGCTGGAGACGGCCGAGCACCCGGTGGAAATGGTGAGTTGGAATGACGCGGCCGAATTCTGCGCCAAGTTGAGCCAACAAGAGAAATTGAAACCATTCTACTTCCGGGTGGGCGAAACGATCACGCCGCTGGACGGGACCGGTTACCGGCTTCCCAGCGAGGCGGAATGGGAGTTTGCGTGCCGCGCTGGCACGGCGACAAAGTACTGGATCGGCGACAAAGACGATGACCTGGTGCGGGCGGGCTGGTTTGGCGGGAACGCCGGGGGCCGGACACACGCGGCGGGCGAGTTGAAGGCGAATCCGTTCGGGCTATCTGACATGCACGGCAATGTCTGGGAATGGGTGCAGGACGGTTGGGATGCGACTTACTACGGCCAATTTCCAGAGAAACCCGCGATCAACCCAAACAGTCCATTTTCCGCCGGTTCCCTGCGCGTGGTCCGGGGCGGCTATTGGCACCTCCCCGCGTCCCGCTGCCGGTCGTCGGATCGCCACGCCGACGTCCCGACGTCCCGTGGCCGCCACCTCGGTTTTCGGGTGTCGCTGGTGGCTGTTGGCTCGCGTGTCGGTCAGGCGTTGAAGGTGACGGGGCCGGCAATGCCCAAGGCGGTGGCGACCACACCGTCGGCTCCCGCCAGCGACCCCATCGACTTCGCCGCCGAACGCGAGGCGGCGGAGCGGTTGCTGAAGCTCAAGAAGGGGACGATCTACTTGGCGAACGAGGACAGGAGCCTTTTCCAGCCACTCCAAGACCCGCTGCCACAGCAGCCGTTCCACATCCACGCAGTCCGGTTGCTGGAAATCGATCTGACGGATGCGGACCTGGCGGCGCTGCTCGCTGGATGTCGTGGTCTCCATTCACTGGAACTCGCCGTGAATCCAAAGCTGACTGCGGCAGGTCTGGCTTCGCTCGGCAGACAGCCCTCGCTGTGGAAGCTGGACCTCAATTCTACAGCGTGCGCTCGTGAAAGCCTGGAGTTCATTGCGAATTATCCGAAACTTGCGGAACTGCGACTGCTGACTAATGACAGCCGTGCGGGAGTCCTGCAAACGTTGCCTTCCTGTCCGAACCTCACGTCACTCTACACGCCAGCTCTTGTTGGCGACGAGGACCTGCTGACGATTGTCCGGCAGTGTCCGGGGCTGACTGAATTGTGGCTGGCCGACCACCCCGTGCAGTCGTTGGCTCCGCTGTCCAAGCTGCAGAAGCTGAGGCATTTCATTGGCTTTGGAACTCATTTGACCGATGCGGGGATTGCGGTCCTCGCCGGTTTGCCGAACCTGGACAACCTGATGGTCGATAGCCCAGACCGCCCGGGAATCCAGCGGCTCGGCAAACTCAGCGGCCAACTGCGCGAGCTGAATCTCCGGAATCAAGACCCTGCCAGCCCACTCACCATCGATCCGACCGATTGGACGCCGGTCACGGAATTCCCCAATCTGGAGAAACTTTTTGTAGATCATGCGATCGCCGTCGATGCGGCAGCGCTGCAAGCCGTGGCGAAGATGGCGCGATTAAAAGCGTTCGGGATCGGTAGCTACGGCCTGACTGACGCACATCGCGCCACCTTTCGCAAGTACACTAACGAAGACATCGCCGCGTTCCGCGCGGCGCGGCCGGATATCGAACTCAACATCGACGGCAAGCAGTATCCGTCGAATGGTTGGCCCCTGGCCGTGGTGAAGCAGCTCGACGAGACCGATCCGTTGCCGAAATGGGAGTTGCCAGGGGGCTCGCCGCTGCCCGTCGTGGCTCCGTGCTCGCCGGAAGACGCCGCCGCGCTGCAACAGAAGTGGGCCGAGCATTTGAAACGCCCGGTGGTCGAGGCGGACAAACTCGACATGAAATTCGCGTTGATCCCGCCGGGGGAGTTTCGCAAGATCTTCACGCGGCCGCGCGATCCGGCGATCGAACCGGACATGCCCGTCCGCCGCTTCCGCATCACCAAACCCTACGCGCTCTCGACCACCGAAGTCACCTGGGACCAGTTCCGCCAGTTCGTCGAGGCCACCGGCTACCAAACCGAAGCCGAAACCAACGGACTCGGCGGACGCGATCGCGCATTCAAACCCGATCCCAAAATCAACTGGCGCACCCCCGGCTGGAAACCCGCTCCCAACGAGCCAGTCACGCAAGTCACCCCGCGCGACGCCGAAGCGTTTTGTGCGTGGCTCACTGATCCCCATTTCAAATCTCAAATTTCAAATCTCAAATCTGAAATCCCAAACAATTTGAAATCTGAAATCTCAAATTTGAAATCGGTCTATCGTCTTCCCACCGAGGCGGAGTGGGTTCACGCCTGCCGGGCGGGGAGCGTTCACAAGCACGTCGTCGGTCCCGAACCGGGCGACCTCGCCGACTACGCCTGGACCCAGGAATTCCTCGACCCCAACCCCCAAGCCAGCCCGCTGCATCTCGTCGCCCAGAAAAAGCCCAATCCCTTCGGACTGCACGACACACTCGGAAACGTCTGGGAGTACACAACCGATTGGTTGCCAGTGGCGTTGTCGTCTTATCTGACGACCAATGATCCTCGGAGTCACAACGGGCACATGAATCTCGGCGGCGGCTGGTTTGGTGGACGACAATCGAGAACGCATCCCGATTACGGATATCCGGGCGGGTCGTCCGCTGCGCATGTCGGCTTCCGCGTGCTGAAGCAATTCGATGGCGAGCCGCTGCCGGGTCCGCTCGACCGTCCGCTGGTGCTGCGCGCGGGCCAGCCGCTGAGCGTCCACGCGCTGGTCCCGCGCCCCGAAAAAATCCCCGGCCTGCAAAGCTGGTCCATCGAACTCGCAGGCACACATAGAGCGACTGAATTCACAGGGTTCACCGCTAGTCCGAAAGGGGATTTGATCGCGACGAGCAGCGCCTTCGGCAAGATCAGTCTCTGGGACCGCGACGGCAACTACCAACGCGCGCTGGTCGGCCATGAGAATCATGTGACCTCTCTCGACTTCTCCGCCGATGGACGCTGGCTCGCGTCGGGAGATATTCCTGGGGCCGAAAAGGGGACGTTGGGATGCACGGTGCGAATCTGGGATGTTACGACCGGTGCGCTCCACGCTTTGATTCCGAGTCCCGTCATTTCCACGCATGGACTGAAGTTTTCTCCAGACAGCAAGCAGTTGGCCGTGAGCACTGAGGGCCAATACAAGACGTCGTTCTTCATCTTCGATCTGGCAACGGGGCAAATTCGCTTGCCAGTCACCGAGGAGCAGCGCGGCCGTGGCTTGGCGTGGTCCCCCGACAGCACGAAGCTCGCGTCATCAGCGTCGGAAGGCGGCAATCCAAGTCGCCTGAGAATTTGGGACGCGGCCACGCTCAAGGTTCTGCAAGATGTCGAGTGTCCATTGTCTGCTTCACTCGAATGGTCGCCCGACGGTCAGTGGCTCGCGATGCTCACCGCCGATGGAAAAGTCGCGATTCGTGACGCGAATACTTTGGTGGTCACGAAGATTTTCGCTTCAAATCGACATGGATACTCAAAACGGTCATTTGCGTGGCTGCCCGATAGCAAGCGGCTTGTCGTTGGCGAGCAAGGTGTCTTCGATGCCACAACTGGTGAGGAACACGTCAAATTCGGTAGCGGCGATTTCGCATACGCGGTCGCCGCCATCGACGAGGGGAAGCAGGCCGTCTTTGAGTCCAACGGGCGGTTGCACTTCTACGACACGTCCACCGGCCAGAAGCTCCGCGAAGGGAAGGAACGCAGTTTACATGGTGGCCTCCCAACGCTCGCACCGAATGGCCGCGAAGTATTCTGTCCGTTAGGTCGAAACCGCGTTGAGGTATTTGACGCGACGACGGGCGAGCGCAACCGGCAGTTTGAGTTGCCTTCGTACGACAACGCGAGCGTCTCGGCCTCCCCCGATTCCTCATTGATTGCGGTCGGAGAATTTCACTTTGGCGACCGACCGACGATTTCCCTTGTCGATTCTCTAACCGGCGCAAAGCGGCACGAGTTGTCGCACCCCACAGGCAACGTCAAGCGGGTGGCGTGGTCGCCCGATGGGAAATGGCTGGCGACTGGGGCGACCGACAAACTGGTCCGCGTGTGGAACGTCGCCACCGGGAAGATCGAGCACGAACTCGCCGGACACATGGGGACGATCTGGAGCCTCGCCTGGTCCCCCGACGGCACCCGCCTCGCCTCGGCCGCCGAGGACAAAACCGTCCGCCTCTGGAATCCCCTCGCGGGAAAACTCGTCGCCACCTACGACCAGTTCCCGGAAGCGATGAACATAGGCGCGTTTCATCATTCGCTCGCGTGGACCGCCGACAGTCGCCGACTATGGATCGCGTTGTCGCAACACATCGTGCCGCTCGACGTGGAGACTGGCACGTTCGGCCCGCAGGAGAATTTTTCCAACGGTGGTTCTCCGATGTTCCTCAACACATCTCCCGACGGCCAGCGGCTGCTCGTGCGGGAACACTACGGTTGGACGTTCGTCCGCGGCCGAGACGCTCAGGACCGCCGCCTGCTCGGCCAACACCTGGGCCAGACCGCGCAGTGGCATCCCGACAGCCGCCGCTTCCTGGGTTGGGAGTATGGCTACGGCACGGTCGGGTTCGACGTGGAGACGAACCGCCGGCTGGGCCTGCTCTTCCCGTGGCTGACCGGCGACCACTGGCTCTGCCTCGGCCCCACCGGCCACTACCGCGGCAGCCCCGGCGTCGAAGACCAATTCGTCTACGTCGCC
>CAMDPX010000124.1 GCA_945905295.1 Planctomyces sp. SH-PL62 | reverse complement strand
ATCACAAGCTGAAGCTCTCCCCGTTCCTCGTCCGTCAATCGAACTACATATTTCTTGTGCATAGACCACCTCCTTGTGGTACACGCAGAGTCGTCGAATTCTCGATAAACTCCAACCCGAAGTTTTAGTCGTGACGCGGCACTAGGCTGCGATCTCGGGATCATCATCGTGTGAAGCATTCGCTTTCGCTGACGCTTCGGATTAGTTGTCGGCGCACCATCCCCGCGATAGCTTGCTGCCGAGTTTTTTGATCCACGGCAATTGAGGAGACAACCATGATTCGTTGGCTGTTTGCAGTCTGTGTGGCAAGCCTTTGTGGAATCAACTTCGATCGCGTGAACGCGGCCGATCTGCCCAAGCCGACGGGGGACACGATCGTCTCGCCGGATGCGACGCTGGATTGGCTTTTCACCCGCACGGCCAAGATCGAAGGTGGTCTGACCGAGGGGCCGGCGGTCGCTCCGGATGGGTCGATTTATTTCTCGGACATCCCGATGGGGAGCGACAAGGGGATGATCCTGCGGTTCGATCCGAAGACTAAGAAGACAACGGTGTTCGCCGAAGACAGTTACAAGTCGAACGGATTGATCTGCGATTCCGAAGGACGATTGCTCGCGGCGGAAGGGTCGGATTTTGGTGGCCGTGGTGTGTCGCGCTGGGATTTGAAGACAGGCAAGCGGACCGTGTTGGTCGATCGCTTCCAAGGGAAAATGTTCAACGCACCGAATGACATCTGCGTCGATCGGATGGGACGGATTTATTTCACGGATCCCAAGTACGTCGGGGCCGAACCGCGCGAGTTGGAGCATCGCTCCGTCTACCGCATCGACAGCGACAACTCGGTGATCGAGATTACCCACGACGTCGGCAAGCCGAACGGGATCGCGCTCAGCCCCGATGGCAAGACGATGTATCTCGCCGATCACGACAACGGCACGGACCGCATCGGTTCGGACGAAAAAGCGAAGCCCGGTGCGATGAAGATCTATGCCTTCCCGCTCGGAGCCGACGGAAAGGTCAGCGGACCGCGCAAGACGATTCTCGACTTCGGCGATCAAGCCGGCTGCGACGGGATGACGGTCGATGAGAAGGGGAACATCTACTTGACCGCGCGCGGACTGAAGCGTCCGGGCGTGTTGGTCATTGACCCGACTGGCAAAGAGGTCGCGTTCATTCCGACGGGCATGCCGAATCAAACCGCAAAGAATCCGACCGGGATGCCCAGCAATGTCGAGTTCGGCATCGGGGACGAAGCGAACGTCTTGTACGTGACGGTCGACACGAGCCTGTTTCGCGTGGCGTTAAAGGTCAAAGGCTTCCACGTGCAGTTTGCGAAGAAATGAGCGGAACCCAGAAGATCACGGCACGACTGACTCGGCCGCTCGCCCTGGTGGGGCGAGCGGCCTTTCGTTTCTTGTTTCCACCGTCGTGTCCACGATGCCACGTCGATGTCGAACCGCAAGCCCTGGATTCCGCCGGACCGTTGATTGCCCCACTCCTTTGTCGGCGTTGCACCGCTGACGTATTGCCGTCACCGGGTAATCGGTGCCGACGGTGCGGCGTGCCCCTTGGTCCCCACGTCCCCAGCGACAACGGCTGTGTGTGGTGCCGTTCGCATCGGTTTCGTTTCGATCGTGTCATTCGGTTGGGTCTCTATGAGGAGTCGATGCGTTTGGCGTGTATTCGCGCCAAATCTTCGACACAGGCTCCGCTGGCCGCCGCGCTCGCGAATCTGTTGTGGCTGACCGAGCGAGAAGACCTCAAAATGGCCGGCGTTGATCTGGTGGTGCCCGTGCCGCAGTTCTTGACGCGGCGACTCGCTCGGCCGCATCACACCGCCGAAACGATCTCGCGTGTGCTGGCTCAGCGATTGGAGCGGCCGCACAGCCGCACGCTGCTTCGCAAGATTCGTTTCACCGCGGATCAATCGGAGCTAACCGTTGAAGAGAGACGAGTGAATCTGAAAAACGCCTTCACCGTCTGGCCTCGAGCTCAGTCGCTGATCGGCAAGACCGTGCTGCTGGTCGATGACATCCTGACGACCGGCAGCACCGCCAACGAGTGTGCGCGAACTTTACGGCGCGCGGGAGCCAAGCAAGTCCTCGTGGCGGTCATTGCGAAAGTGACCGTAGACAGCCATGTCAAAACGTAGCCTGACTCTCCGAATCGGGAGGCTTTCCGTAGCAGTCCCGACTCGGAGAGTCAGGCTACTGGCGAGGATTCTTCAAGAAGTAGAAGAAGCCGTCTTCCGCGCCGCCAAGGAAATCGGGGATGCCATCACCGTCCCAATCAACCGTCGTGGGGCTGACGTCGTGGCTGGCGATGTTGCGCGAATCCAGCTTACCCATGTCCTTGAACAGCCATGTGCCGTCGCGCGATTCGACTTGTCGCAGCCAGTTCGCATTCTCGGAATTCACCAGCAGGTCGAGCTTCCCGTCGCCGTCCCAATCGGTCGCGCAGAGTTTACGTCGTCCGCTCTTGCCGGCTCGGCCGCCGTTGAGCAACAGCGGTTGAGCCTTGTCGTCGAGGAATGCTCGGCGCGGCGGCAAGAGTTTCAGTTGGCCGCCGATGCACCGTCGCTCAAACAGCGACAGATACCCTTCGTGGTCGAGCATCGCCAAATCGAGCAACCCATCGCCGTTCCAATCGGCGAGCACCGGCGTCGTGCGCCATTGCGTGACCAACTCTTTTCCGACCGGAGTCCACCAGGTCCAAGCCGGCTTCGGCGGCGCGCCGGGCCATTCGACTTCGATCGGCTGTGGTTCAGCGAGCTTCGGTGACGTGCGCGTGCCGATGTTGTGCATCCATTGCACTCGCCCCCAGATCGAATTGAAGACGATGTCCGGCAACCCATCAGCATCCCAATCAGCAACGTTGAGTGTCGTGTATCCCCACTTCGCTTCGGCCGGCCCTTGAATCGAACCATTCGGCCCGGCCATCACGCGAAACGTAGCCCGACTCTTCGAGTCGGGGCCCTGTGATTGGCGACCCGACTCGGAGAGTCGGGCTACGTTCGTGACAACTTCCAGCCGCTTCGGCGCGGCCCATTTCGGCGACGCGACTTTCGGACCGCTGAGATTCTCAAAGAACTCGATGTAGCCCGACGTGTTACCGCTAATGATGTCGGTGTCACCGTCGCCGTCCCAATCGCAGCCGACGGGCGTCGCCAGTGCTCCGCTTTGCAACTCATCGGCCTCTTGCTGGAAGTAGCGCGGCGGCTCGAACTGCGGGAGCCGATTGACGACCCGGCCGGTGTTCTCGATCAACGCCACGCGGCCGTCTTCGTCGCCGACGATCAAATCGAAGTCGCCGTCCCGATCCCAATCGAACGCGACGGGGACGATCATCTCTAAATCCATCGTCAACGGCCGATCGCCGTGCATCAGCCGCCGACCTTTCGCGTACTTCGGCTGCGTTCGCGAACCGAGGTTCTCGAAGTACGTGAACCCATCGAGGAACTCGCCGCAGAGAAGATCGAGGTCGCCGTCACCATCGAAGTCCGCGAAGTTCGGCGACGGGCAACCGAACGTGTCGATTCGCTGGCCGTCCGCTTCCAACAGCACCGGTTCGGCGTACTTCGGCTTGTCCTTCGAACCGCTATTGCGGACGAGATAGATCAAGCCATGCAACGGCCCGTTGGTCCAACGGCCGCTGGCATCCCAAGCATCGTCCCAACCGTAGTCCGCCCAGTCCTCGACGGCGACGATTACGTCGAGCGTTCCGTCGCCATCAAAATCGACATACCGCCATTGATTGTGTCGCACCTTGAACAAGCCCGACGTCTTGCCGACTTCGGTCTGGTGAATGTTCGCCGGCAGCGGGAGTTTGACGGCGGCATCAATCCCTGACTTCAAGAAATCAGGATGCTCGTAGCCCGCCGTGAGGACTCGCAAACCGCCAGCGACATACGACGGCATCGTGTAATGCTTGCCGGCTCCAAGTCGCTGAGCCGCTTTGAAGACTGGCAGCTTCTCACGCGGGCCGCTCGTGTTCTCGAAGAGGTACGTCCCGTTGTACGGCTTGTCGGGACAGACCACGATCAAGTCGTGATCGCCGTCGCCGTCCACATCCCACGGCACCGGCCACGCCCACAATCCGACGCCGAGATCGACAACCAAACCAGGATTGTTGTACTTGATCCGTTGCAAGCCATCGGCCGCGATCACGTCACTGACGCAGATCACCAAGCCAGCCAACAACAAGAAAAGGTTTGATCTCATGATTCCACCTCCGGCCGATCGCCGTTTGCCGAACGCCGATGGCCGTAATACCGTTTTCTCGTGTTCCGAAAAAACGGTACTACGGCTGTCGGCTCTCGGCGATCAGCTTTCGGCCAGATCAAACAGGTCATTCCGCCAAGCTGACGCACACGATTTCTTTGTCGTTGCGAGCGAACACGCAGCGATGCGCAAACGCCGGATGTGACCAGACGATTTGCCGGCCACCCGCTTGACCGGTGGGCTCCAGCAAATGGGTGCGGCTGAGTTCTTCGTAGCCCTGCGGAGTCAGCTTCGCGAGGATCAATTCCCCCTGCTCGTTGGCGATGAAGAATCGGCCCTGATGCTGAATCAAGAACGCATTGGCCCAGCGAGCGTTGCGAGCCTTGTCGGCTCCGGTGGCGGTGAGGTTTTCCCAAACTCGCTGACCGCTATCCGCCTTCAGACAGCGGAGTTGCCCGTAACTGCAAACGCCGAAGATGTGACCATCCACGATAAAGGGTGTCGGCATGATCGAATGCAGGCCGTCGGTTTGACGTTCGTTCTTTCCTTTGCCACGCCACAGTTCAGTCGCTCCTGGCTTGTCGTCGTTGAGCTTCAGCATCAGCGGCCCGTCGTAAAACGCCGTCACGAACAACAGGTCTCCCGATTTACGAGCCATCGGCGCGGTCAGCCCTTCCTTCACCGCGAACGATTTTGACCAGAGCACCTTTCCGGTCTCCGGATCGAGCCCATTGACCGCATCGGGCAGCCACGCGATGAGCTGTCGAACTCCGGCAGCTTCGTAGATCACTGGCGGACTGTAGCCCGGACCATGCGGTCCGCTGGCCGACAACGCTCGCCACAATTCTTTGCCGGTCGCCAGATCAAATGCGACGACCGCCGTTTCCTCACCGCCGACAAAACAGATCAGCTTGTTTCCATCGACCAGCGGATGCGACGCGAAGCCCCACACGGGCGTCGAACGGATTGAGAAATCCTTCTTCAGTTCGCGCGACCAAACCACTTTGCCGTCGCTCACCGACAGACAAAACAGATGCCCTTCCGATCCCAGCGAATAGACCTTGCCATCATGCACTGTCGGCGTGCAGCGCGGGCCTGCCGGATAACTCACCGTGTAAATGCACGGATACTTGTGCTCCCACACTGGCTTTCCGGTGGCCTCGTCCAAGCAGAGCACTCGCTCCGACGACGGCACCGCTCCCCGTTCAAAGGGACTCGCCGGATCCTTCGCGTCCGTGGGCACGCGATCCGTGACAAAGACCCGATCGCCGACGACGGCTGGCCCGGAGTATCCCGCTCCAATCGGAGTTCGCCACTTCCGAACAAGCCCGTTCTCTGGGAACCGTTCGACAATGCCGGTCTCTCGCCAGACGCCGTCTCGCTGTGGACCTAACCACTGCGGCCAGTCATCAGCGATGGCAGCAGCGACTGGGAAGAGGGAAAACAGGATCACAGTGCTCGTGAGCAGGAATTGGCGCATGGCAATCTCCAGAAGGGAATTCGACGGCGAGTTGTAGCAAGCGGTCGGCCACTGTCGCGACCAAGCCGGTGTGGCGCGGCCACTCGCCGCCTGTGGCAAAGCGACCTATACTCCGCGCCGTTTCGTGGTCGCCAGTAGCAGGATTCTTGAACACAGTCGGAGGTGTTTCGTGTTGCGTGTCTTCTTCAGCTTGGTACTTGTCGGAATCCTGAACGGCTTGGTGAGTGCGGAAGACGCCGCGAGCGTGTCCACTCCAGAAGAGGCCAAGCATCTGGCGAACGTCCGGCAAGTGACGTTCGGGCTGCCGCGAGCAGGCGAAGGATACTTCTCAGCCGACGGCCAATGGATCGTGTATCAGGGGTATCCGGTTGGGTATCCGTTCTATCAAATCTATTTGCAGCGGCTGGATGAAAAGGTGCCGATGCTGCTCAGCACCGGTCGAGGCCGCACGACGTGCAGCTACTTCACGCCGGATGGGAAGACGATCCTCTTCGCATCGAGCCACACTGATCCGGACATCGAACAGACCGAAGCGAAAGCGCGAGCTCTCGCCAAGGAAGGTGGCCGGCCGCGCTATCAGTGGGACTTCGATCCGCACATGGAGCTTTACACGATCCGCCCCGATGGCACCGGTCTGCATCGTCTGACAACTTCTCCCGGCTACGACGCCGAGGGGAGTTACTCGCCGGATGGCAAGCAGATCGTCTTCACATCGTCGCGCGACGGCGATCCGGACTTGTACGTGATGGATGCCGACGGCTCGAAGGTGCGGCAACTCACCAACGTCCCCGGCTACGACGGCGGGCCGTTCTTCTCGCCGGACGGGAAGTGGGTCATCTTCCGCAGCGATCGCGACAAGGAGCACATGCTGCAACTCTTCGCCATCTCCGTGGACGGCAAACGCGAAGTGCAACTGACCAAGAATCTCGACGAGGTCAACTGGTGCCCGTACTTCCATCCGTCGATGAAGTACCTGATCTGGGCCGGTGCGAATTACTCGCAAGGCCCGCGCGGAGCGAACTTCGATCTCTTCACGATGGATTTGGGTTTCTCCGGCGATTCACCAAAGGCGGGAGCGGTCACGCGCATCACCGACCACAAAGCCACCGACATCCTGCCGGTCTTCAGTCCCGACGGCACCAAGCTGATGTGGACCTCCACGCGCACTGCCGACGGCAGCAGCCAATTGTGGATCGCCGACTGGCTGCGGAAGTAATCTCCGGCGAGAACGTGGCCTGACTCTCCGAGGCTGTGAACTTTTTGGTAGCTGAAGTCGCCAGACTTCAGAATTCGCCTAGAAAACTGAACTCTGGCGAGTTCAGCTACCAATTCTTTCACAGCCTCTCCGGGTCGGGAGCATTTCCGAAAAATACCCGACTCGGAGAGTCAGGCTACGGTGTATTGAGCAATCGCATGGACCTCACTCGCCTGCAAGCCGAGACCTTTCTGCGCGGCTCCGAGCATCACGCCGAGATCAACTCGACGAACGATCGCGCTCTCGATTTGTGCCGGGACGCGGAATTGCCGGTCCCGCATCTCGTGCTGGCCGATCAGCAAACTTCCGGTCGCGGTCGAGGCGCGAACCGCTGGTGGTCCAGTGACGGAGCGTTGCTGTTCTCCATCATCGTCGATGCGGCCGAGTTCGCGTTGCCGGAATCACGCTGGCCACAGGTTTCGTTGACCACTGGAGTGACGGTTTGCGAGGTGCTCGGCAACGTCTCGTCCGCAGCCGTCGGCTTGAAATGGCCGAACGACATCTGGCTGAACGACCGCAAGGTGTGCGGGATTTTGGTCGAAGTCCCTCCGGTCCAGCGCGGCCGGTTGGTGATCGGGATTGGGTTGAACGTCAATAATTCCTTCGCCACCGCGCCGCCGGAGTTACAGACCATCGCGACCTCGCTCGGCGACGAGAGCGGCGCGGAGTTCGACCGGACCAAACTCCTCAGCGAAATCGTGCGGCAACTCGAAGTGGACTTGCGGCGGCTCGCAGCGAACGATCCGTCGCTGCCGGATCGCTGGCAAAGCCTGTGCGTGCTGCGCGACCGGACCGTCTCGCTCGACACGAGCCAGCAAGTCGTCACCGGCCGCTGCCTGGGCATCGCGGACGACGGAGCCTTGCGATTGCAAACGGATTCCGGAGAGCAGCGTTTTTATGGCGGCGTCGTGCGACGGATTGCTTGAGGCCAGTTTGAGTGAACAGGTCCATCGGAATGAGCCTGTTCGATCGGAAGGCGTCTTGACCGATTCCGAAGTTCGCAAATAAAAGCCCCGCCCACCTCGCGGATGATGTCGTCATCCCACTCAAATCCCTTCCGAATTTCTTCCGAGCAGGAGCCTCGCATGAATCGCGTTGTTGCTTGTGGTTTGGCATTGTGCCTGTGCTTGGGAACCCAAGCTGCATTTGCTCAAGGATTGCTCGGCAAGCCCTCGGTCACCGCTCAGTATTTGCTGTTTCGGGCCGGTGATGATTTCGACGGTTTCGACACGGACTTGGGGCACGGCGGGCGTCTTCAGGTCAGCATTCCGGTGATTGTTCCCGACAGTGAAGCGGCGTGGGGGGCGGGCCTGGATGGCTTCGGGACTTTTTCGGGACTGGGATTAGAGGTTCGCAATCCTGCTTTTCCAGACCTGCCTGCGGACGTCACTTTTTGGGGCGGCGATCTGGGCGCGAATTTTTATACGCGAGTGACCGAGCACATTCGGCCGTTCGCGCAGTTGGGAATCAACTGGACTCGGTCGGAGGCTCAGATCTCTGGTGGACCGAGACTCCAAGAGACCGAGACCAACCTGATTCTCGCGGCCGGGGTGGAGTTCGACGTTTTTTCGTCCACGGCCGTGCGCGCTTCCTACGGTCGAGGTGGGGACGGTTTCGGTCACACGGCCTTCTTGGGTGAACTCATCGTTCATCCGGCAGACCATTGGTTCGGCCGTATTTCAGCGAGCGTCGGCAATGACAAAACGGTGATCGGCGGCTTCGGTTTGGGTTACGCTTGGTAGTCGTCACGGCGACGCACGAAATAAGCCGACGGCGACATGACCACCGAAGCCCAACGACAGCTTGAGCACGTTTCGCAGACGCCGCGGACGAGTCTGGTTGGCGACGTAGTCCAGGTCGCATTCCGGATCGGGTGATCGCAGATTGATCGTCGGCGGAAGGATTTGATCCCGCAGCGACAACACTGCGAGTGCGGATTCGACGCTGCCGGCCGCTCCGAGCAGATGCCCGATGGCCCCTTTTTGACTGGAGCAGGCGAGGTGATCCGCCGCCGATCCGAACGCGGCACGCACGGCGCGAGTCTCGGCGACGTCGTTCGCTCGTGTGGCCGTGCCGTGCAGATTGAGCGCGTCGATGTCTTCCGGCAGGACGTTCGCTCGCCGCAGCACGTCGCGAATCAACCACGCCAGCGCGGTCCCCGCCGGATCAACTTGAGTGAGACCGCTGGGATCGCTGGCCATGCCGCCGGCGACGAACTCCGCCAGCACCGTCGCGCCGCGTGCCGCGGCATGAGCACGATCTTCGAGAACTAACACGGCCGCCCCTTCGCCGATGACGAAGCCCGATCGCTCGGCATCAAACGGCCGGCACGCCGCAGTCGGTTCATCGAATCCGCGAGCCAACACGCCCAGCCGCTGAAACGAACCAAGTACGATCGGCACCAGCGACGCATCCGAACTGCCGGCTAACACCACATCGCACTCGCCCGACCGGATCAAGTCTGCTCCGCGAATTAAACTGACGAGGCCCGTCGCGCACGCCGCGACCGGACACAAGGCCGGGCCACTCAATTTCCATTCGGCCGCGACCGCAAGGGCCGCCGCATTCGGCCAGAGCAACTCGTGCGGCAGGTCGTCCGTCTGTCGCATGGCTCGCGCGAAACTGCGCAGTCCGAGCTTGCTGGTCCCGATCACGCAACCGCCTCGCTCCGAGAGAACTAGCGTTGAGGCCAAGCGAGCATGCGTCATCGCCTCGCGCGCCGCAGTGAGTGCCAGTGACACCACCGGCTCGCTCGATGCGGACAGGCTTTCGCGCGGAGCGGTTGCTCCCACCCATTGTGCTCCGTCAGGCACCGCGCCGTTGAGGTCATCGGCGTCCAACCAGCGCACGGCACTTTGTCCGTGACGAATCGCCGACCAGGAGATTTCTCGTCCCGCTCCGAACGGTGTGACTAAGCCGACGCCGGTGACGACCACTTGCCGACTCGACAGCGGATTGGCGGAGCGATCCGCGAATGTGCTCATGATCACACGTCAGCCACTCAATTCCGGCGGCTGGAACGGCACACCGCGAACAACGCCCCGCCGAACATCACAATCACCAGGCCGTACTCCAAGATGTTGTTCGACTGGTTCACGGTGGTCACGCCACCGGAAGCAGGAGCCGTACCACCTGTCGGAGCGGGAGCGGGATTTTGCGCGAACACATTCGATCCCAGACTCAGCGCCAAGAGCACCGAGCCAGTCCACAGCAATTGGCGAAACGAGAATCTCATGGTCGCCTCAACGTGATCCTTCAGAATTCGAGTCGGTGGCATCTTGCCGAACCTCTGTCGAATGTGCCACCGTCGCAGGCGACGTGGCGGGCAACAGCCCTAATTCGGCCGCAGCCTCGCGGAGTGCGGCGATGCAGAACTGGATGTGCTCATCCAAGTCCACGCCCAAGTCGGCGGCACCGCTGGTGATGTCTTCGCGTTTGACGGCCGCCGCGAAAGTGACCTGCTTCATCTTCTTGCGGACGCTCTTGGATTCCAGTTCTTCCAGACGATTCGGTCGCACCAGCGCGCACGCTGTAATGAAGCCACACAGTTCGTCGCAGGCGAATAACGCCTTGTCCAACCGCGAGACGCGCGGGCAATCCGTCAGGTAGCTCGCGTGCGATTTGATCGCGTAGATGATTTCCTCCGAGTAGCCCCGCTCTTTCAAGATGCGCGAGCCTTGCAGTGGATGATCGGGAGGATTCGGCCAGCGTTCGTAGTCGAAGTCGTGCAGCAAGCCGACGGTGCCCCATTTCTCTTCGTCCTCGCCGAACTTGCGAGCATAGGCCCGCATCGCAGCCTCCACGGCCAGCATGTGCTTCATCAAACTGTCGCTGTGCGTGTATTCGCGAACGAGGGCTAAGTTGTCGGCACGGCTCATGAGGCACCTTGGAAGAGAAGTGTGTCGCGACGCTTCGAGTCGTTGGCGGATCACTGTACTCTTCACGTCGCTGACCGCAATGCGCGGCGAAGGAAAGCACATGTCCGGGAACTCACACAATCCAACACATTGGGATCAGCGTTATCTCAGCGGTGATGCGCCTTGGAATTCGGGGATGGTCTCGCGCGAACTTGTTCGCGTCTTGCGAGAAGAACGGATCGCACCCTGCCGAGCGTTTGAATTGGGTTGCGGAACCGGCATCAATGCGGTGGCTCTGGCTCAGCAAGGGTTCGAGGTCTCGGCGGCGGATCTCTCGTCGGTGGCGATCGCACGTGCTCTCGCGCAGGCCGCTGAAGCTGCTGTCGCGGTCCGTTTCGCGGCGGCGGACTTGTGCCGGTGGGAGGATCTCCGCGCGGCCTTGGGAGCCGAGGGGACGGCGGCGTGCGAACGGCGGTGCTCGTTCCTGTTTGATCGGGGCTGCTACCACTGTGCTCGGCGAGTGAACTTGTCGGGTTTTCTGGAGACCGTCGAATGGCTGGCCGCACCGGACGCTCGGCTGCTGGTGCTCTGCGGCAACGCCAACGAAAAAATGGAGCACGGTCCGCCACGAGTCACCGAACGCGAAATCCGTGAAGAGTGGGGCGGTCACTTTGAGATCGAGTGGCTTCGAGAATTCCAATTCGAGGATCGAGGTGGCGTTCCCGGTCCACTCGGCTGGTCCTGCTTGATGGCCCGCCGCTGAGGGGCGCGCTCATCCAATGAAACAGTCGCGGCTCAAGAATGAAACATCCTGTTTCATTTTCTGGATTTCAGCCTGTCAGTCGTGCCGGTCGTATGGCCAATGCGAAGATCGCCTCAGAAATTCGTAGGTGAAACGACTAGTGGTAATCCCTGTCACCCGGCCCGCTTGGGAAGAGGTTCCTTTCCAAACGTTGCGAGATTGCTGGCCGATCGAGGGATCTTGTGGATCGTTGCCGCACGGCATTGGGGTTGCATGGCGAGATCGGCAGTCTCAGAGAAGTCAGAAAGCTCATTACAACCGGACGATCTCGCAGCGTCTGCCAAATCATGCGGCACAGCGACTGCCTGACGTCTTCCATGGAACGGAGCGTGTCCATGTCACACGACGACAAGAATCACAGTCGGCATGAATCCGAGTCGGGTAAAGTTCAATCTCCTCTGTGGCTCGAACGGTTCGCCAATCTGGCGACCGAAGCGTTTCACTCGGCCGACAAGCTGGCCCCGGTGGGATGCCACTTTCACCGGTACGAGGAAGAGAGAGGCCTGCCACCGCAATGGGAAGTCACGCTCTTTGCTTCGAGCACAGAGATCTACGGGGGAGCCTTGGACGGATCGTGCGCCGTCTCACGCTTCATGCTCGACCTGAAAGTGTTGATGGAGGTCTTCGACGTCGTTGAGAGCTCCTATTGGCAAGCTCAAACGATGGCGGAAGACGATGACTTGGGACCGCACGTCGGCGTCGAAGGACAGTTTGAAGGGCATTCGGTCTGGCTGCGAATCACGGCCAAGCCGCCGAGCCAATTTGAATCGGGGCGAGTGGTTGATCTGTGTGCGAATGAAGTGCAAGACCGCTGGTAAGCGTTGAAGATAAACAGGAAGAGAGAGGTTTCGCGTCGGTGAACCGTTCCATTTGTTGACGCTGACCTGATGAGGAAGGCCCGGCTTCTGAGGGGAAGCCGGGCCTTTTTTCATTTCGTAGCACAGGCGGCTCGCCTGTGTTTGCGAGGCACAACTACTTCTTCGGCAACTCACGCACATAGATGTTCTTGAAGTACAGCGTATTGCCGTGGTTTTGCAGCTCGATCGGGCCGGTCTCATAGCACGGCTTGTCGCGCTCCCAGTAGTTCTCCAGCGTGACGTTGTTGACGACCGTCTTGCCGTTGAGCGTGATCGTGACTTTGTCACCGACCATGCGGATGAAGAACGTGTTCCACTGACCGATCGGGTTGTCGGCCTTCACGTCCGGGAAACGTGGGTTCTTGGCGTTGTTCCACAAGCTGCCCGAACCCTTGTCGGCTCCGTTCTTCAGTTGAGCTTCGTCGCTGGGATCCCAGATTTGAATCTGAGGCGTGCCGCGAACGTAGATGCCGCTGTCTCCTTTCGGCTCAATCTTCCAATCGCAGTAGAGTTCAAAATCGGCGTAGTCTTTGACCGAGCAAAGACTCTGCCCTTTGCCGTCGAAGACGAGCACTCCGTTCTCGGCGCGCCAGTGAGCCTTCGCGCTCTCATCGGCTTTGATTTGCTCGGCCGCGATTTGCTCGGCGGTCATCGACTTCCGCTCTTTGATGTTCTTGACGAGTCCCTGCCAGCCGGTCAGGTCTTTGCCGTTGAAGAGCGCGGTGAAACCTTCAGGCGGCGTGTTGTCCGGAGCGGCCTTCTTGCCGACGGGCTGAGCCTGCTGATCGGCAACGGCAACTTCTTTCGGCTCGACCTTCGTGCCGAACAGGAACACGTTGTCGAAGTTCCCGGTGTCATCGAACGTGCCGACGCCGACTTGTCCCCAAGTGAAGGTCGTGTCGGTCGCTTCCATGACCGGCTCGGTCATGTTGTCGAAGAAGACTTTGATCGAGCCGCTCTTCACATCGCGTGCCAGTCGAGCGTGATGCCAGTCGTCGGTCCAATTGGTGCCGGTGCTGGTCTTGGTCGAGATCTTCTTTCGATCGGCGTTGTTGACGATGAAGATCTGGTTGGCGTGATCGTCGGTCTGTTTGCCGAGATGCACGTAGTAAAGATGAGCCGCGTCCTGGCCGCCGAAGAACAGGCACATGTCGCGGTGTCCGTAGTCCTTCACCGTCGATTGCAGCTTCACGTCCAAAACGAAATCGCTGACAGTCACATCCTTGATCATCGCTCGATTGAACGGCGAGCGAACCGGCGTCTTCGTATTGCTCTTCCCAAACTGGCTGAAGACATGCCCTTTGTCTGTCTTCTCGATCTTCCAGGCGGCCGGATCAGTCGCGACCCAATTCGAGGAACTGCCGGACTCGAAGTCATCCGAGAAAATCAGCGGCAGATTCGTGATCCCTTTGGGAGCATCCGCCGCGCCGGCAATCGCCGTCATGCCGAGGAATGCCCAACCGAACAACCAAGCCAAGCGTCTCATGGTGGTTCCTTTCAAGAGGTTCGTAGTTCCGCCTTCCGGCGGCAGTGAAATTGAACAGTGAAATCCACAACAGGGGCGATAGCGTGACCTGCGCATTGGACGATGACAAGCGTGGCTCGCGTAAACCTAAGGGGACTGTTCCTCGAACGCGCATCACTCTTGAATCATCAACGCGGTTCGGTTGTCATGGCGACACGCCCACCGTGCTTCGACAAGCTGGTTTTCGTGTGATGATCAACACCGAGGATCATCCGCCCGCCCACGTTCATTGCATCAAGGCTGGTGCCGCAGTGCTGATCGAAATCGAAACGCTCAAGGTGCGAAAGAACTACGGAATGCGGACGCACGAAATCCGCAACGCGGTCCAATTGGTCGAGGCCAATCAAGCGCTGCTTCGGCTCGAATGGCGAAAGGTGTTTCCTCAATGAAAACCAAAGACGACGAATTCCAGCGACAGGTCGCCGAAGCCACCCGACTGGGTGAAGAAGAACTCCGCACGCAGCCGTGGGCAATCTCGGCCAGGTACGATCGCCGAACGCGCCGGCTCGTTGTTCAACTCAATAAGGGGACGATCCTGAGCGTTCCTATCAAGCTTGTGCCGGCGCTCAATGAACTCGCTGACAAAGACGTGGCCAGCGTGTCGGTGCTGCCTCCCGGCTTCCACTTGGATTGGCCACAGCTCGACATTCAAGTCAGCATCGCGTGGTTACTGACCGGCATGTATGGGACTCAAACCGTGAAGTCCCTGGTCGGTCGTCGCGGCGGTTCGATCACCGCGAAAGCCAAAGCGGCTGCGACGCGCGCGAACGGTCTCAAGAGCGGACGATCGCGCAGCAAACGCAAGAGTCTATCCGCCGCTAAGTCCACGGGATGAACCATTTTTAGACCTGGCCCTGACACCCATTCTGCGACTTGCCTTCACCCCGCCCACAGCGTTTGGAAAATTCCACGATGCGAAATTCCGTCTTCGAGCGTGTTGCTGATCTTGGGATTCGGATTTCGATTTTCGTGGCACTCTTGTCAGTCGCCGCGGCGCGCGGTGAGGACTGGCCGCAGTTTCGTGGGCCGACCGGCTTGGGGTATGCCGCTCAGAAGAATCTGCCGATCAAGTGGGGCGGGGCGGACAACGAGAACGTTTTGTGGAAATCCCCGCTGGTCGGAGAAGGGCACGCCAGTCCGATCGTGTTCGGCGAACGCTTGTTTGTCTGCACCGCGCGTTGGGCCGAGGCGGTGAAAGATCGCAAGGCGGTCATCCCGGAGCAGCACGTCCTGTGTTATTCCACGACCGACGGCAAGCTGCTGTGGGATGCGATCGTCGAGCCTGGTCCGTGGTTGCGCAACGATTTTCGCAGCGGGCCCGGAGGTGGATATGCCGCTCCCACGCCGACCACGGATGGGCAGCGCGTGTTTGTGGTCTTCGGATCGTCGGTGATCGCAGCGCTCGACTTCGAGGGCCGAGTTGTCTGGCGAAAAGAAATCGCACCGCACACGTTCGACGTGACTGTTGGCAGCAGTCCCGTGCTGTTTGAGGACTCGGTCTTGATGCTGTGCGCGATGGCGAACAAGAAGGACTCGAAGCTCATCGCCTACGACAAAGCGGACGGCTCGATCCGTTGGGAAGCGGCGCTGCCGCAAGCGGGATTCGCTCACAGCACACCGCTGAAGATCGACGTGGGGGGCAAACCTCAACTGGTGATTGCCGCGGCCGGAGGTGGCGAAGCGGATCGCGGGATCCAGGGGCTTGATCCGCGCAACGGCGAGGCGTTGTGGTGGTGTCGCGGTGGCGGTGAAGCTGCCTCGCCAGCTTTTGGAGCGGGCATCCTGTACTGCGACAACGGGCGCGGCGGCCCCGGCGTGGCGATTGATCCGAGCGGTTTGGGCGACATCACCAAGACGCACATCAAGTGGCGAGTGAATCAAATCCCGGAAGCAATTGGCTCGCCGATCATTGTCGGGCAGCGAGTGTATCGCTTGCACACGCCCAACATCTTGAAGTGCTGGAGGGCCGACACTGGCGAGCAGGTTTACGCACAACGGCTCGAAGGGCTAACGAGCACCTGGGCCAGTCCCGTCGCGGACGCCGCCGGCCGGTTGTACTTTGCGACGGCCGGGGTCAGCTACGTGATCCAAACGGGCGACGAGTTCAATGTTCTCGCGGTCAACAACCTCGAAGATCCCAATCACGCTTCGCCCGCCGTAATCAACGGCAAGCTGTTTCTGGTCGGAACACGCCATATTTATTGTCTGGGTACGAAATAGTCTGGCGGAGCACGTTCGCTCGTATCCGAGAAGGGGTCGATCTGCTCGGATAGCCTCGCACATTGAATCGCATCGGAACTTCATCGCCTCGAAGTGCTACCCATCAACCGAATGAGCCGGTCGATCATCGCCTCGAAAAAGTCGTCTGAGGCGGGCACGCCCTGAAGGTCGCGAAGGAATTCCAATTCGGGGGGAAGTTTGGGGAACTTAAACTTCGGAGCGATCACAGGAATGATGATCTTGCCATGATCGCGTGCGTGCAGGATCTCACGCCGGACCCAGTCTTCTCCGTCCTGACAACAGCGATCAAGTGCTCCGCGAGTCAGCAGCAGAATCATCGCGGGGGAGTTCTCAATGTTTCTGCGGAGTTGATCTGGAAAGGGCCCCGCGTTCATTTCGTCAACATCCAAAAACGTCTGATGCCCCCGGTCCTTGATTGCTTGGTGAATCGCACGTGCCAGATACGAACCACCGTCGCGGCGGTAGCTGATCACGGCGTCGTATTGAGGGACAGGGGAGGTGCCATCTTCTTTGATGATGTCCATGAACGCTTCATAGAAATCCCAGGCGCAACGTTTGGCGAGATCCGTTTCGAGCGGCACCTTGGGATATTTCGCCAGCAATTCGCCGACCGGGCGAACGAGTGACTGGACCTCACGGTTGAGGGGCTTGATCTGCGCGAGCGCCACCATTTGTTGGGCACAGAACGAATGCAACAAAGCGCAACCCAACCAGTCTTCCACCTGATAGAGGGACATGCCGTGTTCCACCGAGACGATGACCAAGTTGCGGATGTCGTCTACGGATGCTGATGTCCCGCGTTTTAATCTCACGTTTGCCAGAGCCGTGAGTTCTTCAATTCCGACGACAGCTTCAAAGCGATCAAACCGATGCCTCAATTCCCATGCTTTGGCCGGTGCGTTCGCGAGCGTGAGTGGTTCGCGGAGAGGATCGAGCAGATCGTCGAGGAACGCCGCCAAGATCTCCGAGACCGATCCGTTCGTCCGCGGCACCGTCTGCAAGAGCTGACTGGAGGCAAAGTGATAGAGTTCGCAGCAACCGATGCGTGAGCCGTCATTCCAAATCGGCGCACCGTGATGAATCGCGGTGTGGAACAGCTTGTTGATCTGCTGGGCGAGTTCGACCGGCGAATGAGCGGCCGGGATCAACGACAGCACGGTACTGATCTCTGCCGCCGCAGCGCGAACGCGAGAAGCGAACTTCTCGTCGGAATCGGACAGGAAGTGAATCTCTTGGGGAGTCGACGGCATGGCGGTGTTCCTCGGCTGAGTTGGAAACACTCTATCGCTCTGACCGCCACGATTGCGAGCGCTTCGGGCGGATCTGTGCCGCAGTGCCTCGCGGAAAGTGGGATTTGCGCTGGCTCACTTGGCCTCTTTGGCTTCGTCTTCCATCGTGGCCCAATCGACGAGTTCGATGGGATCGCGAATGATCTCGACGAACTCGCTGCGGTGGCTGGTGCGGATGCCTCGGCCGCCGCGCGAAGTGACCGTGTACTTCGTTTGACCGAAGTTCATTGTCTTGTCGGCGTTCGTGGTGACATGCAGCGCGTCGCTAGGGCGGGTCAACTGCTTGAAGCCGAGCACGCTGTCGCCGGCTTCCACCTTGATGCCGCGGACTCCTTTGCCGGCTCCGGAAAGGACCGGCACGTCGTCGATGTTGAAATGAATCAGGCGGGCTTTGCGCGTGACGATGAAGACCGAGTTGGCATCGCGGATCAGCTCGACCGAGACAACTCGGTCGCCGGGAACGACGCGGCAGAACTTGCGGCCGTTCTTGTTCGAGGCGGTGCGGAATGGGCTGAGCGGCAGACGCAGTACGTTGCCGAACGCCGTCACGACGAACAGGTGCGGACGGGGCAGGGGGTCTTTCTTACGTTGGACATCTTCGGGGGTGAAGCGCGCGTCGGTCGTGAGCGCGGCGACGATGCTCACGCCGTCTTGGAGTTTGACGTGCTTGCTGATCGGCTCGCCGTAACCGCTGCTGGCGGGGACTTGGTCGATCGGCAACGTGTAGGCGATGCCGTCGCTGGCGAAGAAGACGACCGTGTCCAGTGTGCTGCCGGGGACAACGTCGATGACGCTGTCTCCTTCACGGACGCGCGTTCCTTCGACCTTCGCGAGCCGGCCGACACGCTTGATCCAGCCTTCGCGAGTCAGCACGACGTTCGCGTTCTCTTTGACAATGTAGGCGGTCGCGTCGAACTCGGTGATCTCTTCCGACGAGCCGATGCTTGTCTTGCGCTTGTCCGGGAATTGCGTGAGCAGTTCTTCGAGTTCTGTGCGGACGACGCCCCACAATCGGGACTCGGATTTCAGCAGCTTGCGGAGTCGCTCGGCTTCGGCTTGTTTCTCCTCCAGCTCTTTGCGGATGTCGTCGATCTCCAGCTTGCTGATCCGGTACAGCATCATTTCGAGAATCGCCATCGTCTGGATTTCATCCAGCGGAAACTCCTTCATCAGTTTCGCGGCGGCGTCTTGTTTGCCGTCGCTGCCGCGGATGATTTTGATGGCCTTGTCGAGGCCGTTGAAGATGATCGCGAAGCCTTCCAGGATGTGGATGCGGCGTTCGAGTTGAGCCAGCAGATACTCAAAGCGACGGCGGACGGTTTGCAGGCGGAAGTCGAGGAAATGCTTAAGCATCTCGACCAGATTGCAGCGGGCCGGCGTGAGCGTGCCCGATTCGGTCGGCACGAGGCAGGTCGCGTTGTAGGCGAAGTTCTGTTCGAGCGAGCTGTGCTTGTAGAGGTACGCCATGACCATTTCCGGATCGGCGTCCTTCTTCAGTTCGAGGACGATCCGCAGTCCAAGTTTTTCATTCGTCTCGTCGTTGAGTTCGAGCACTTGCGGGAGATTGCGGCCGTTGATGATCTCGCCGAGTTCGGCCATCAGCGGATTGGTCTCGACGCCGTAGGGGATCGTGTAGATCACGATTCGGTTCGCGACTTCCTGCCGCTTCTCTTTGTCGAGCCGCCATTCGGCGCGGACTTTGATCGAGCCGCGGCCCTCTTCATACATGAGCCTCAGGGAGGTGCGGTCCGTGACGATGCGCCCCCCCAGCGGGAAGTCGGGGCCTTTGACGTACTTCATCAACTGCGCGACGGTGACCTCGCTGTCGGCGTCGATCAGGTACAGACAGGCGCGGATCAGCTCTTCCAAGTTGTGCGGCGGGATGTTCGTGGCCATGCCGACCGCAATGCCGGAGCAGCCGTTGGCCAGCAAGTTGGGAAAACGGGCGGGCAGCACGACTGGCTCTTGCGTGCGCGCGTCGTAGTTCGGCCGCATCTCGACGGTCTCGAACCGCAGTTCGTTCATGAGCTGTTCGCTGATCGCCGTCAGTCGAGCTTCCGTGTACCGCTGATGCGCGGGAGGCAGGCCCATGATCGAGCCGAAGTTCCCCTGCCCATTCACCAGCGGATATCGCATGGTGAAGTCCTGAGCCATGCGGACGAGAGCCTCGTAAACCGCGACGTCGCCGTGCGGGTGATAGTTGGCGAGCGTTTCACCGACGATTCCCGCGCACTTCCGCGGCTTCGCGGTGGCGAGCAATCGCAGCCCTTCATACATCGCGTAGAGAATGCGGCGTTGCACCGGCTTCAGGCCGTCACGCACGTCCGGCAACGCGCGGGACATGATGACGCTCATCGCGTAGTTCAGATAACGGCGGCGGGTCTCGTGGCTGATCGAGACGTACTGCAATTGGCCGTCGTCGGCAGTTCCGTTGCCGTTGTCCTGAGTGATCACGTCATCGTCGTTTCGGGGCACGGTGAATCCTTCAATCGCGCATCTTTGGGTAGCCGGCGTTCGCCAGAACGCGGGGTTTTGGCCATTCGCCCGCGTTCTGGCGAACGCGGCTACCCAGACATCACTGCGGGGCTACTTAGGCAATCTGCGATAGCCGAAGGGGGGCAGATTCTAGCGGTCGGCTCGACTTTGCAAGGTTCGGGGACTCGTTGGGATGTGCCGGTCGTTCGTCGGGTGACGCCTATGCCGAGCGACACAAGGCGTTGTCGGCCAAGCTGGTCGGCAGAACCGGTAGAACCGATGCGGCAGGTTGCTCGTGACCGATTGGAACAACCGTCACACGAAGTCGCCGCCAGCCGATGGTCAGGGATGACTACACGGGGCGTCGAGCGGATGGTCAATCCGCTCGCCGTTGGCCGACGGAAGCAACACGGACGTTGAGGGGGGGCGAACATGCTCAAGTCAATTCTCATGGCGTTGGGAGCTGCAGTGTTGGTCGCGTCTCTGCCGAGCGACTCGTTCGCGCAACAGGGCGCGATGGCTCCGCAGATGATGCAGGGACAGATGCCGCCAGGCGCGATGATGATGCCGCCTCGGCAGCAATACCCACAGATGCACGCGCCGCTGTATCCGTGCCCGGTGCCGAACGTGCCGACGTATGTCGGCGGCACGACCTACACGAATCAAGCGTTCGCGCCGCACGAGATGCTTTATCCGCATCAGTACAAATCTCTGTATCCGCCGTTCTATTACAAGGTCCGCGGCGGATGGTGGTGGACTCCGTTCGGTATGGAGTCTCACGACAAGTGGGAACTGCAAGGGACGGAAGTGAAGGTCAAGTACCGCAGCAGCTATCGGCCGTTCTCGGGCTACTGCCCGCCGGTCAACTTTGGATTGCGGAAGAATTAGTAGTAACCAGCAGGACGGGCACTCTTGCCCGTCGTGTGCCGAGTGACGGGCAAGAGTGCCCGTCCTAGAGAAGTTCGCGTCGTTCACGTTCAGACAACTCACACGGATGTGGGAGCAGACAACATGGTCATGAAACAATGGATTCGCGCCGGCGTGCGGATGTTGATCGCTGGCGCGACCCTGCACGGGTTAAGTCTCTGCACTTTGGCCGACGATGTGGAGTCGGCGAACCATCAGATGCCGAAGGTCTCGCGCAGCAGGCAGGTTTCGCCCGTCTCATTCCAAAGCAGCGCAGGTTGCGGAGTGGCGAAAGTACCGGGATGCGCGAGCGGCGGACTGAATTGCGGAGCGTCCGCATGTGGTCCGCAAGGTTGCGTTCCCAACGGTGGCTGGGGACCGTGTGGTTGCCCGTCGTGCCGAGCGGCTCGGAGAAGCGGCCCCCCTTCGCAGCAAGTCGACTTATACACGTTTCGCGATGTCGGCCAGCAATGGTCCGACGCGGGCGATTCGATGCGCAATCACGCCGTCGGTTGGACACAGCGTCAGCCCGATTGGAGTCCTCAAACCGATTTGACGGACGAGATCGGGAGCAGCCCATGTCCTCTGCATGGCCAGATGAATTGTCCGAATTGCTGCGGTTGGTGGAGTAATCAGTGGGCGTTGTTCAATGCTCGCAACCATCAGCAGCACGGCATCCTGCGAGCTCACATTCACGGCAAGCTGGCTTACTTCACTCCGATGGGAAATGGCGGAGAAGGAGTCCCTCCGTTCGGGTGTTACAACATGGTCTATGCGGCGAGTCCGAACTACTCCGATCCGCGAGATAGCCAAGTCTGGGCGGCTCAGGGTTATGGAGTGCCGATCGCGGTGCCGCTCGCGCCGACCGTGCGGCACACGATGAATTACTCGAACGGGATGCCGTCAAGCCGATTGACGCCGATCTCCAACGTCGTCCCGCCACGCGGGGGACGAGGCTGGTAATTGTGATTCTTCAACCGTAGCCGCATTCGCCAGAGTGCGGGCCGTCAACACGAAATTCCGCGTTCTGGCGAACGCGGCGACGTCCGGCGGGTACTACCCCGATTCAAGGGATTTGTCATGAACAAAGTTTTGCTCAAGGGACTGAGTGCCGCGGGACTGTGTCTGCTGGCGATGGCGACCGGATCACAGAGTCTCGCGGACGGGACGTGTCCGACTTGTCCACAACAGGCCTGCCCCACATGCCCGCAGCCATGTCCCTCTTGTCCGGGATACTGTCGCACGGGCTGTGGAAATGAATGTTGCCTGAAGGCGATCGAGAAGTGGGCGCTGTGCTGCGACTACTACATCTGCCCGCCGGACTATGGCTGGAACGCTCCGGTGAAAGTCCCGGTCATTCGTCGGGGAGTGACCTATTACCGCTACTGGCCGGAGCACTGGTACGGCACCAGTACGCCGGCGGCTGGTGAGTACCGCAGCTATCCGCAGGTGTATGCGCCGAACGACACCACACAGCTCGGCTACACGTACCAGCAGGTTCCGTATTGGCAACCGGCCCCGTATCGACTGCCTCAACCGCCGGTCCCGTCGCAGTATCACGTGCGCGAACCGCATCATGGGTATCACGGCCGCTGGCAAAGTTCTTACACGCCGATTCATCATCATCAATCCGCGAACTTGCAGTACTGGGTCGAGCCGCTGGGCCAACAACCGCAAAGACCCATGCCGCAGATGATGCCTCAAGCGATGCCAACCCGACCTGCCGGACCAATGGGATGTCCGCCCGCTCCGGAACCGATGCCGGCTCCGAAGAAGTTGATCCCGGAACCGGCGGCTCCGGCCCCGGTGGAACCAAAAGCACCGGCTCCGCCAGCGGACGAGAAATCCGCCGGGATGACCAAGCCACGTCTGACGACCATGCTGACTCGGTTCCGACATTCCGGAGATTAAGCACTTCGATGGAAAATGATCTGGCCACGCGAAGCCTGACTCTTCCCCAAGAGTCGGGCTTCTTTTTGTAGCCGGGTCACTCCGAGGCTGTGAATAAATGACGTGGGGCACGTTTTCAACGTGCCCAATCTGCCTGTTTTCGAGCACGTTGAAAACGTGCTCCACGAAAACTTCACAGCCTCTTCGTGACTCGGCCACATTACGGCGCTGGAGTCGCCGAGCGGTGACGTAGTCGGCAGAATACGAACATTGTTTCGTCGCCCCTCGCATCCACTTTGCCGCACGTCTCGAAGGCTCATCTCATGCACCGTCAGGCCTGGATCGCCTGGTTGTTGATCCTGCTGCAAGCGGGAATGTTTTGGCGCTTCTCCGAGACGATTTTGTTTCCTGTCGTGGTGGTGGCGATCAGCTTGCCGGCCGTGTGGTGGCGACGTCGCTGGGAGTTGTCTTCGGGGTATCTGCCCTGGATCGACTTGGTGTTCGCGGGGCTTGGCACGCTGAAGTGGAACCTGGCCCCGTATGAGCCGCCGACGTTTACGCCCTACGTGATGTATCCGCTG